>CALXJV010000023.1 GCA_944388715.1 uncultured Clostridia bacterium
GTTAGCAAGCTAATTTAAAGAGGTTTGCTTTTTTTATATGAATTTAGGTTGCGGACGTAGTCTGCCGTATGTTATAAAGATAATAAAAAAATTTCTAACTATAAAAAATTTAATTTATCAATTTTAATTCTTAATATTCCCATATATTATAAATAAAATTTACCAATGAAAGAGCTTGAAAAAGGAAACAAAATTTATTAAAATGAAAGGAGAAGGAAAAATGAAAAATAATGAAGAAGCAAATAAGGTAAATATATTACCATTATCAAATGATTATGTATTTAAGAGAATTTTTGGGAAAGGAGGGAATGAAAGAATATTAAAAAGCCTATTAGAGGCAATATTAGAGATAAAAATACAAAAAATTGAAATAAAAAACTCAGAAATTCCAAAAGAGTCAATAAAAGAAAAACTAAGTATACTAGATATAAAAGCAGTTATAAATGAAAATATTATATTAGATATTGAAATGCAGGTAGGAAATACAACAGCAATAGATAAAAGATTAGTAGTATACAGTTCAAAATTAGTGGCAGGAGATATAAAAGTATCAGAAAAATATCCAGATGCAAAAAATACAATAGTAATATGTATAACAACAGATAATATATTAAAAAGAAATGCATATTTAAGTATAGCAAAATTAAAATTTGAAAAAACACAAGAAAAAAGATATGCAAATATGGGATATGAAAAAGAAGATGAATATTTAACAGATATGATAAGTTACTACATAATAGAGTTAACAAAATTCAAAGAAAACAAACCAAGAACGGGGGATTTATTAGAAAAATGGTTGTTGGTAATAGGGGGAGATGAAGAAATGATGAAAAAGTGTAAAAAAGAAGAAGGAGAAATCAAAGAAGCAATAGAACAATTGGAGGAAATGAGTGCAGATGAAAAAGAAAGAGAAATATATGAAATAAGGGAAAGAAGTAGATTAGTTTATAATACAGAAATGTATGAAGCTAGAAGAAAAGGACTAGAGGATGCTAAGAAAGAAATTGCAAAAAAACTATTAGAAAATAATATATCAATTGAAATTATAAAAAAATCAACAGGTCTAACAGAAGAAGAAATAAATAACTTAAAAAATGAGCCAAAATAAAAAAATGTAAAAAGCAATAATTTAATTATATTTCAATTAATTAAGATGTATAAAAAGTGGAAAATGAAAAAAATTAGAATGAAATATTCTAGGTGTTTTATAAGAAATAGAATTTTTATGTAATAAAAGAGACATTAGCGACTTAAGCTTAATGTCTCTTATATGTATCTTTTGATAACAATTCACTACTTACAACTTGGCCATTTTGTTTTAGTATTCTATAAGCTTCTGAATATGTTGAATCAGCTGTACTTCCTGTAACACGTGATGAAATTTCTACTTCATACTCATTATCAGTTCTTAAACCATATATATTAAATCTAGCAATACCCCCAGAAACTGAGCATTGTATTTTGATAGGATAATTCCTGTTATTTTTAAATTTAAAATCTATAGAGCCATATACAACAGTAGCGTCACGGCTTGCTGTAACATATGAAGGCACAAATTGATGATTACTCCTTTCCACAATCTCTAGGTTAGCATATAATACAGCATTATATAAAGTAGATGTTATCTGGCAAATTCCGCCTCCCAAGCCGTCTACAACTTCTCCGCTCACGTATATAGGTGCTTCTTTATATCCTGCTGATATAGTTCTTTCTCCAACGACTTGATTGTATGAGAATGTCTCTCCAGGCATTAAAACTGTTCCATTAATTTTTGAGGAAGCCAATTGTAAATTTGTTGTCCTATCAGTGTCTCTTGTAGAATATTTTGTAGAATAAGTTGATAGTAAATCTGGAAAGGCTTCTGCACCAATCATATTAGTAGTTACATTTGGATATAATGTTTGTAAAGGTATTACATATTCTGATTTCTCTTCTGATAACATATCTTTTGCTTCATCTAAAGTTATTGCAAAATCTAAACCATTTTCAGAAGGATATACAGCATATGGATTTTGTGTAAAATAAGCATCAACTGGTTCTTTGTGAATTTCTTCATAAATTTTATCTATATTGATTGCAGAAGGTTGCTTAGATACAGTTGCAATATCTAAAGACCTATCTTTTAAAGTAAAATTGAAAATTCCATTTTTTATATATGTACACATTTGGTCTACATTTACAACATTACCTTCAGAACCATTTGTTATTATTAAATCATTTCCTTCAATATAATATGCACTCTCTTTAACTGTGTCTGGCAACTTAGTAGAAATATCATTTAGAGCAGTTTTTAGTTGTTCTTCATCTAAAGTTGCATCAAGTTCTATATCTGTATGAGAAATTAAAGTTTTTAAAGCATTAAAACTATTATCAAATATATTACTATTTTTACCAATATCATATGCTTGTTCAACAGCAGAATTAACATCAAATTTGACACTAAGTGCAGATATTGGGATACTGGTTTCATAATCATTATGTACTAGAGTAATATTTTCTGGTGTGTTTTCAACAATATAATTTTTCATTTTATCTGTGGCTTCTTCAACTGACAAACCAGAAACATCTACACCTTTAATAAAAACGCCAGAAACGATGTTTTCATTATTAGCATTTAAAAACGTAAAAACAAAATAGGCGATTAATAGTAAAACAATAAATGCACATAATGAAATGCCAAAAATTTTAAAAGCTTTACCAGATATACTTTTGTTTTCTGTTGGATTATAATTTTCAACAGGATGGAATTCTCTTTTTTTATTTAATTTTTCATTATTATTCAATTTGGCAACATCTGTGTTTTCTATATTAAGTTGGTTGTTTAATTCCAAATCTTTTACGCTCATATGAATCTCCTTTTGAAATATATCTTAATCATTATATCACAATAAGTAGGAAAATAGTATAGGAAAATGTAAAAAAATAAAGGAAAAAATTGTTTATGTATCGAAAAATGTCAAAAAAGCTTGATTTATTTTTGAAAAAAGTGTATTCTAAAATTAGATGATATAAAAGAGGGTGTATGTGAAATGTTATTATATATTATAATTGCAATAATCGCTTTAATAATTATATATGTATTAGTACAATATAATAGTTTTGTGAAACTAAATAATATGGTAAAAGAAGCTTTTGCTACAATGGATGTTTATTTAAAAAAGCGTTGGGATTTAATACCAAATTTAGTAGAAGTGGTAAAAGGTTATGCAGAACATGAAAGTAGTGTAATTGAAAAAGTAGTAAAATTAAGAAATTTATCTTATGATAAAATGTCAGTAACAGACAAAATAGACACAAACCAACAATTAGCAACAGGTCTATCAAATATAATGGTTATTGCAGAAAATTATCCAAATCTAAAAGCAAGTCAAAACTTTTCTGACTTATCAAACCAACTATCAAAAATAGAAGATGAAATTGCTAATTCAAGAAAATACTATAATGCAATTGTCAGAAATTTAAATACTAAAATAGAAATGTTTCCAAGTAATATAATTGCAAAAATATTTAACTTTAAAATTGCAAAGATGTTTGAAGCAGATACAAATGAAAAGGATAATGTAAAGGTGGAAATATAAATGAAATATAAGATAATGAAGATAGGTATTTTAATTTTACTATTGATAATATTAATACCAAGCAATATATTTGCTATTAGTAGTGAAGGCAATTATACAATAGAATCATATGATATAGATATGAAAGTAAATGAAAATAATACATTTGATATAACAGAAAAAATCTTAGTTAATTTTACAGGATATGGCCAACATGGTATATTTAGAAAAATACCATTAAAAAATACAGTAGAAAGATTAGATGGAACAAAATCAAATAATAGAGCTGAAATTACCAATATAAGTGTAGATAACGAATTTAAAGCATATAATGAAAGAGGATATAAAGTAATAAAAATAGGAAACGCTAGTGAAACAGTAAGAGGTTTAAATGAATATACTATTACATATACATATGATATTGGTAAAGATCCACTAAAAGATGCAGATGAATTATATTTTAATCTAATAGGAACAGAATGGGATGCAAATATAAAAAATGTTAAATTTACTATTACAATGCCAAAAAGCTTTGATGAAACAAAATTAGGATTTTCAAAAGGATATAAGAGTACTGTAGATAGTTCAGATGTAACTTATGATGTAATAGGAAATACAATAGAAGGGGCAGTAAATTCCACAATCTATTCTGGACAAGCATTAACTGTTAGGCTTACACTACCAGAAGGATATTTTGTTGGTGCAAGTAATAATTTTGATTATATGATATTATTAAAAATAGCTATTTCTATTAGTTTTGTTGCTATTGCTTATTTTATTTGGAAAAAGTATGGAAAAGATGAAATGGTTGTAAATACTGTGGAATTTTATCCCCCTGATGGATTAAACAGTGCAGATGTTGCCTTTATATATAAAGGACACTCAGAACAAGAAGATGTTATATCATTATTAATATACTTGGCTAACAAAGGTTATTTAAGAATTGAAGAATATGAAGAAAAAACGTTAAAAGTTTTTAAATCTAAAAATTTTAAAATTATAAAAGTAAAAGAATATGATGGAGATAATGAAGATGAAAGAATTTTCTTTAATGGGTTATTTAATAATGTAAAACCAAAAGATGAAGTAACAAGAAACGATTTATATGATAAATTCTATCTAACTTTAAATAAAATAAGAAAAAATATAAATAGAAAAGAAAATAAAGAAAAAATATATGAGAAAAATTCATTAGGCAAAAGAGGAATTATACTTATTATGATTGTCTTGATGTTTATGATAATGGATGGATTTTCTATCATAAAAATTGGAGATGCTACCGTAATTATTTTTTTACTATTTTGCTTAATTGGACCTTTAATTATATTGTATAATAATAGACCAAATGTTGGAAGAGTTATAATAAGTTCTATGATTTTTGTTATTACTGGATTTTTCTGTATGTTATACACAGATGGAGCATTCAGTATAGGTTTATTGATAGAATTTTTGATATATAGTACTTGTATGGTAATACTTATATTGTTTTTGGCAATTATCAAAAAGAGAACTAAATACGGAATAGAGATGTTAGGTAGAATACAGGGATTTAAAAACTTTTTGGAAATAGCAGAAAAACCTAAATTAGAAAAATTAGTAATGGAAGACCCAGAATATTTTTACAATATTTTACCATATACTTATGCTTTAGGAGTTTCTAAAAAATGGATGGAAAAATTTGAAGATATTGCTCTAGAAGCACCGCATTGGTATTATGGTTATACAACTTTTAGTGTACATTCTTTTAATAATTTTATGAATACAACATATTCATCAATATCTAATGCAATGTCATCTAGCCCATCAAGTTCAGGCGGTTCTGGGGGCGGATCTTCAGGTGGAGGCTCTGGCGGTGGAGGCGGAGGCTCTTGGTAAAAGATTATAATTTATATTATAATACAAAAGATGAAATAAAAGGGGGGAGAAATAATGAATGATAAATTGGTATCAGAATATATAGGCAAAAATGCACAAGAAATTATTGACGGAAATGTCAATTGGGCAGCAGCTGTTTCAGGTCAACTTATAGGGCCAGTTTGGTTCTTCTATAGAAAATCATATTTATTAGGATTTGCATTTTTAGTTCTTACATATATTGTTGGAGCAATTGCATCAGCTATTAATTTTGAAGCAGCATCTCTTGTAATGTTCTTTATATATTTATTTACTGCTAATAAATTATATTTATGGGATGTTAAAAGAAAATTAAATAAGATAATGGCATCAGGAAATATGTCAGAAGACCAATTATTGGATACAGTGAGAGAAAAAGGCGGAACAAACACTTTAGCAGCAGTGATTTATGTAATTGTTATTATTGCATATTTGGTAGTTAATATAATAATATTATCTTCATTAATACTATCTGTAAATAATGCAATAATGGGAATACAATAAGAAAGTTAGTTACAGTTCATATACTTATGCTTATTTAAGTAGAATTATTTATGATAGTAAGAAAATTAAAAGTTCAGGTAAGTTAAAAAATTACTTGAACTTTTTTGGTGAAAATCTCTATATCGTAATAAATGCTAGTGCGTGGTCAAAATTAAAAATTAAAAGTATCCAAAATGCAATAGGAAAAAAACCTACAAAACTAAAAAATAAATATCACATATTAAAATTCAACTTTTCTAGAATAGATACAACAAATGAAGAAACGACAATTAAAGGATTTAAAAGAGAAGTAACATCGTCTATAAATTTATTTACAGAAAAATATAAATTAGATTTTTATATAAATGAAGAAAGTGAAGCAGAAGATATATTAGATAATTTAATAAAAGCGTTTGAAATACAAAGGCAGGTAGAAGAAATATTGTAAAAAAATTCTTATGACTAAAAACTTGTTAAATATAAACAATAGTATTACTTTAATTTAGTGATCACAATTAAATTAAAAACAAAAATAGGAAAAAATAAAAAAATTTACTAAAATAATTTCAAATAAAAAAGAGAATAATATTAATGTAAAGTTGTATACACAATTTTATAATCTAATTTTTTAGGAGGAAATTATGTCTAGAAATAGTAAATTAATTTCTGAAAATTTAAGAGAAGAAATAGCAAGAGAATTAGGAGTATATGAGCAAGTAAAACAAGACGGAGGAAGCTGGGGAAATGTTTCTTCTAAAGATTGCGGAAACATTGTAAAAAAAGCAATAGAAATAGCAAACAGATCAGTACAATAGGGACGTGTCAAATGAATCCAAAGTAAAAATTTTGAACAGGGATTAAGGGACGCTCTTGAAAAGAAGGGATTCAAGGACCGTCCCATAAATCCCTTCTTTCCAAGAGCGTCCCTTAATCTTTGTTGCAAAAAAATAAAATTAGTCATATAATTTATAAAACGAAAAAAGAGGTGAAACTATGGAAAGTATAAAAGTAAACAAAGAAACAGATAAAAATATAACAACAAAAGATATAATAGAAATTACAAAAGGGACTTTGATAAGTGGTAATGAAAGCACAGTATGCAAAAAATTTTCAAAAGATACTAGAACCATTGAAAAAGGTGATATATACATAGGAATTAAAGGAGAAAATTTTGATGGTAATTTATTTTGGGGTAAAGCTCTAGATAGTGGAGCTTTAGGAGTTATTATTCAAGATATAGAGTTTTCTAAAGAAGACATAGAAAAATACAAAGATAAAGTAATAATAAAGGTAGAAGATACATTACAAGCATTATACAAAATTGCTAGTTACAAAAGAGATATGTATGATATACCAGTTATAGCTATTACAGGCAGTGTTGGTAAAACAAGTACAAAAGATATAGTTGCAAATGTGGTATCACAAAAATACAAAACATTAAAAACAAAAGGAAATAACAATAATAATATAGGTTTACCTTTTACGATTTTAAATGCAGAAAATGATATAGAAGCAATGGTGCTAGAAATGGGAATGAATCATTTTGGAGAGATACATTTACTTTCAGAAATTGCTAAGCCTAATATATGTATAATAACAAATATAGGGACTTCACATATAGGGAATTTAGGGTCTAGAGAGAATATTTTAAAGGCAAAATTAGAAATATTAGATGGAATACAAAATCCATATATAATAATTAATAATGATAATGATTTATTACATAAATGGTATGAAGAAAATAAAGATAAATACAATATAAAAACATACGGAATTAAAAACAAAAGTGATATTATGGCAGAAGATATTAATTTACAAGAAGAATATAGTGAATTTAAAGTTCATTTATCTAAAAAAAGTGAAGAAATGTCAGAAAGAGATAATAGTAATTTTTACACAGATAAAAGTATAAATGAAAATAGAAACGAAAGTGCAGAAAAAATTATAAATAAACATATAGATGAGAGTAAAAATGAAAATACAGATAAAAATATAAATGAAGAAAAAATAAAGATTCCCGTAGGAGGAGAGCACTTTATATTAAATAGTTTATGTGCAATATCTGTAGGAGAAAAAATTGGAGTAAAAAATGAAGATATAAAAAATGGAATAGAAACTTTTGAACTTACCAAAAATCGTATGGAAGTAACAGAGTTGGAAAGCGGAATTAAAATTATAAATGATGCATACAATTCTAGTGTAGAATCAGTAAAAGCTACTTTAGAATATATGAACACAATGAAAGCAAATAGAAGAATAGCAGTATTAGGAGACGTTTTAGAAACAGGAGAATTTGCTAAAGAATTGCATGAAAAGATGGGAGAAGTTGTTTGCAAAAATAATATAGATATTCTTATATGTAATGGAGAAAACTCAAAATACATAGTTCAAAGAGCTAAAGAACAAGGAATGAATAAAGATAATATATATTATTTAGAAAATAAAGAGGATATTGTGGAGTTAATCAAACAAATTGTAGAACCAAATGATGTTATTTTATTTAAAGCATCAAATGGAATGAAGTTTTTTGAAATAGCAGAAAAAATAAAACAAATAATCTAACAACAATTCAAACCGACAATATGGGCCAGGTCATAAATTGTATTTTTAATATATAAAATACAAAAAGGTCCAGGTCGTAAATTGTATTTCCTAATATATAAAACACATTGCATACAAATTTTACATGTGAACAAATACATAACATGTTAATAAACTAAAATAATAGAGTATAGAATTAGGTTATTTTTAATCTATATTATAAACTAAAAAACGTAACTGAATATTGGAGAAGATTTACAAGGAGGGATTAAATTGAAAACTAAATTAGGATTAATTTTTGGCGGAATGTCAACGGAAAATGAAGTTTCTGTAATGTCTGCAAATTCAATTTTACAAAATCTAAATAAAGACAAATATGAAATTTATCCAATTTATATAACAAAAGAAGGAGATTGGTATAAATACAAAAAACTAGATAACATTGAAATAGACCAAAATTTAAGTAATACTGAAAAAATAGAAAATATAATAAGATATTTGCAAGACTTAGATGTGATATTTCCTGTATTACATGGAGCTTTTGGAGAAGATGGTACAATTCAAGGTTTATTTGAGATGACAAAAAAGCCATATGTTGGTTGTGGTGTGTTAGCATCAAGTGTGGGTATGGATAAAGTATATACAAAAATAATTTTTAACAGAGCAAATATCAATCAAGCACGATACATATATTTGAAAAATTACAAATATAAATACATATATGTAGATGAAGAATTTAATGAAAAAGATATAACATTAGATGAAATTGCTGATATGGTTGAAAATAAATTAGGGTTTCCAGTATTTACAAAACCATCTAATTCAGGTTCAAGTGTAGGGATAAATAAAGCGAAAAATAAAGAAGATTTGAAAGAACATATAAAATATGCAAGTCAGTTTGATAGTAAAATATTAATAGAAGAGGGAATAAATGGTCAAGAAGTAGAATGTGCAGTACTAGGGAATGAAAAAGTAGTAGCATCTTGTGTTGGGGAAATTAAGCCAGCAGAAGAATTTTACAGTTATGATGCAAAATATGAGGATGAAAATTCAAAGACTTTAATTCCTGCTAATTTGGATGAAAAAGTTTCAGAAGAAATTAGAAAATTAGCTGTAAAAGCTTTTAAAGCAATAGATGGTAAAGGATTATCTAGAGTTGATTTCTTTGTAGAAAAAGATACTAATAAAATTTATATAAATGAGATAAATACATTACCAGGCTTTACAAAAATAAGTATGTATCCAAAATTGTTTGAACAAGTAGGAATAAAATATAGTGATTTATTAGATAAATTAATAGAATTAGCTATTTCATTGTAAGTATTAGTTACAATTCAAAGCCTAGAAAGTTATATAGCCCAAAGTTATAATATAACTTTGGGCTTTCATAGATTTAACTGTAGGTAGTAACAACTATTAACAACATATAAGATGAAATTTTGATAAAAGTATAGATTTTTTTATTTTTTGTGATATAATAGAAACACCTGATTATTGGGGAGGATGTCAAATGGTTTACAAAGATTATTATAAAATTTTGGGGCTAGAAACCAGCAGAGTTTCTATTGATGAAATAAAAGTAGCATATAGAAATGCAGCTAAAAAATATCATCCAGATGTAAATGTAGGGGATAGTTTAGCAGAAGAAAGAATAAAAGATATAAATGAAGCATATAGAATATTATCTACACCAAACTTAAAAAGAAGATATGACAGGACATGGAATTCATATAATATGTTAAATAGAAAATTCAATATTAAAGGAAAAGACTCCATAGTAAAAATGTTCTTTGGAAATATCAAACAAAAACATGAAGAAAAAACAAACAAGGATAAAGAACCTTTAAGAGGAGAAAATGTAGAGACAGAGATAAACTCAACAATATATGAAGCATTTTATGGACTAGACAAAAAAATATCATTAAGAACAATAGAAGGCAAAATGAAAACCTTTACAGTAACAATCCCACAAGGAATAAGGGACGGAGAAAAAATAAGACTAATAGGCCAAGGAAAACCAGGAATAAATGGAGCTAAAAACGGAGATTTATTCATAAAAATAAATATAAAAGATGACAAAAAGTTCAAACTTCAAGGATGTGATATTTATACAGACTTATTAATAACACCATGGGAAGCAGCCCTAGGGACAAGAGTTAATATAAAATCAATAGACGAAGAAACAAAAGTATATATTCCTCAAGGAATACAAAGTGGAGAAAAAATTAGAATACCTGGTAAAGGATATAAAGACGGAAAAGGCTCAAGGGGAGACTTAATTGCAGAGGTAAAAATAATGGTACCTAAGAAATTAACTGACGAAGAAAAGAAAATATTTGAAGAACTAAACAAAGTATCAACATTTGATCCTAGAGCATAACAAAAACGATGATTTTGAGGACAAAGAAAAAAATCATCGTTTTTTTCTGGTTGTAAATAAATTTACATAATCTATGTTGACAAAATATGTATTTTCATGTAAAATATAAAGTGAGCGTGTGATTTCCATTTCATACGGAAATCATATAAAGAGATAATCTAAATAAAGTAAAAAAACAAAGGACAAACTATGGATTAAAAAACATAGAAACGGAGGGAAAAAAATGGAGACATGGGAAGGAAAGAGCTTTAGTATTACTGATCCAAAGGGAGTAAGTACAGTAATCTATCAAATCTTAAAAACTCCAAAAGAATTACTAAAAGAATGCCCTAAATATGTTCTAGAGAGATTAGATTCAACAGACGAAATAAGAGGAGATGCAATTAGAAAGACTTTTTATGTGGATTTTCCGTCAGTTGACCAAGATGAATTAGTAATATTATCTTTTGGAAAAGATAGAGTTGTTGTTAATACCGCTATTTTGGAGGGAAATAAAGTTTCGATCAGTAAAAAACCAATGCCTTTAAAGTTTAACAGTATATATTCAGAAAAAGAAACTGAAATAAAAGACTTTAAGTATACGCCAAATTTGAAGAGACCAATTTGTGTAATAGACCCAGAAACTACAGAAGAAGTAAAGCCTATGCTTTATTTTGACGAGGAAACAAATGAAGTAAAAGGAAAATGTAAGTTGAAACCAAATAAACCTTATTTTGCCTTTGAAATCAGGGACAAAAAAGAGGATTAAGGGAGGAAAGTTTAAATGAATAGTCCAGTGAGGAAATCAAACTTGGAGGGTAAAAAAGAATTATGTGTTTGTTATTTTGTTCAAAAAGTTATTGAATTAGAAGGAAATAAGTCTAAAAAAGAATTAGACGATATTGCAAGTGGTCAATCAGAGGTAACAGATTTAAACCAACCTGTAATAGATGCCACAGCTAAAGATGTTAAAATTACTCTTGATGATAATTTAGAAATAACAAGAACAGAAGGGCAAACTACAGTAAAAGCAGGAAAATTATCACAAGAAAAACAAACAGTTAAAAAAATACAAGAAATAAATAACAAACATAAAATCGAAAAATCAAATGACAACAAAGATGAACAAAGCAGATAAACAAAAGAGTAGGTGATTATATTGAACTATAAAATAGAAGGTGCAATCAGAAGAAATAGAACTAATTTTATAATATTTGCAATACTATGGATATTTATAGCCATAGTATTTGTTACGCCTATAGCCCATAGTTCGTATCAAGCAAATGCGAGTGGGCAATTTGATTTACAAGTATTTATAGAAACATTTGGAACGTCAATAACGAACCCATTTGGAACACTTGGAAGTGTATTTTCAGAAGGAGCAGGAGGAACATATTTCTCTACTTTAATAGTAGTAACTATTATATACTCAGTCTTTTTCTTTATAGGTTTTGTAAGATCAGCACCAAAAAATGAATTTTCAGATATAGAACATGGATCTAGTGATTGGAGCCAAAGAGGAGAACAATATCAAATATTAAGTAAAAATAAAGGAATAATACTAGCAGAAAATAACTATTTACCAGTAAATAAAAGAGGAAATGTAAACGTATTAGTAGTTGGACGGATCTGGATCTGGTAAATCTGCATCATATTCAATACCAAATGCATATCAAATGTTAGGGTCATATGTTTTCACAGATCCTAAGGGAGAATTATATGACAGAACAGCAGGATATTTAAAAGCACATGGATATAAAATCAAAGTATTAAACCTTGTAAGACCAGAATACAGTGATGGATATAATCCATTAATGCACATTTCATCAGGACTAGATGTCGATGTAATAGCAAACACAATAGTAAAAGGACAAAAATCAGAAAGTGGAAGTAATGATCCATATTGGGATGATATGGCAGAAATGCTATTAAAAGCTTTAATATATTACTTATTGGCAACAAGACCAGAAGAAGAGCAAAACTTAGCAAGTTGTGCGGAATTAGTAAGAGCAGCAAATAACAATGGAGGAAGCAACCTTCTTACAGAACTAATGAGTCAATTACCATATGACCACCCAGCAAGAATGAATTACAAATCTATTGAAATAGCACCAGAAAAGACATATGGTTCTATATTGAGTTCATTGCAATCAAAATTAGGTAAATTTGATTCAAAAGAAATAGCAGAACTAACATCTACAGATACAATTAATTTTGAAGAAATAGGAAATGAAAAAACAGCAGTATATGTTATATCTTCAGATACGCATACAGCATATGACTTCTTACTAACAATATTCTTTGCTCAAATGATACAACAATTATATGACTATGCTGACCAAAACGGAGGAGCATTAAAACAGCAGACATTCTTTATACTAGACGAGTTTGCTAATATAGGAAAAATACCAGATTTTGACAAAAAAATATCTACATCTAGAAGTAGAAAAATATCATTCAGTGTTATATTACAAAATATAGACCAATTGGAAGCCGTATATGAAAAATCATATGAAACAATAATGGGTAACTGTGATACACATGTATTTTTAGGAAGTAACTCATATAAAACAGTAGAATATTTCTCAAAAGCATTAGGTGAAAAGACAATAGAAAGAGACAGTGTATCAATTAATAGAGACAGACAAAACTGGAAAACAGGAAAAAGTGTATCAGACCAAGTAATGGCAAGAGCCCTAATGACACCTGACGAATTACGAAGAATGGATAATGATTTATGTATTATATATGAAAAAGGAATAAAACCAGTAAAAGCACAGAAATTCTACTATTTCAAACATCCAATGGCAAAAGAAATGAAACAACTTGAAATAAGCCATAATGATATAGGCGAAATAGAAAGAGGAGCATGGAGAAAATATAATCCATATAATCCTTATGTGCCAGAAAGTGAAGAAAAGGAAAAAGTAGATAACCTAAAAGTAGAATCATTAGATGATTTATTTGATGATATAACTGCAGATGACAAAAAAGAAGAGACAAATAAAAAAGATACAGATAAAAAAGAAGAACAACCAAAACCACAGAAAAATAATACATCAGTAAGTGATTCGAACGAAGCTCCAATATTACCATCAGAACCAGTTATAGATGATGATGAAGATGATATGTATGATTTACAAAAAGAATTAGAAGCTAAATTTGATGAATTATTTGGGCCATTAGATGATGAAAATTAAATTTTGTCCAATTGGGGACGTTTCTGTTTTGGACATTTTATAAATTGGTTAAAAAAATGTCCAAACAGAAACGTCCCCAATTGGACATTAAACACATTGACAAAATATGTATTTATATATAAAATCTTAATAACGAACATAGGAGAGAAATTTTAAAAGGAAGAATTTTAAACTATTCATAAATATTATCAAAAATTTTCTTGCTATAGAGAATTATAAAATATTGCTTTTGATAAGGATATGTGATAAATTTAAACTAACCAAAGAGAGGTGAATAAAATGACAGGAATAGGAATCGGAACAAGTGATTTTAAAAAAATGAGAGTAAACGACTATTATTACATAGATAAAACAATGTACATAAAAGATATAATAGACAATAAAAGTGAAGTAATATTAGTAACAAGACCACGTAGATTTGGAAAAACATTAAATATGAGCATGCTAAAATACTATTTCGACTGTAGAGCAAAAGACAGTCAAGAATTGTTTAAAGGATTGAAGATAATGTCACAAGAGGAAAAATATACTTCAAAATTAGGAGCATATCCAGTAATATATTTAACATTAAAAGATGCAGGACTAATGAATTATGAAATGATGGTAATGCAATTAAAAACAATAATGATGGAATTATTTTACGAACATAGAAACTTATTAGAAGGAGAAATGGCAGAAGGAGAAAGGAATATATTCAATAAAATCTTATCAGCTAATATTACAGACATAGAGTTAATAAATGTGTTAAAGATGTTATCAAAAATAATGTATCAATACTATAATAAACCAGTAATATTATTAATAGATGAATATGATGTACCATTACAAAGTGCATATGTAGAAGGATATTATGAAGAAGCAATAAAGTTTTTTAAGATATTTTATGGAATGACATTTAAAGATAATCCATATTTAGAAAAAACAGTCTTAACAGGAGTATCAAGAGTAGCCAAAGAAAGTATATTTAGTGGAGCAAATAATTTTAAAGTTTTTACAGTATTAGATAACGAATTTGCAGATGATTTTGGAATAACAGAAGAAGAAATAGATAAAGTAATAGAAGATTTCAAGATAGAAGATGAAAAAGAAGAAATAAAGAAATGGTATGATGGATATAAAATAGGAAATGTAGAAGGAATATATAATCCATGGAGCATATTAAATTATTTAACAGACAAGCAATTAAAACAATATTGGGTAAATACAAGTTCAAATGACTTGATAAAGCTAATATTAAAAAATTCAACAACAGTAAAAGAGAAAATAGAAAGATTATTAAAAGGAGAAGTAATAGAGGTTCCAATAAATTTAGAAACAGTAATAGTGGGGATAGAAAATAATGAAGACAATATCTGGGGACTAATGCTAGGAACAGGATATTTAAAAGTAGTAGAAGTAGTAGACTTACCAAGTAAAATATATAAAGTAGAACTACCCAATTATGAGATCAAATTATTATTTGAAGAAATAATAGATAATTGGTTTAAAGATAAAGTAATAGGAAATGATTTAAGAAGTATACTAAAAGATTTAGTAACATTAAATTTAGAAGAATATGAAGAAAAATTTAAAATATTAGTAAAGCAAATGTTCAGTTATATGGATGTAGGAGAAAATACAGCAGAAAACTTTTATCATGCATTTGTATTAGGAATGTTAGTAGGGCTAAAAGATAGTTACTATGTAAATTCAAATAGAGAATCAGGAATGGGAAGATATGACATAATGTTAGAGCCAAAAGATAAAAATGGAAATAGTTTTATAATGGAATTTAAAGTATATAAAGAAAATAAAGAGAAAACAATAGAAGAAACAATAGAAAATGCCAAAAAACAAATAGAAGAAAAAGGATATGAAAATAATTTACGTGAAAGAGGATTTAAAAATATAACAAAAATGGTTTATGCTTTCAAAGGCAAAGAAGTAAAAATGGAAGTATATTAATAAAAAATAAAAGTTGAATTTTATACAAATTCAACTTTTATTTAAATATAAGAAATTGCATTTCTATAATTAAAATGCTTGTACATAAATTTTATTAACGTAAAATTTGGCACCGAACAATGACGCGGGCTTCGAAATGTTATGAACAGAAAAAATGTTTAAGAAAGCTCGCTATTGTTCTTATATATTAGAAAATAAAATGAAACTAAAATTAAATCTCTTAATCATTAAGTAAGATACTCTAAGAAATTTTTTCCTACCTAAATTTTATCAATAAAATATATTAAAGTCAACAAAAAAATCAGAAAATTTAAATCTGAATTTCCAAAAAAATATTGTAAAAAATAAAAAAATTAATTAGGTAATAAATCCCTAAATACTAGAAAATATGCGTTTAAAAAAAGATTTTAGTTATTTATTTTTTTCTTAGAGTATCTTAACTAAAGAAACTGTGAAGAAATATTTTACTATAATATATTGACTTAATTCAGTGAAACATGTAAAATGAAAATGTCAAAAATCTATTTTTGTAAATAGGAGAGAACATTGAAAAAAGAATATCATTATTAGAATAAAAAGTATAAAAAAGTAAATACTATTTACAAAAGTAGAAAGAATATATTTGACATAAACTAAAAAATGTAAATATATTATTGTAAAAAGCAAAATACAATAAAAATATAAGCAAAAAATGAATTAATAAATACAGATTAAAAAATAAAAAAGATAGGAAATAAACAAAAGAAATAAAAGAAAGGAAGAGTAGTATTATGATAAAATTTAAGTTGACAAACAATACTAGTAATGGTATAACTTTAATAGCTTTAGTAATAACTATAATTGTTTTGCTAATACTTACAGCAGTAAGCATAGCAACACTAACAGGAGATAATGGAATATTAACAAGGGCAAATGAAGCAAAAACAGAAACAGAAGAGGCAAAAGAAGATGAATTAAGAAGATTAACAGCATTAGAAGCAGCAATGAATCTGGAAGATACAACATATACTGATAAAAGCACAGGAGAAGAAAAAACAATAAAAATTCCAGCAGAAACAGCAGTATCTCAAGTAGAAGGCGAAAACACATTGAAAGATGGATTAGTTATAATAGATAAAAACGGAAATGAATGGGTATGGATAGAAGTACCAAGAAGTATTTATGATAATGAAGAATATTATACAAATGGTGCAACAAAGCCAACAAGTTCAAAAGACTATATAAATATAGAAAAGATAATGCAAAATTATGCAAGTAAATATAGAAAAAGTGGATATACAGATGAATGGTATTCAGAAGCACAGCATGGATTTGTAAGTCCAGAAGAATATAATAGCCATAAAAATGCAATGTTGAAAAGTGTATATGAAAATGGAGGATTTTATATAGGAAAATATGAAGTTGGAATTGGTGAAGATACTTACAGAAATTATGGAACAGATTATAGTACAGAACATCCAATAGATGAAACACCAGTAATACAACAAGATAAGTATGTATATAATTGGGTAAGATGTAGTCAAGCACAAGAATTATCAGAGAGTTTAGCAGTAGGAGGAAAGACAAGTAGTTTAATGTTTGGAATACAATGGGATTTAGTGTTAGCATATTTAGAAGAAAGTGGAGTATCAGAAAATGATTTAAAAGTAAATTCAAGTTCATGGGGAAATTATAGTAATGTAGCATTTAATATTACTAGAGGAAAATATTCAACAGATTATGGAGCAAATTACACGACAGTAAATGGAACATATCAAAAACCAGAATCAAGTGTATTATTAACAACAGGAGCAACAAAGAGGAATAGTAAAATGAATATATATGATTTAGCCGGAAATGTATGGGAATGGACTTTAGAAAAGAGCACTGATACCGACCTTCCGTGTGCCAATAGAGGAGGCAATTACAACGATGTTGACTCTCGCAGTCCAGCTTCTAATCGCGACAACAATAGAACTTCCGGCAGCGACATCGATATAGGTTTTCGCCCAGCTTTATATTAGGTCATGCTGAGTGTTAAAAGAGATGTACTAAACGCTAGCGCGTGGTCCTAAAACAAGAAGATAGCATCCAAACGCAAAGAGAGAAGAAGGAAAGTAAACTCTAACAAAAGCCCTAAAAAGATATTAAAAATAAAAATATAAATAGATAAAGGTATAAAAATACTTGAAAAAAGAAGTAATCTCCTTTAAAACATATGTAAATGTCAAGCGAATTTTGTAATTTGGGTGCAAAAATTTTTCGGTGTTCCATAAATTTCCAGTTGAAAAAAATAAAAAAATAATGTATCATATGTAAAAAAGGAAAGAGTGATACATATGATAAGAAATAAAAAAGAAATAGAAGAAAAATTAATAGAAAGATTAACACAAAAAGCAAAAGAATATGTGAAAAATATGGATGAAAAATCAGATGGGGAATATTATCCAATAGATGTAATAGAAAAGGATTTAGTAGATATACAAAAAGCAAGTCAAGAAATATTTAAGGAAACCACAGAAGAATTAATTAATGCAATAGATGAAGAGAAAGAAATTGAAAAAAAAAACTAAAACGGATGAAAATTTAGTAAAACATAAAACAAGAAAAATAAGTATAACAACATTAGGTGGAATACTAGAGATTAACAGAATAGTATTGTATAGCAGGCAAATGAAGAAAACAGAAATACCTAAAGATGAATATTTAAAGATAGCAAACTTACCATTTAAGATAACAAAAGCAATGATGGTGGAGTTTGCTTTTTATGCTCAAAATCAAATATCATTTGAAGAAACAAAATATATGTTAGAGAAGACGTATGAGATAAATACAAATGCTGAAACCATACGTAAAGTAGCAGAATATGTTGGGAAACAAGTATTTGAAGAAGATACAAAAGAAGCAGAAGAAAAATATGAAAATATGCATAAATTACCAATGTTGATGGAGACTGAAAAGAAAGATGAAACATTATACATATTAACTGATGGAGCAGCTTTAAATACAAGAGTAGAAGACGAAAACCGGATCCACATGGAGAGAAAACAAATTAGTTTTAGCATTTACCTCAAAGAATATGATAAAACGACCAGATGGTAACCATATAATAACAAAGAAAGAATATAGTGCATATGTAGGAAGTGTAGAAGAATTCAAAAAATACATGTTAAATGTAGCAATAAAGGCAGGATATTGTAAGATAAAAAATGTAGTAATAATATCAGATGGAGCAACATGGATAAGAAAAGCTTGTAAAGAAATATTTCCAGACGCAATACAAATATTAGATAAATTTCATTTAGAAGAAAATTTATATACATTTGCAAAGCATAAATATGGAGAAGAAAAAGAAAAATATATAAAATGGGTAAAAACAGTAATGACGTATATAGAAGAAGATAAAAAAGATAAGGCCATAAAAATGCTGGAAAAAGAAGATTATAGCGACCTACCTGCCGGAGTACCAAATGTTTTAGGATATGTCAAAAATAATATAAATAAAATAGATTATAAAGAATATAAAGAAAAAGGATATTTTGTAGGAAGTGGAGCAATAGAAAGTGGAAATAAAGTAGTACTCCAACGCAGATGCAAACAAGCAGGAATGCGTTGGAGTGTTGAAGGTGCTCAATATATTTTAACATTAAAATCTAAGTGGGAAAGTGACCTATGGAATGAAGAAGTTACTTCTCTTTTATGTGCTTAAAAAATATCTATGCTGCTCAACTGGAAATTTATGGAACACCAAAAAGTTTTTGCACCCTTGTAATTTTTTTCTAATTTCAAAATGTATAAAAATTCCAGTTTAATTTTATAAAATGTATACCTTCTAGGGGAAATATTATCCCCTAGATTTATTAATATTTTTTAATAAAGTATGCATAAATGCTCCTACGTCATACGTTTTTAATGTAAACGGTCAACAAAAAGACGTATTGAAACCTCAAACTTAATCCTATATAATTGGACTAGAGTTTGAGGTTGTTCA
>CALXJV010000024.1 GCA_944388715.1 uncultured Clostridia bacterium
CCTTCATTCATATGATATATTGTTGGTTTTAATCCTAAATATTTTGTAAGAAGACTAACTCCTGCCATACCAAGAACTATTTCTTGTCTTATTCTCATTTCTTGGTCTCCACCATATAATCTTAAAGTAACATCTCTATCTTCTCCGTTATTTTTAGGTATATCAGAATCTAATAAATATAGTTTTACTCTTCCAACATTTACTTGCCAAACTTTTAAATATAATCTTCTCTTTGGAAATTTAACATATATTGTTAAATCATCACCTTTATCATCTTTTACTGGATTAATTGGTAAATCATATAAATCTATATTGTTATATTCTGTTTCCTGTTGTCCATATCCATTAATTTTTTGATTAAAATATCCATTTTTATATAATAATCCTACACCAACAAGTGGAATTCCTAAATCACTTGCTGATTTTAAGTGGTCGCCTGATAATATTCCAAGTCCTCCTGAATAAATAGGAATAGTTTGATCTAGTCCGTATTCAGCTGAAAAATATGCTATTAAGTCTTTTTTATTTCCAGGATATTTATTTGAAAACCATGTATTTTTACTACTCATGTAATCTTGAAAATTTTCTGCTACTTTGTCATATTCTTTTAAAAACGTAATATCTTTTGATGCTTTTTCAAGTCTTTCTTGTGATACTTGTTTTAAAAATTTTACAGGATTTTTTGAACATTGCTCCCATAAATCCATGTCAATTTTTTGGAACAATCTTAAAAATTCTGTGTTCCAAGACCACCATAGATTATTTGATATTTCTCCTAACTTTTCTATTCTTTTTGGTAATTGTGGATTTACCGTTATTCTATTGAATAAATACATATATATTTCCTCCTTAGTAATTTCATTTTTTATCTTTTTGTTTTACATATATATTATCTATTAAATATATTAAAAAGTCAAACCTTTTTCATAAATTTTTTTAATTAAAAATAGCATAGGGTTACAATTCACAGCTTAAAGATACTATTAAAAAGAATGTATATATATTAATATTGAATAAATTTCTCGGCTCAATACGTGCTCTAGCCTTTCTAAATTTAAAACAAACGAGCCTCTCGCTATTCCCGCTTCCTCATTTGTTTTAAATTAATAAAGGCTACAAGCACTCCAATCACATTCGAAATTTATTCAATATTAATATATATACATTCTATAGAAAAAATTTGAGACTGTGAATTGTAACAGCATAGGACACAAATGTAAAACGCTGTGTCCCATGCCAGAAAAAATTAGTTATTTTTTTCTTCTTTCATGCAAAGTATGTTTACTATAAATGCCACAGTAGCCATTACTGCAAAAATCCAAAAAACAATGAAAAGAACACCGTTTTCTACGATAATGCAACCTGCTACACTAAAAACTATCGCGATTCCTAACACAACTGATATGAATATATTAATTTTTTCTGTCCGTTTCATTGTAAACTCCTCCTTTTGTTGTTGTATTTCTCACAAAAAAGTGAGAAAATATCTACTCGCTACATAACTATATTATACCATATTTTACATAAAATTTCAAATTATATTAATTTCCACTTAAGCTCTACTTTAAACAAGTCTCCATCTATATCAATCTTAAACTTTCCTCCTTGAAGTTCTGTTAAACTTTCTGCAATAGAAAGACCTAAACCGCTTCCTTCTGTATATCTAGATTTATCTCCTCTTACAAACCTTTGCATTAATTCTTCTGCACTAATATTTAATTTATCCTTTGAAATATTTTTTATTTCTAAATTAACATCATTGCCATCTTTATGAAGGTTTATATATACTCTAGAACCTTCTAAAGCATATTTTGAAACATTGCTAAATACATTTTCAATTACTCTATACAAATATCTGTTATCTGCTTTAATCAAAACATTTTCATTTGGTAAATCCATTTCTATTTTCAAATTTTTCTTTTCCAATTTATCTTCAAATTCACCAATTGTTTGATTTAACAATTCTTTTAAATTGATTATTTCTATATTTAATTTAACATTTCCAGATGATACTTTTGATGCTTCTACTAAATCTTCTATCAATTTCTTTAGTCTTTGTGATTTTTTATCAAGTACTGCAATATATTGCTCTATCTGTGCATTATTAATTTCTTGTTTTTTCAACAAATCTACATAATTTATTATTGAAGTTAATGGTGTTTTTATATCATGTGACACATTTGTAATAAGTTCTGTTTTTAATCTTTCTGATTTCAAACTTTGTTCAATTGCATTTGTAAATCCGCCTGCTATATCATTAATATATTTTGCCATAATTTTTAATGTACCTTCTAATTCTTCTTCATTTAATTTTACATTTGGATTTCCATTATATATATTTTTTAATGCTTCATTAATTTTTTGTATCTTTTTATTATATTGTACTAATTTATAATATACCCATCCCCAAAAAGCAATTAATATCAAAAATCCTATTCCACTCCAGATTGTGCAGGCTAATATAACACTTATACCAACAAATCCCCAATAGATAATAGTAATTTTTCTATTTGTATTTTGCTTATCTGTTACTTTTCTGAATATTTTTTTTGTTGTTACTACTATCCATCTGCAAACTTTATATGTTAAAAATGAACGTATAAATTGTTTTGCTTTCAATCTTCTAATTGTAGTACTTACCCATAACGCTAAACAAGCATAACCTATCAAATAACATATCAAAAATACAGATACTAAAATTTTTTGCGGTATTTGTGACTCTACACTTGCTACTGCAAAACTCATCATCATCCCAATAATAGTCATAATAACAATAGATATAATTTCATAAGAAATTTTATCAATACTATTTAATTGAATTCCATCTTTTCCTTTTTCATGACCAGTTGCCCAGATTAAATATACAACCATAACAATAATTAAAATTGATGATAATGGAATTAGATAAGCTGGTAAATTTTCATGTCCTTTAAACAAATCATATACTACTTGTTGTACATATAAAGAATTTGAATATGTTAATGAACTTGGATCTATATTTGAATATACTTCATATCCTTCAAAATTCTCTACTGAATAATATGAATCTGTAATATATTTAGCACTTTCTTGATTAATAGTATTAATATTAGTTGTAATGTTTCCGTCTTGATAACTCCAATTTGTCTTTTCTGCTTTTAGCTTGTTAATTTCTTCTGGATAGTTATTTGACTTTATGTTTGTAAACATATTTCCATTTTCTTTATCTATGATAATATAATTTATAAAAGTGCTGACTCTTGAATATGTATAATTTGATACTTCATAATATACTGGATATTCATAACTCTCATCTTCTATTTCATTATAATTATCATATATGTTTTCATTCAATGTTTGTGATGTTTCTGGTGCTTCCGAAGTTTCTGATGTATCAGATGTCTCTGATGTTTCTGGGGATTCTGATATACCAGACGTTTCTGATGTTTCTTCTCTCAAAGTGTTTTCTTCAATCACTTTTGATTTTTTCTTATCTTTACTGATATCTTCTACCTTATAAATTAGTGATATTAAATATTCTCTTCCAAACTCCTCTGTCTCTATATATTCTTCTGGTCCATCCATTTGTCCATATTGTGATGTAATAGAAACATCTACAATGCTAATTGCTAAAATAAAAATCATAATTGGTATAAACACATAACATAAAAATTTTAATAAAATAGATTCTTTTATATTTTTCATTTTCTCACCTGCTTTATTACTTAATATCCTCAACTTTATATCCAATCCCCCATATCACCTTTAAATATTTAGGTTCTTTAGGATTGATTTCTATTTTTTCTCTTATGTGTCTTATATGTACAGCTATAATATTTTCTGCTCCATAACTTTCCTCATTCCATACATTTTCATATATTTGCTCTATCGAATATACCTTTCCTTTGTTCTCTAATAAAAATTTTAATATGTTATATTCTGTTGCTGTTAATTTGATTTCTTTTCCATCTACTGTTACTTGTTTTGTCTCATCATTTATCTCTAGTGTTCCTGTACTTAAAATTCTCTCATTTTTGTTTTTCTTACTTATATTTGAATTACTAAAATCTACATATCTCCTGATATTTGATTTTACTCTTGCAATTAGTTCTAATGGATTAAATGGCTTTGTTACATAATCATCTGCTCCAGTATTTAAACCTGAAATTTTATCATAATCCTCTGATTTTGCAGATAACATAATAACAGGAATTGTTTTGTCTTTTCTGATTTCTTGTAATGTTTCAATTCCATCTTTGTTTGGCATCATAATATCTAAAATTATTAAATGTATTTCATTTTCCTTTAATTTCTCTAAAGCCTCTTCTCCATCATATGCTTTTATAATATTATACCCTTCCTGTGATAAATAAATTTCAATCGCATTTACTATTTCTTTATCATCATCTACAACTAATATATTATACATTTTCTTTCCTCCTTAGGGATTAAGGGACGCCCCCTTCAATCCCTGTTTTTGGGGATTGGGGACAGACCTTAAAATTTACTATAATTTTATTACATTATTTTTAATCTGCATATATAATATACCATATTTTTATTAATAATTAATAGAGGATTTATTAATTTTTTATTAAGGAACTTTTATCCAAATAAGTTTCGTAACCAATGACATTAAGTTAAGGATTGATAGCGGTATGGATAATATATAATATTATCCATACCGCTATCAATAATGACTTGGTGTCTTATTCATCTTTGAAACTATTAATTTTAAATAACTTAAACAATTCTACAATGATTAATGGTGCTATTACTAAACCAATTAATTCAATAATATTTTCTTTTGGTAATACTGGTATACTAAAGATTCCTCTTAATGCTGGTACTGCTAAGATTAATCCCATTAGTACTGCTGATCCAAGTACTGCCCATATTAATTTACTATTGTTAAATACTTTTGTCTTAAATATTGATTTTTTGTTATTTCTAATATTAAACACATGTACTAATTCTGAAAATGCTAATGTAACAAATGCCATTGTTTGACCTACTTCTATTTTTGATTCATCTAATGTTAGTCCGTCAATTGGTTCTGTAGTAGTTGCAAGTCCTATCATAAATGCTCCAAGTGTTAATAATCCTATCATAACACCTTGGTAAATAATTCTCCATGTCATTCCTTTTGTGAATACACCTTTTCCTGGTTTATTTGGTTTTCTATTCATAATATCTGAATTTGCTGGGTCAAATGCTAATGCTAATGCCGGTAATGAGTCTGTTACTAAGTTTATCCACAATATATGAATTGGTAGTAATATTTCTAAATGAGCGATATCTGTTATTCCAAACCATTGTGCAAATAGTGGTGTTAATAATGTTGCTAAAAATAATACAACTACTTCTCCTATATTACTTGATAATAAAAATTGTATAACTTTTAATATATTGTCATAAATTCTTCTTCCTTCTTCTACTGCTGATACAATTGTTGCAAAGTTATCATCTGTTAATATTACATCTGCTGCTTCTTTTGCAACATCTGTTCCAACAATTCCCATTGCACAACCTATATCAGCTGTTTTTAATGCAGGGCTATCATTTACCCCATCACCTGTCATAGCTACAATTTCACCATTTTTTTGCCATGCTTTTACAATTCTTACTTTATGTTCTGGAGATACTCTTGCATAAACAGAATAATGTCTTACATTTTTTTGTAGGTCTTCGTCAGACATTTTTTCTAATTCTAATCCTGTGATAGCTTCATCTTCATTTTCTAATATACCTAATTTTTTAGCAATAGCTGTTGCTGTAATTTTATGGTCTCCTGTTATCATGACTGTTTTTATTCCTGCTGTTTTACATTTTTCTACTGCTTTTTTTGCCTCTTCTCTTGGAGGATCTATCATTCCAACCATTCCAATAAATATTAAATCACTTTCTATATTTTCTAATTCTTCTCCTGTTGGTTCGTGATCAAATTCTTTATATCCACAAGCTAATACTCTTAAAGCTTCTTTGGCCATTTCTTCATTTTTTTGTCTAATTGTTACTGCATATTTATCTAAATCTGATTTTATTTCATTATTAAATAAATATCCTTTACAGATTTTTAATAATTCATCTACACCACCTTTAGTATAGGCAATGTATTTTTCATTTACTTTATTAACTGTTGTCATTAATTTTCTATCTGAATCAAATGGTACTTCTGAAATACGTATCATTCTATCATAAATAGATGGGTCAAAATTTAATTTAAATGCCATATCTACTAATGCTGTTTCTGTTGGATCTCCTGTTAAAGTTCCATCTTGTGCAATTTTAGTATCATTACACAACATGTTGGCATATACCAATGTAGTCATATCTTCTGACACGTTTTTACTGTCAATTTCTTCTAAGTCTTTTATCTCTCCATTTAAGAAAACTTTTTCTACTGTCATTTTGTTTTGAGTTAATGTTCCTGTTTTGTCTGAACAGATAACTGTTGCACTTCCTAATGTTTCAACTGCTGGCAATTTCTTGACAATGGCATTTCTCTTAACCATTTTTTGAACACCTATTGCTAAAACTATTGTTGATACAGCTACTAATCCTTCTGGAATTGCTGCCACAGCCAATGATACTGCTGTCATAAACATATGGATTGGTTCTTTTTGTTGGAATAATCCTATGATAAAGATAACTACACATATTATAATTGCTGTAATTCCTAATGTTTTTCCTAATTTATTTAATTTTTGTTGTAATGGTGTAATTTGCTCTTCTGTTTCATTTATCATTTCTGCAATTTTTCCAACTTCTGTTGTCATTCCTGTTTCTACAACAATTCCTTTTCCTCTACCATATGTTACTAAGCTGGAAGAAAATAACATGTTTGTTCTATCTCCAAGCCCAACTTCTTCACCATCGATTTTTTCTGTAGTTTTCTCAACTGGTACAGATTCTCCTGTTAGTGATGCTTCTTGTGCTTTTAAATTTACCGCTTCTATAATTCTTAAATCTGCTGGAATATAATCTCCTGTGTCTAGTACAACAATATCTCCTGGAACTAGCTCTTTTGCTGGAACAACTGTTACATTCCCGTCTCTAATAACTTTTGATGCATGGTCTGTTAATTTTTGCAAAGCTTCTAATGATTTTTCTGCTTTTGATTCTTGTGTTACTCCAATAACCGCATTTAGTATAACAACAATTAAAATAATAATTGTGTCTGTTATTCCTTCTCCTTCTGCTACTCCTACAAATCCTGAAACAATTGCTGCAATTATTAAAATGATAATAGAAAAATCTTTAAATTGGTCTAAAAATCTCATAAGTAATGATTTCTTTTTCTTTTCTTTTAATTGATTTAGTCCATATTTTTCTCTTCTTTTTGATACTTCTTCTGATGATAAACCTTTTTCTTGGCTTGTTTCTAACTCTTTTTCAACATCCTTTACTTCTTTGTTAAACCAGTTCTTATTTTCCATTCTTTCATATTTCCTTTCCTAAAATTTAAATTATTGTTAAAAAGTTTTGTTTTTGTCATAGATTTTTTCTCATATATTTTCATTTTTATTTTATCCAAATATTAAAAATATATCAATATTTTGGTTCTATTTTTATTTAAAAATTTAAAAACTTTATTCTTACATTCCAGTCGCCTCTTTTCTTTTTATTTTGTTAGTAAAATCTTTTTATGTCTTTTTATATTTAAAGCCTACATTTTACAAAATATCTAATTCTTTTTTATTCTAATTAGTTTAATAAATACAAAAAAGACCTTTAAAAGATTTTGTTTCTTTTAAAAGTCTTGCTTACTTATTTATTACAAGCTTACTAACCAGATATATACTATATCGCGACTGTTGATTAGTAATTTAAAGCTACTCCCTTTTAAGTTTTGTAACTCATTTTGATATATATTTTATAATGTTGTCTCTTTTTCTCTATATAAAATTATATAAAATTTTAATGGCTTAATTATATATTTCCCTTCTATGTCCTATTTCTAAAACAAGAACTATTATTTCATCATCTTGTATTTCACATATCACCCTATAATCCCCAATTCTATATCTCCATTGTCCTGATTTGTTCTCTACTAATCCTTTTCCGTGCACTCTTGGATTTTCACAACCTTCTATATTTTTTTCTAGCCAACCAATTATTAAAGATGATATATGCTTATCTAATTTTTTTAGTTGTTTTTTGGCTTTATCTGTAAATATGACTTTATAACTCATTTATAATCCCAACTCCTCTTTTACTTCATCCATTGTATATGTTTTGGGATTTTTCTTGTATTCTTCCATTGCCTTTTTATAACATTCTAAATCATATTCGTCTTCTATTTTCTCTAATACTGCATTTCTTATTAAATCAGATAAAGAAATATTGTTCATTTTTGCATATGTTTTAATTAATTCTGTATCTTTATCACTCAATCTTACTGAAATAGTCATAACATTCACTCCCTTCTGTAATTATTGTACTACATTGTAATACAATTGTCAATACTATTATATTATTATTTTCAATAGATTGTGATAATATACATTTAAATATACAAATATTTTATATTTTGTGGTGACCCGTACGGGAATCGAACCCATGATTCCACCTTGAGAGGGTGGCGTCTTAACCGCTTGACCAACGGGCCTTATTGGTACTTTATATTTATACCATTTTTTTTGCCTTTAGTCAACTAATTTTTATAAATTTTATTCATACCATTCTAATTCCCAGTCATCTAAAATAACTGTATCACCTTCGCAAACTCCCATTTCTTTCAATTTATCTTCAATGCCCATATTTTTTAGACATTTTTGTAGATAATACATTGATTCATTATCTTCAATATTAACTCTACCCATTAATCTTTGAACAGCTCTTCCTGATACAATAAATACACCATCTTCTACTTTTATTGTCCAATCATCTTCTTTATCTTCTAATGTATATACTTTTCTATCCTCTATTTCTATCAATTCTTCTTTAGGTAAAGTTTTTAATACTTCTGATACATGGTCAATTAATTCTTGCACACCTTGTTTGGTAACAGCTGAAATTTTATACAACTCTAATTCCTCTTTTTTTGCTAGTTCTTCAACTTCTTTTATTAGTTCTTCATTTTGTACATCAATTTTATTTGCCACAATAATTTGTTTTCTGGTGCTTAATTTTTCACTATAATTTTTCAATTCTTTATTAATTGTATAAAAATCTTCTACAGGATTTCTTCCTTCTTGACCTGATACATCTAAAAAATGTAACAATAATCTTGTTCTTTCTACATGTCTTAAAAATTGTATTCCAAGTCCTACTCCTTCACTTGCCCCTTCAATAATTCCTGGGATATCTGCTATAACAAATCCATCACCATTTTTAGTTTTTACTACACCTAAATTTGGTTCTAATGTTGTAAAATGATAATTTGCAATTTTAGGTTTTGCAGATGTTACAATTGACAAAAATGTTGATTTTCCGACATTTGGGAATCCTAATAATCCAACATCTGCTAACAATTTTAATTCTAGTATAACTTCTTTTTCTTCTCCTTTATCACCATCTTCTGAAAATCTAGGAGCTTGTCTTGTTGAAGTTGCAAAATGAGAGTTTCCTCTTCCTCCTCTTCCTCCTTTTAAAACAAGTTCTGTTTGTTCTGGTTTTGATAAATCTGCTACTACTTTTCCTGTTTCAACATCTTTTACAACTGTACCTATTGGAACTTTAATATATAAATCTTTTCCATATTTTCCGTTACAATGGCTACCACTACCATTTTCACCATTGCCTGCTTTAAATTTTTTGTTATATCTAAAATCAATTAATGTATTTTTATCTTTATCCACTTGGAAATAGATGTCTCCGCCTTTTCCCCCATCTCCACCATCAGGGCCCCCTGCTGGTACATATTTCTCACGTCTAAATGAAACGGCTCCATTTCCTCCATCTCCTGATTTTATAATAATTTTTGTATAATCTGTAAACATTCTCTTCTCCTTTCATTTGGTCCATTGGGGACGTGTCAAATTGAACATTTTTTGTCCAAAAGGGACAGGTCGGATAGTTTTCTAATATGTATCTATCTGACCTTTTTATATTTTTATTAAATTTAAATATATTTAAAAACTAAGATAAACATATTGTAAATCTGATAGAGACCTGTCCCTTTTGGACAAAAAATGTTCAATTTGACACGTCCCCAATGGACCAATGGACACTATCCAAAATAGTCTAATTTCATCGCTTTTTTTACCTTTTTCATTGTTTGTTTTGCTGTTTCTCTTGCTTTTGCTGTTCCTTCTTTTAAAATCTGGTCAATAATTTCTGGATGATTTTCATAATATTCTCTTTTTTCTTTTATTGGTCTTAAGTATTCAATAATATTTTTGGCTAATTGTTTCTTACAAGCTACACAACCTCTTTTTCCAGCTCTACATTCTGCACATACTGTGTCTAATTCTTCTTTACTAGAAAATAGTTTATGATAGTATGCTACCATACATATATCAGGGTTTCCTAAATCATCTTTTTTTATTCTATTTGGATCTGTAACTGCACTCATTACTTTTTTTGTTATCTCTTCTTCTGAATCTGACAAATATATTGCATTACCAAGAGATTTTCCCATTTTCTCATTTCCGTCTAATCCTTTTATTCTTTTTCCTTCTGATAAAACAATTTTTGGTTCTACTAAAACTTCTCCATAAATACTGTTAAATTTTCTGACAATTTCTCTACATTGTTCAATCAAAGGTTCTTGGTCTTCTCCTGCTGGTACTAATTCCCCTTCAAATGTTGTTATATCTGCTGCTTGACTTACTGGATATCCTAAAAATCCATATGTTACACTTTCTCCAAATATTTCTTTTTTTTGTGAAATTTCTGTTTTTACTGTTGGATTTCTTTCTAATCTAGCAATAGTTACTAAATTAGAATAATATACTGTTAATTCTGCTGTTTCTGGTATCATTGATTGAATGTATATTGTTGTTTTTTCTGGGTCTATTCCACATGATAAATAATCCATTGCTAGTTCTCTTACATTTTTTCTAACTTTTTCTGGATTGTTAAAATTGTCTGTTAATGCTTGAACATCTGCAATTAATATATACATGTCATATTCACCACTATTTTGCATCTCTACTCTCTTTTTTAATGAACCAAAATAATGACCTATATGTAATTTTCCTGTTGGTCTATCTCCTGTTAAAATTCTCTTTTTCATTTTAAAATCCATCCCTTTCCCGCTTCGCTTAAAGGCATACATAATTATGAATTAATTTTTTCCAAACTAAAAGCACCTTTTTTTATACGACTATTATACTAAATAATTTATGATTTTTCAAGATGCTCATCTTAAGCATACTTCACAATTTTTAAAGCAAAAATCCCACAATAAAGTGGGACAAATGCTCTGGTTAATTACATTGTTTACTAGTTTTCTTTTTTGAATTTCAGTGCTAATGGCACTAATAATATGCCAAAGAACACAAATAAAAAAGTGGTCGCTGTCATCATCATACCTATTCCGTATAAATATGCCTCTCTCGCTACTATTAATGCAATAATTGCAACTATGATCATCTCAAGTTTCAGGCACTGTGTCAATTTCACTGCAAATAATAAAGTGCCACTCAGCCCCATTATTGCAATTGTAAGTACCATAAATACACATTCCATAATTTCTCTTGTCATAATTCTTCCTCCTAAAGTCTTATACTTATTGAATATGTAATTTAACCAGAAACAGCTAAAGTTTAAACCTTATACTTATATTTTACCACGTCGCCATGTTTTATGTCAAATCAAGCAACTATGCAGTATGATTTGCTAAAAATGTCCAAAACAGAAACGTCCCCAATTGGACATTATACAAATTCTTCCCACACTAAGTTTGCTAAATCCAATCCTTGGTTCGTTAATTTTATATAGTCACCATCAATTATTATCAATTTTTCTTTTACTAACTTTTCTAATTCTTTTCTATATTCAAATATAGGATTATCTAAATATTTTTCCTTAAATTTTGAGATCTGTACACCTTCTATTTTTCTTAAACCTAAAAGCATATATTCTTTTTTCATATCTTCTAAAGATTGTATTTCTTGTATTTCATACAATTTCTGATTTTCTAGGTTTTCTAGTAATTGATTTTTATGCTTGCTTTGACTTTCATCATTCGTCTTGGCTGTGAAATCTTCATATTTAAAATTCTGAATTTCATCTAAGAATTGTTCAAATTCTTTTTGAGTATTTTCTTCTATATTTTTTATATAATTTTCAATATCTTCACAATTTGAATATCTTATACCATTTAAATATGAATGTGCAGATGTACCAATTCCTATATACTCTTTTTGTCCCCAACAATTTACATTATGTTTTGATTCTTTTCCTTCTTTTGCAAAATTAGATATTTCATAATGTTTATAATCATTTAATTCTAGCATACTTTTCACATACCAGTACATTCTTCTTTCTTGTTCTTCCTTCATTTCTTGCAAAACACTTTGTTTTATTAATTTTTCAATTACTGTTCCTTCTTCTATTATTAATGAATATACACTTACATGTGTTGGTTTTAGCTCTATAATTTTTTTCAAACTGTTTTTTACATCTTCAATACTTTGATTTGGTAATCCAATCATTAAATCCACATTTATATTATCAAAACCAACCTGTTCTGCTAAATTATATGTTTCTAAAAATTGTTCAAATGTATGTATTCTACCTATTTGTTTCAAAATCTCATTATTTGCACTTTGAAGTCCTATACTTAGTCTATTAATCTTAGCATTTTTATATTTCTCTAGTTTTTGTTTATCAACTGTTCCTGGATTAACCTCTATTGTTATTTCGATATTTTCAAATTTAGTTTTATTGTTTTTTAATTTATTTTCTAATAACTCTAAAATTTCTGAAATATACTTACTATTTATATATGATGGTGTACCTCCTCCTATATGAACAGTTGTTACATTGTATCTTTTAGCAAAATCATCACTTTCAAAATAGTAATTTATTTCTTTTTTTACTGTTTCTATATATTTTTCTTGTAAATCATTTTTGCCTGAAAAAGAAACAAAGTCACAATAATAACATTTTTGTTTACAAAACGGTATATGTATATATATTCCTAATTCTTTATTTTCCATTTGCTATCTCCATTATTTTTTTTAATCTATAATTTACTCCTGATTTTCCTATTGGTTCTTTTAATTTTTTTCCTAATTCTACCAATGACATATTAGGATTTTCAACTCTCAATATTGCTATTTCTTTTAAATTATCATCTAATTTTGAAAATCTTCCTTCTTTCTGTAACTTCTTTATTGCTGAAATTTGCTCTATTGATGCATTTATAGTTTTATTTAAATTAGCTGTCTCACAATTTACAATTCTATTAACTTTGCCTCTCATTTCTTTTTTGATTCGTATATCTTCAAATTGCATTACAGCTTTGTTAGCCCCTATTAAAGCTAATAATTTTGATATTTCTTCTCCTTCTTTTATATAGATAGAATATCTACTTTTAGATATTAACTCTTTTGCATTTATTCCAAAACTAAATAATATTTTTTGCAATATTTTTAGGTTCATTTCATTTGATAGTACTATCTCCAAATGATAAGAATTTTCTGGATTGTTTACAGACCCAGCTCCTAAAAAAGCACCTCTAATCAATGCTTTTATTTTTTCTTCTGATTTACTATCTGATAATTTAATTATATCCTCTTTTAAAAAAACTTCATTTTCTTTTATTTCTATGTATTCTAGTTTATCTATATCAAAAGATTTTGTTACAATATTAAATGTTTTTCCATTTACATCTATATCATGATTTATTTCTAAATTAGATAACAATTTTGAAAATCTATTTATATTATAATCACTTTCTGTGGAAAACTTAATCTTTTTCCCTTTAACTACACTAATATTTGCTGATATAAAATATCCTATTAACTCAAATTTTACATTTTCTTTATTTGCTAAACTATTTGCTTTGTTTAACTCTTGCTTAATATCTGAAGAAAAAGACATATTTTTTACTCCTCCTCTTGCTAACTAAATCACAAATTCGCTTTCTATTGTTTAAATCTACTATATTTATATTAATACTTCCTTTTTTCTTTAAAAATAATAATTATATTTACATTCTACTATTTTGACTTCTTCTTTTAAATTTTTCATCCTATTTTTGTTACAATCACTCTATCATTATCATACAAATCTTTTTTACAATATGTATTAATATATTGTTTTTTATCATCTATTATTTTCATAACCTCTTCTTTTTGATCATATCCTATTTCCAAACAAATATATCCTCCATATTTTAAATATTCATATCCTTTATCTATTATTTTTTTATAAAAATCTAAACCATCCTCTCCTCCATCTAATGCAATTTTGGGTTCTCGTCTTACTTCCATATCTAAATTTTCGATTTCTTTCCTTTTTATATATGGAGGATTTGAAACTATAATATCATACTTTTCCTGTGCTAAATCTTCAAAAAGATTTGATTCAACAAATGTAATTTTTTCTTGCACATGATTATTTTTTGCATTAGATATTGCTATATCTAATGCTTTCCCACTTATATCTAATGCTGTTAATTGTACATTTTCTAAATATTTTGCTAAAGATACTGCAATTGCTCCACTTCCTGTACATAAATCTAGTATCTTTTTGGCATTTATCTTTTTGGCTATTTTTATAACTTCTTCAACTAATACTTCTGTATCTTGTCTTGGTATCAAAACATTTTCATCTACATAAAAATTCAATTTCATAAACTCTTTTTGATGCGTTATATGTTCAATAGGCTCTCCTTGCTTTAATAACTCTATATATTTTAAATACTCTTTTTCTTGAAAATCTGTAAGTTTTTGATTATCATATACTATTAAATATTGTCTTGGCTTTTTTAGTACATATTGTAATAGTAATCTTGCTTTTAGTTTTGGACTTGAAATTTTTTCTAGTTTTAATATTGTTACTCCTTTTATTATTGCTTGCTTTATTGTCATATAACTCACCTTCTTTCATTTTAGGGACGTGCCAAATCGTTCCAAAATGGCACGTCCCCAACGTATCATCAAAAAAAAGCCCCGCCTTAGCCGTCAGCTTTTTAATTTTTAAGGACCTGCTCCTAAAAACAGGTGGGTGCCTACCTAAATACTTATGGGCTTCTCACTATATAATGTGAGCATGCACGCCGTATTTCAGAGATCAGCCCCTCTTAAAATTTGTTGGTTCTAAAAATTATGCTCTTACGTACTACGCAGGGATTTATGTTGTTTTTATTAGGTTATTTATATATTAGCACATATAAAATATTTTTACAAATTGTTTTTTCTTTTTAAATTATACCTTTTCTTTATTTATATTATTTTATCTCGCTTTTTCATATTTATTCTCTTTTTATTTAAGTTTCTTGAATTTGATTTTTTATATTTTTTGTGTTAAAATATATTTAGATTTGTGAGTGTTAGAAGGCTTTTAGCCTTATTTTTTTGTTTCAAATATTTTTCTTACTTTGCCTTAGAAATTTATATATAAATGAAAAACATTTTATTTCAAAGTAAAATTATTTTTATTTTTATTTAAAACTATTCTTATTAAATTTATATTAAAGTTGGTATAAATATTCTCATTTAAAATTGTTCTCATAAATTACATCACATACAATAATATACAGAAAAATTGTAATATGCTCCCTAGTAATATAAACATATGGAAAACAGAGTGCATCCATTTATGTTTTTTTCCAACTCCATATAATACTGCTCCTATTGAATATGCAATTCCTCCAGCTAGTAGTAAACTAAATCCTGCTATTCCCAATAATGATGGTAATAGATTTATTTTTACAACAATACACCATCCCATCACTAAATAACATATCATTGAAAATTTTTTATATTTTTTTATATCTATTGAATTTAAAACTATTCCTAATATTGCCATAGCCCATATAATTCCAAATATTGTCCATCCAGTTGCCGTACTATACTCTCTTAAAGTGCATAATGCAAATGGCGTATATGAGCCTGCTATTAATAAAAATATTGAACAATGATCTAGTACTTGAAATACTCTTTTGGAATATCTTTTAGGACTTAATCCATGATATATACTTGACATCGTATATAATAATATCATTGTTACACCATAAATTGCACCACTTACAACTCCATATACATTCCCATGAATTGCAGCAAATACAATACATAATACAGTTGCTACAATACCTAGTACAGCTCCAACAATATGTGATGTCATATTAAAAATTTCTTCACCTTTTGTATATTTAGGTAATATTCTATCTTTTAATTTTATTCTTTCCATTTATCAACCTTATATAATATATTTAGGTTTTTAAAATGGGATTTACCTATAAACCCATACATTATTTTATAAGTTATTATTAAAATTAGTTTCTATTATATTATCTGTTTAAGAGTTAATTTATATTTAATATAATATTTTGTTTTTCACATTTTATCACATATTTTTTTATATTACCAGTATATTTATAAATTTATCAGGGAAATTTATCACTCAAATAGTGTATGTATCAATGATGTAAACAAATTTATCCAAATATTTCTTCAACTTTTGTTACCATTTTTGCTCCTTGTTTTATTAATTCATTTGTTCCTACAGAATTAATTGAATTTATATTTCCTGGTACTACATATACATCTCTCCCCTGTTCTAATGCAAAATCCACAGTTATTAATGTCCCGCTTTTCTTCTTTGCTTCAACTACAATAATCCCTTTGCTCATTCCACTTATTATTCTATTTCTTGCTGGAAAATTCATTTTTTCTGGTTCTACTCCTAATGGATATTCAGATATGATTGCTCCATTTTCTTTGACAATTTTATCATATAAATATTGATTTTCTTTTGGATATACAATGTCTAATCCATTTCCTATTACTCCTATTGTTATACCTTTAGCTTTAAGAGCTCCTATATGAGAATAACTATCTATTCCTTTTGCTAGCCCACTTACTATATTGATTCCTTTTTTTGCCAGGTTATAAGCAAAATACTGTGATGCTTTTATTCCATACTCACTTGCATTTCTACATCCTACCATTCCTATTGTGTAATTATTTAAGATATTTGGATTTCCTTTTATATATAATGATATTGGATAATCATATATATTTTTCAGGATTTTGGGATATTGTTCATCTTGTATTGTTATTATATTTATATTTTCTTTTTCCATTTTTTCAATATAAGAATTTAGATTTTCTTTATTTTGTTTATCTAATATGTTCTCTGCTAATTTTTCACTGAATCCTTTTAATCTTAATATCTCATCTCTTTTTAGATTATATATTTTTTCAGGTGTCTTATATTTATTTAATAATACTTGCTTTCTTTTACTGCCTAATCCCTTTATCAAAGATAACCATATCCAATATTTTTTATTTTCTAAATTATTTATATTTCTTCCTCCTATCTTATTTTTGATTGATATATATTGTAATCCTTCAAAAAATTTTCATGCGCTTTTACTTCTGCCATACAATAATCTTATAGATTATTCTACCAAATTATTGATTATGTATAAGTTAATGCCTCTTTATTATTTTTTAACAATAATATCTCGTTTAATAAAAATGCAAAACACAATTAAATATACAAATACTAATTATTAAAGGACACTTAAAAAAGTGCCCCATTTTTTTATTTTTATAAGCTTTTTCTGTGCCTATATATTTTTTTATTCATATAAGCATTTTTGTTATATTGCTTATTTATTTTGATTTATTGTTGCTTTTATAACATTATTCATAAGCATTGCTACTGTCATTGGTCCTACTCCCCCTGGAACCGGTGTTATGTAACTTGCTTTTTCTTTTACATTTTCGTAATCTACATCTCCTGTGATTTTTTTGTTTTCACCTCTATTTATACCTACATCTATAATTACAGCTCCATCTTTTACCATATCAGCTGTTACAAAATTAGGTTTTCCTATTGCTGAAACTAATACATCTGCATTTTTTGTTTTTTCTTTTAAATTCTTTGTTCTTGAATGACAAACTGTAACTGTTGCATGTCTATTTAAGCAACATGCCATAAGTGGTTTTCCTACAATATTACTTCTACCTATTATAACTACATTTTTTCCTTCTAAATCTATCTTATATTCTTCAAACATCTTCATTATCCCATATGGTGTACAAGAAACAAATGTATCTTGGTTTAATAAAAGCCTTCCTACATTTACTGGATTAAACCCATCTACATCTTTTTTGTATGATATTTCTTTAAATGCTTCATCTATATCTAAATGTTTTGGAATAGGACTTTGTAATAATATTCCATTTACTGTTTTATCTTCATTTAATTTGTGTATTAAATTTATTAATTCTTCTTGTGTTATTTTATCATCTAATATATGTTCCTCATATTCTATTCCTATTTCATCACATGCTTTGCTTTTTGATTTTACATATATTTTTGATGCAGGATCGTCTCCTACCATTATTACTGCAAATTTAGGTCTTATTCCTTTTGCTTTTAAATTTTCACATTCTATTTTTAAATTTCCTCTTACTTTTTTTGCTAGTTCTTTTCCATCTATTACTACTGCCATTTTATATTTTATAGATTTTACTCTATATCTCCTTTCTTTGTTTCTTCCATAATTATATACTAGTGATTATTTTTTTGCAAGAGTAAATTAATAACAAACAATTATATAAAAAATATAGAAATCCTCAAAAACATAAAGATGGCGTCCTAAAACAGGCCCCCTTTTTGTATAAAATTTATATACATATTAATAAATATCTTCCAAACAGTAGCTTTTATAAAATATATTTTTCTATAAATTTTGCTACTCCATCTTCGTTATTAGAATATTCTGTTATAAAATCTGCTTTTTGCTTTAATTGATAATTTGCATTACTCATTGAAATTTTTATACCACAAGATTCAAACATAGAAAAATCATTTATTTGATCTCCAAAACATGCGGAATTTTCTTTTTTTATATTCAAATATCCCAATACTTTATTTATAGCATTTCCTTTACTATTAAATTTATTTGTTATATCCATCTCAAAATATACTTCATTAGAATTTGCAACAGAAGATTCCCAAAAATTTTTAGTTTCTAAATTAATATATTTTGTTTCAATTAATTTTTTTAACTTTTTTATTCCATCATAATTATTTGTATCCACAACTATTTGTGTTACATTATCTTCTATCTCATTAGCAGTATAAATAATTATTCCTTCTTTATTTGAGTTTTTACTCTTTAATCTTTTTAGTTGTGAATTATATACTATATTTATATTATTTTCTTGCGCAAAATTCCATATTTCTATTAACTCTTTTAATTTTATTTTACTTTGATATATATTAGTATTTCTTTCATAATCATAAACTAATGCTCCACTGTCTGAAATAATTATTGGACATGCATTTACAAATTTGCTTTTGCTAATTATATCTTTGCTTGCCCTACCAGAACATAATATTATATATATTCCTTTTTGAACAGCATTTTGAACAATCTCTCTACTATATTCTGTTATTTCATTTTTATTATTTAATAATGTCCCATCTAAATCTATGAAAATCACTTTTATTTGATCTAGCATTTTTACCTCCATATATAAGAACAGATTTCTATTTTCTATTATTTTAACTACATGTCGCGTCTTTGTTCGCGCGCCAAATTTTACGTTAGTAAAATTTGTATACAACTATTTAAATCATAGGAAATGCAATTTCCTATAATTGAACAAATCTAGCTTCTCTAGACCTTTTCTCTACTTTTTAACAGTTGCTATATTAATTTAAGGTCTAGCAAGAAGCGTATAAGATTTGTTGCGC
>CALXJV010000025.1 GCA_944388715.1 uncultured Clostridia bacterium
GTTTCATAGAATTTATCGATGATTTTGAGTAAATGATTATTTTCTTTTTCTAATGACTTAATTTTATTTTTATATTTATATTCAATGTCAAATTTCTTATCTTGAAATTCTTTTTCTAATTCAACTTTTCTATTAGCACCATATATTCAATTAGAAAAAAGAATGCATGATTATCTAAAAGTTAGTGAGAATGTAATGGGGTTTCATATTAATGCTGAAAAGTGTATTTTCTAAATGAAAAATGGTTCATTTTTGGTCCATTTTATAATTGAAATATGGACCACTTGATTACATAACCTTTTGTTTTAGAATATTAAAATTTCTTAACGTATCAATACTAAAGTGAATTGATAAATCAAGTATCGACACTTATAAGAAATTTTAATTTTTATTAGTCAAGAGGTTTATATAAATTATTATGTCATCTAAAAAATTGGATTATAAAGTGGACCATTTTTCACTCACAATTAACAGAAAAGGCAAAAATGAATTATTATTTTAAAGTGATAAATCCATATAAAGATAGATTGGGAGTAGATAGATTGTGTATTTATTCTGAAATGAAACATGCGCAAGATTTCTTCAGCATGCTACAAGAAATAAAACAAGAAAATCCTCAAATTAAATTTGAAAAAACACAAATGATGGTCGGAAAGTTTGATGATTGGTTAGGGATTGCATCTGATTATTCAGAAGAAAAATATGTTGGTACATCATATAATGTAGCAATGGGTAATATTTGCTTGAGGGCATTAAATAAAATTTTTGAAGAAAATAAGGAAAAAGGTATTAAAGAAAATGATATACAAGATGCTTTTCATGAATATTTATTTCCCTTTTATCTATATTTTACTAATAGCTTATCATAACTTCAGTCTTTTTACAATCCAATTTATAATTAAAGTCTTGGAAATGAGATTTTTAATATAAAAGATTACTTATAGCCATATAACTCTAAGTATGTTATAATTCCTATTAAGTTAAACTTCAAAATTAATTAACTTTCTAAAATTGAAAGGTGTTATCTTTTTATGATATCAAATTCTTCTTTTATTGGTTTCACATAAAATATTGACAATGCAAAAGATTTATTATATAATAAGTCCGATAATTTGTAGCAGTCAATTCAGGTTATATTATGAATTGATACAAGTTAATTAAAACAAACAAAGGAGTGTGATATGTGAATACTATTATTGAATGTCCATATTGTAGAAAAGCTATACCAATAGCACGGAAAGTTGCATATGGTCATGAAGTCTTGAATGATGTATATTGCCCACATTGTAAGCGAAGTATGGATATAGAATTTGATGATATATCAAATTTACCATACCTATTAGCTTATTTTGGAAAGCCAGAAATGCCAAGCCCTTCAGAACTTCAAAAGTTTGAAGATCTCATTAAGTTTCTTTTGGAATTTGATGAGAAACTACAAGTGACAGGAATAAGAATCAAAAAATCTGAAGAGCAAAAAAAACAACGTGCATATCAAATTAGATACCATGAGAGTTCTATAGATGCGTCAACTAATATTTTTTGTAAGGAACAATTTGTGATATCGATTAAATGTGCACAATGTGGTCGTTTTATATATCTTAATCAAGCAAAAGATAAAAAAGACGTTCATGGTCTTTTTTGTGACTATTGTGCAAGAAAATTGAAATTTAGAAATTCATATGAATTTCTAAGTGAATTTTATGATGCTGAACAAGCCTCATTAAAAGAAGAAACTGAAAACCAAGAAAGTAGAAAGCAGGAGGAAAAGAATATGACAATTAAAAGTACAATTATTGGGTTTGTTTTGGAAGATGATGGAAAGTATAAAATATACAATCCTGAAACAAATCAGTTAGCTACCTTGACAGCAACGGATTTTGAAAGCTTGTGTTTAGGTGAGTTCCCTTATCGCAAGGTGAGAGCAAACACATTAGCCAATAATGAAGTTGTTGAAACACTTGATGGGAAAATCTATTATGTTTCTGATGCAAGTAAGAATGAACTGTTTGATTTTGCAACAGGAAAGATAGAGCGTTCAGCAGTATGTACCAATTTATTAGTAAATACAAACTGCTATGTGAAGTATGTTCCAATATTGAAAAAATATTGCACTTTTGCAGATGTTGCTGCAGGCAAAGTGGATGCAAGAGTTGCAAAGATACTTGAAATCATTTCTAATGATGTTCAGTCCGGAAAATCAACAGAAAATAATGTGCTTGCTAAAATGGTAAGATTTCTGTTTGATCCGGATTATGCAGATTTACTGGATACAGAAACACTGAATGACATGGTAATGTCGGATCCACAGGCTTTTATGATTATGAGTCAGATGACCAACATGGAAATGGCTAAGTCCATTATGTCAAGTCAGGGGGCGATTCCCCTTTCGATTCAGAGCCATGAAGACATATCTACAAAAGAAAGTGTAGATGAGTCTATGAAAAAAGATGGAGAAGATGATGCTGAATATAGACAGAGATTAACTAAGCTTATGGAAGAAGCAGCAGAAAACCATGATTATGAGACAGCGGCTAAATATCAGAGAGCATTGAAATAAGAGTATTTATATCACGAGAGAATGGACACTAGAGTTAGTGTCCATTCTTAGCTAAATATTGATTTTATTAATATGATTGCTAAAATGGAGGAATCCTATGTTTGAAATAACAAAAAAGGAAAAACAAGCACTATATCAATATACAATGGGAAATGCTTATGCAACAATTAATGCATTATTATATGAGGGATTACAAAATGAATTAGAAAAAAAATCTGAAGGTAAAATTATTTTTCTTGAAGATGAACAAACATTACAGAAGTATTTTGAAATTATAATGCTTATGTATTCGGCAATGTATAAAAAATTAAAAATGGAACCTTTTCGGAGCTCTATAAGGACCAAACGTGTTGAGCGAATGAGTACTTTTAAAGAATATAGTAATAAAAGAGTGATTCCATCTAATTTATCTACTACAAAAAGTGATTTTTTAATGGAATATGCAAAAACCAAAAAAGCTCCTGTTTTGTTAGAATTAGAACTTTTTCCAGATGTTTTATATGTTGATATGGGAGAAATCTTAGGAGCATCATATGAGAAAGTTGATGAAGCAGAAGTGTTGATAGCACCATTTACTCAAATTGTAGAAGTATATAGTTTACCTAGTTTAGAAATTCCAAAGTATGAATTAATATTAAGAAAATCAAATTTATCCGCAATAGATTCACTTGAATTAGAAATGATTAGAAAAGAAATTTTTGAAAATTTTGCTGATTGTAAATCTATTATGGATAAAATATGTTTGTATCAATTAACGCCAATGGAAATTCAAAGATATTGCATCTGGAAGAAGAATATAATAAGGTACTTGAAAGGAAAATGCAAAGAGATAGAACTACATTTAAATTAAACTAAGATTCAATATTTTTTAATTTCATGTAACGGGCTAGAACTTATCTAGCTCGTTACTAAATTAATATCATTTGGTTTTACTACTGTTCGTTATTGTTTTTATTTTTAGATCTACAATACAATTTATAATTCTAAAAAAGAAATGTTATTAATTATACAAATTTCTTTCATATAAATCATTAATAAAAACATCTTTTTCTTCAAAATTATCAATAAAGCCAACTTTTGCAATATTATCATTAACACCCTGAATCCACACAGGTCTATCATCATAAAAAACATCACATTTTTCTTTATTAGCTAAAATAGAATTAATTCTAGAAATATCCATAACAAATCCCTCCAAAAAATAATATCTAATAAAAATATATCCAAAAAAATTAAAAATATTCATTTGACTTATATAGTATTTTAATATACAATACATTATAGACTTTATAGAAATTTACATATAATAGAATAAAAGCAATTAGCAGGGAGGAAAAATATGAAGATACAATATAAAGATAAAATAATAGAAATAGAAAAACCAATGCCAATAAGCCAATTATTAAAAGATGAAATAAAAAATAGCAATTGTGCTGTGTTAGCAGCAACTTTTAACAATGAATATAAAAATCTAGAATCTGAAATAGAAACTGATGGAAAAATAGACTTAATAAAAGTTAGTTCAAAAGAGGGAATGAAAGTTTATAGAAGAACTTTAGTATATATAGTAGGAAAAGCATTTGAAAAAATATGTCCGAATAAAAAAATGGAAGTAAATTATCAATTATCAAATGCAATGTTTTGTGATATTGTAGATGGAGAAGTAACTGATAGATTTATAGAAGAGCTAAATCAAGAAGTAAGAAGAATTGTAAAAGAAGATATACCAATTAGACAAGTAGTTATGAATAGAGAAGAAGCAACCAGATTTTTTGAAGAAACACAAACTTCAAAAGGAAGGTTACAACTAGATTTAGAAGAAAATAATGAAATTTTCATGTATTATTGCGAAGACTATTATAATTATTGTTATGGAACTCTAGCAAATAGAACAGGATGTGTAAAAATATTTGAAATTGTAAGATATAATGATGGATTTTTAGTAAGATATCCAAGTCAAAAAGAGCCTGATAAAATGCCTAAATTTGTAAAAAATAAAAAATTGGCTTGGGCAATGGAAGAATATGATGACATCAATAAAATTATGAAAATTGATAGAGTCTACCGTATAAATGATGCAATAGAAAAAGGAACAATAAAAGATATTATATTATTAGCAGAAGCATTACATGAGAAAAAGATTGCAAAAATAGCAGATAATATAGCTAAAAATAAAAATATAAAAATGATATTAATTGCAGGACCATCATCATCAGGAAAAACAACTTTTGCACAAAGATTAGGAATACAATTAAAATTAAATAGAATAAAACCTGTAACAATATCTGTAGATAATTACTTTGTAGAAAGAAAAGATACTCCAAGAGATGAAAATGGAGAATATGATTTTGAATGTTTAGAAGCAATTGACTTAAACTTGTTTAATGACCATTTAACAAGGTTATTAAATGGAGAAGAAGTAGAAATGCCAGAATTCGATTTTTACGAAGGAACAAAAAGATATAAAGGTAAAAAATTAAAATTAGAAAAAGATGAAGTTTTAGTTATAGAAGGAATTCACTGTTTAAATGACAAATTAACAAGTAGTATACCATCAGAACAAAAATATAAAGTATATATTAGTGCTTTAACAGTATTAAACTTAGATAGATTTAATAGAATATCAACTACAGATACAAGATTGATTAGAAGAATTGTTAGAGATTATCAATTTAGAGGATATTCTGCAAAACATACAATTAGTACATGGAATAAAGTCAATGAGGGAGAAAGAAACAATATATTCCCATTCCAAGAAGAATCAAACTTTATATTTAATACATCATTAGTATATGAATTAGGAGCATTAAAACCAATAGTCATGCCATTATTAGAAGAAATAACAAAAGAAGATAAAGAATATGCAGAAGCATGCAGATTAATAAATATGTTAAAATATTTTAAAGAAATACCAAAAGAATATGTGCCAAATAATTCGTTGTTAAAAGAGTTTTTAGGTGGAGGAGATTTTAAATATTAGGGCGTTTTTTGTCCAATTGGGGACGTTTCCGTTTAGGACATTTTTATGTGAAGTTATAATATCAAATCTTTAATACTTAAAAGCAATCATAACTTTACATAAAAATATCCTAAACGGAAACGTCCCCAATTGGACACCAAGAGAGGAGAATAGAATGGAAACTAAAAAATTTACAGAGCTAGACGAAGAATTTATATGTGAAAATTGCGGAAAAAAAGTATCTAAATTAGGATATTCTTGCAGAGATCATTGTCCATATTGTTTGCATTCAAAACATGTAGATATCAATCCAGGAGATAGAGCAGAAAAATGTCATGGAGATTTAGAACCTGTATCGTTAGAAATAAATAGTAAAAAAGGTTATGTAATTATATATAAATGTAAAAAATGTGGAGCAATTAGAAAAAACAAATCTGCAAAAGATGATAATATGGATTTAATAATAGAATTGAGTAGTAAGCAAATGGAACGTTAGGGACGTGCCAAATCGTTCCATTTTGGTATGATTTAGCACGTCACTAACGTTCCATTTTGTTTTTCTAAATATTTCTGTGTAAATTTCCACTAGTATAATTTTTACCATCAAATCTATGATTGTTATTTACCCTATGTATAATTTCATTAATTTCTTCAATATTTTCATCTAAAATATCTATTCTTACATAATCTACGTTAAATTCTTTTGGGTATATAGATGTTATTTTACTGTTAAAAACAGTAGTTACAGTTTGGATGTTATCAGGTAAAACTCTAAATTTCATATTAAGGCGGTCTTTTAAATAATATTTATTAGAAGTCGTACATCTTTGTTTACAAGTAGGATAACATTTATCTGTTTCACCTAAAAGGCAATAATTCATATTTATTAAAGGTGTTCTTCCATATACAATTAATTCGTTAGGAAGATAATCACAATTACACAAATTACTGATTATTGTTCTATTAAGTTCTGGTGATATAGTATATCTGAAAATTCCTAAATTTTTCAATTCGCTTATTGTATTTGAATTATATACATTAAAAGTGTAGTTAGTGATTAGTTCTAATGATTTATCTAATTCAGCAAATAGTCCTTTCAATAATTTTAAATTACATATATTTGAGATAATAAATCCTTTTATCTTATAGTTTTCTAAAGTTGTTTCTATATTACTAGATAATAGATTTTTGTAATTAGATTTTATAATTGTTGGCATATATATGTATAGATTAAATTTTTTATCTAATATATGTAATATTTCTTTATATTCCTTCATAGAAAAATATTTTAGAGGTATATATACATTTTCCACATCATTTATTTTAGAGTAATCGAAGTCTGTATGTAAAATATTCAAAAGTAATGATATTTTACTCTTTTTTAAAGGAACAGGCTGTGAAGAAATATTTGAATTATTATCAGGAGTATCTAAAGGGTCATGATAATTTCTTTTCATAGTTCCATGTATATATTGTTCAACTAATTTTAAAATTGTTCTTCTTAAATCATTTAAAGTACTAAGTTTAGGGATAAATAAGTTATAATCCAAATCTACATCTAATTTTTTAAAAGTATAAGGTGTAGATGCTGTTTTAGAAAATTGAGTTATAACAGTATTTTTATCCAAAGGTCTGGTTTTTGCTTCTAAAGGAACTATATCACTAACATAGTTTATCTTTAAGTCTTTATATAATTCAATATTGCAAGCTGATGTAATTGTTACTTGGATAGGTTTATTCTTTTTTATTGATATTTGGCAATTGAGCAATATTTTCCTATTTTCTTTTGAATAACTTTCATGAGCTATGTTATTCAGCTTTTTTGAACTCATTTTATAAATGTTATTACTTAATTTTATATTTCCTTTCATTCTTCCAATTATAACTGTTTGACCAATTTCAGTATGTTTGATATTTTTCATATTTGTATCCATTAATTCTGAAATTTTATATGAGCCATCCTCTTTTTCAAGAGAAATAGTGTCACCAATTTCAACAGGTTCATTTAATTTAACAGTGAGATATCCTTTACTACTGTTATATTTTTGAACTTTTCCAAGATACAATCCCATGTTGTTAGGTTTTTCTTTAAAAACTAAATCTTTATTACCTTCATTGCTTAAATGTCCAGGTGAAGACATCCCTCTATTAAATACTTGTAATAATTCTTTTTTATCATTTTCATCAATAATATATTCGTTATTTGATAATGCTAAATCTATATATTTTCTATAAATTCTGGTAACAGTTGCTACATATTCAGGTGATTTCATACGACCTTCTATTTTCAAACTTTTAACTCCTGCGTTTATTAAGTGTGGAATAAATTCTAGACCACATAAATCTCTGGTACTTAATAAATAACCAGAGTTAATACGTTTATTATTTTCTAACAATTCAAAAGGAAGTCTACAAGGACCAGCACATTTACCTCTATTTCCTGAACGTCCACCTAGCATACTAGAAAATAAACATTGGCCAGAATATGATATGCAAAGAGCACCATGGATAAATGTTTCAATTTCTATGTTAGTATTTTTACAAATATAATCAATTTCATTTATAGAAAGTTCTCTTGCAAGAACAACTCTTCTAAAACCTAAGTCTTGCAATTCTAATGCACCATTTAAATTATGAACAGTCATTTGAGTACTTGCATGTATTGGCAAATCAGGAAAAGTCTTTATTAATTTCATGGCTAATCCTAAATCTTGAACAATGATTGCATCAATTCCAAATTTATAGGCATTTTTAGCGAGATTCATAGCAGATTCAAATTCAGTATCTGTAACTAAAGTATTTAAAGTTAAATGAGTTTTAACACCACGTATTTTTGCGTATTGAATAGCTTTTTCCAACTTTTCTAGTGTAAAATTAGATGCAAAAGCTCTGGCACTAAATATATCACTACCTAAATAGATACTATTAGCACCATTTTGCACACCAGCTTTTAAACATTCAAAATCACCAACAGGTGAAAGCAATTCAATCATAAGTTCACACCACCTTTTAATCTTTAAGATAAGTTCATAAATTACTAAATTTATCTAATTATACCATAAATCGACTTAAAATTCTAGATTACATAATGTAGAGCTTGGGTAGGTAATAAAATTATTCCATAGAATGCATTGAAGAAAAAATTGATAGTTTTATATTGATATAGTAAAATGGAAACATAACAAGAAGAAAGTTGATATAGAGGAGAATTTACTCTTGAAATATACAAAATTAACAAAGATGTGATTTTTACAACAAAAAAGTCTGCAAAAGTGTGATTATATGATATAATTAAAATATATAGTGTATATAGTATAGATAGGAAGTGTTGCAAAATGAAAAGATTGATAATGGAAAAATTAATAAAATAGAATATATGGAGAAATTTATATAATTGTCTAGTATAGGATTAAAGAAAAGCATTTAAATACAATGGTAAATATTATAGAAAATCTTAGGATTTTCTATTTTTTTACCAGTCATAAAAAATTTAAATCAAGCAAAAAATTTTATTAATTTATTTCACTTTGTTCGCTTGAAATGTAAAAAAAATAGTATATAATAGATAACATAGGAAAGAGAAAAAGTATATCATAAAAATAATAAAAGTCAATAAACTTAGATAATCTTGAAAAATGGTTAAAATTTCAAAACAAAGGAGCAAAAATACATGCAAGAAACTGTAAAAACAAAAAAAGTAGGAGAAATATTTAGTGACTACAAAACAAATGCAAATGTAAAATATGCAAACATTGAATGTCTAAACATCATAAAAAAGACAAATACATTAGAAATAATGATATATTTTGACGAATACATAGAAATAAAAGAAATATGGCTTTTTGAGAAGTTCTTAACTGAAAGATTCCATTTTGAGCACATTGATATGATTATCAAATATCATGAAGGAGTAGAATTAAAAGACATCAAAACAGAATGGAGAAATATTATTGCATACATGTCACACAAATATCCATTAATGAAGCCAATGCTTCTACTAAAAAGTGACGTAGAGGTAAATGGAAATGAAATTAATATAAAAATGCACATAAAAGGAGCAGATTTTTTAAAGGCAAAGAAAACAGATAAAGAACTTGAAAAAGTTTTAAGAAACTTATTTGGAAAAGAGTATAAAGTCAATCTTACAGAAGAGTTGTCAAAACAAGAAATAGAAGAAATCAAAGAAGAAATAAAACAAGTAGAAGAAAAAGCAATTGCACATATTGCAGAATTAAATGAGGAACAACAACACGAAAATGCCAGTCAAGAAAATTATGGAGAATATTCGAATATACCTGAATATAATGACCCAGATTACATTCCTCCAACAGATTTAGAAGGATATATTCCAGAAGAGGCTTTAGGAGAAGGTATACCAACACATGAAATGGGCAATATAGAAATAAACCAAGAAGAACAAGAATATATAATGGGAAAACCATCAAAAGCCAAAGAAAATAAAGTAGCAATAAAAGATATCACTGCAAGCAATTCAAGAATTACAATAGAAGGAAGAATTTTAACAAGTGAATGTAGAGAAACCAGAACTGGAAAAGGAATGCTAATATTTGACATATATGACGGTACTGGAACAATTACCTGTAAATCATTTGCAAAAGATGCTACAGAAGGAAAAGAGATTATAGAAAAAATTCAAAATGCCAAAGCGATTAAAGCAATTGGTAGAGCTGGACTAGACGCATATGCAGGTGATGTAACAGTTATGGCAAATACTATTATATCAAGCAATGCAGAGGTTCCAGAATTACCAGAAGAAGATGAAAGTACACCATTAATTTTAGGACTGAATCCAAATATTACAGATCCATTAGTAAAAATATCAGAGCTAAATGTTGATGATGGCAAAGTGTCAATAGAAGGAGAAGTTATTGACATGGAAGATAGAGAATTAAAATCAGGAAAAACTCTACTTAGTTTTGATATATATGATGGAAGTAGCAGTATGACATGTAAAGCTTTTTTAAACAAAGATAATAGCAAAAGAGTAATTAAAAGAATAAAAAATTCAAAAGGACTAAAAGTAGCAGGAACTGCACAAATGGATTCTTTTTCAAATGAATTAACAATTATGGCAAATATAATTGTAGAAGGAGAAGGACTAAAAAAACAAGTAAGAGAAGACCATGCAGAAGTAAAAAGAGTAGAGCTTCATATGCACACACAAATGAGTCAAATGGATGCAATGACATCAGCAACAGATTTAATAAAAAGAGCAATGAAATGGGGAATGAAATCTATTGCTATTACAGACCATGGAGTTGTACAAGCATTCCCAGAAGCACATAAATTACTTGGATATGATAATCCAGACATGAAAATAATTTATGGAGTAGAAGCTTATTTGGCGCCAGATAATACCAAAACAGTATATAATGGCAAAAAGCAAAGTATTGATACAACATATTGTGTACTAGATTTAGAAACTACAGGATTTTCAGCTGTTACAGAAAAAATTACAGAAGTTGGAATCATGAAAGTAAAAAATGGAGAAGTAATAGATGAATTTAGTTGTTTTGTAAATCCTGAAAAACATATACCAGAAAGAGTAACAGAAGTTACAAATATAACAGATGAAATGGTAAAAGATGCAGAAACTATTGATAAAGTATTTCCTAAAATATTGGAATTCTTAGGAGATGATAAAGAAACTGTTGTTGTAGCACATAATGCTAATTTTGATGTAGGATTTTTAAAGCAAAATGCAAAAGTTTTAGGACTTGATTTTAACTATACATATTTAGACACACTAAGTTTGGCAAAAGATTTATTCCCAGATTATAAAAAATATAAATTAGGAAAAATCGCAGAAAATTTAGGAATAAAAGTAGAAGTAGCACACCGTGCATTAGATGATGTAGATACAACTGTTAAAGTATTTAATGTTATGATAGATATGCTAAAGAAAAAAGGAGCAGTAATTGTAGAAGATATAGATAGAGTAGCCAAAAGTGAAAAAGCCAAAAAAGAAGAATACAAAAAATTAAAAACTTATCATGCTATAATTTTGGCAAAAAACTATGTAGGATTAAAAAATTTATATAAATTAGTTTCTCTATCACATTTGCATTATTTTTATAGAAAACCACGTATATTAAAAAGTCTTTATAAAAAATATTCAGAAGGGCTAATCCTTGGAAGTGCATGTGAAGCAGGAGAACTATATCAAGCAATAGAACTTCGGAAAAACAGATGAAGAAATTGAACAAATTGCTAGTGATTATGATTACTTAGAAATACAACCAATTGGAAATAATCAATTTTTAATAAGAAACGGAACAGTGGCAGATGAAGAAGCATTAAGAGATATAAACAGAAAAATCGTAGAGATAGGAGAAAAGTTAAACAAACCAGTTGTTGCAACTTGTGATGTACATTTTATGGACCCACAAGATGAAATTTATAGACGTATATTAGAAGCAGGGCAAAAATATGATGATGCAGATAATCAAGCACCATTGTATTTAAGAACAACAGAGGAAATGCTAGAAGAATTCAGCTATTTAGGAAAAGAAAAAGCATATGAAGTAGTTGTAACAAACACAAATAAAATATCAGATATGTGTGATCAAATCAGTCCAATATCACCGGAAAAATGTCCGCCACATATTCCAGGATGTGAGCAAATGATAAAAGATATTGCATATAATAAAGCTCATCAGCTATATGGTGACCCATTACCAGAAATTGTACAAACTAGGTTGGATAAAGAATTAGACTCTATTATAAAAAATGGATTTTCCGTTATGTATATAATTGCACAAAAATTGGTATGGAAATCAAATGAAGATGGATATATAGTAGGTTCTAGAGGGTCAGTTGGTTCATCATTTGTTGCAAATATGACAGGTATAACAGAGGTAAATTCTTTGCCAGCACATTACAGATGTCCAAACTGTAAATATTCAGATTTTACAGATTATGGTGTAAAAAATGGGTTTGACTTACCAGATAAAGAATGTCCTAAGTGTGGACATAAACTAGATAAAGACGGAATGGATATCCCATTTGAAACTTTCCTAGGATTTAATGGAGATAAAGAGCCTGATATTGACTTAAACTTTTCAGGAGAATATCAAGCAAAAGCACATAAATATACAGAGGTTATATTTGGAAAAGGAACAACTTTTAAAGCAGGAACAATTGGTACAGTAGCAGATAAGACAGCATATGGATATGTAAAAAATTATTACGAGGAAAGGCATATACCAATAAACCAAGCAGAGATAAAAAGAATATCACATGGATGTACAGGAATCAAAAGAACAACAGGACAACATCCAGGAGGAATTATAGTTGTACCAAAAGGAAGAGAAATATATGAATTTTGTCCAGTACAGCATCCAGCAGATGACCCAAATTCAGATATAATAACAACACATTTTGATTATCACTCAATAGATCAAAACCTATTAAAACTAGATATACTAGGACACGACGATCCGACAGTAATTAGAATGTTACAAGATATAACTGGAATAGACCCAACAAAAGTACCTTTAGATGACAAAGAAACAATGTCAATATTTAGTTCAACAGATGCATTAGGAGTAACCCCAAAACAAATTGGATCAGAAGTAGGAAGCTATGGTATACCAGAATTTGGAACAAAATTTGTAAGACGGAATGTTAGTAGACACAAGACCAACAACATTTGACGAATTAATACGTATATCAGGATTATCACATGGTACAGACGTGTGGCTTGGAAATGCACAAAGTTTAATAGAAGATGGAACAGTATCATTAACAGAAGCAATATGTTGTCGTGATGATATTATGATATATTTAATAAAACAAGGATTACCACCAAATGATTCATTTAAAATAATGGAAGCAGTACGTAAGGGAAAAGTAGCAAAAGGCAAAGAACCAAAATGGGAAGAATATAAAACATTAATGAGAGAACATAATGTACCAGAATGGTATATCAAATCTTGTGAAAAGATAAAGTACATGTTCCCAAAAGCACATGCGGCAGCATATGTAACAAATGCTTTTAGAATTGCATGGTTTAAAGTACATCAGCCAAAAGCATATTATTCTGCATTTTTCTCAATAAGAGCATCAGATGAATTTGATAGTGAAATAATGATATTTGGAGAAGAAAAAGTAAAAAATAAAATGAAAGAAATTGATTTGTTGGGAAATAATGCGACACAAAAAGATAAAGCTATGTACCCTGTATTAGAACTTGTATTAGAAATGTATGAAAGAGGTTTCAAATTTTTGCCTATTGATTTATATAAATCAAGTGCTACAAAATTTATTGTGGAAGAGGAAGGTATTAGACCACCATTAAATAGTATTGCAGGACTTGGAACAGTGGCAGCATTAGGGATTGAGAAGGCTAGACAAGACGGTAAATTTATGTCAATTGATGATATGAAAATTAGGTCTAAAATAGGAGATTCTGTAACAGAATTATTAAGAAAATTTGGATGTTTAGATGGAATGAGTCAAAGTAATCAATTAAGCTTATTTGGATAAAAAAGTTTGATTGATAAGATTAAAAAATTATATTGTAAAACTTAATATTATAATCACAAGAAGTTTATGTATTAGATATGATTACTTATTATGTAGAAATGTTCTAGTGTTAAATATTAAATTATGTAAAAACTTTCTTAGAGTTAGTTACTCTAAGAAAGTTTTTTACTGTCTAAATTTTATCAATAAAATAAATTAAAGTCAACAAAAAATCAAAAAATTCAAAAGTAAAATTTAAATGTAAATTGAAAAAGTAATTTCAAAATAAATTAATATACAAATAATTTAATACTTGCTAAAAAATGCACTAAAATGCAGTGTTTTGAAAGTTTTTAAATATATATTTTTTTCATAGAGTAACTAAAATAAAGAAGCTACAAAGAAATAAAATACGACAATACATTGATTTAATTCGATAAAACAATTAAAATGAAATTGAAATATTTTTAATTAAGGAAATAGTAAGTTATAAAAAGTTTAAATGCAAAAATTAAAAATACTTTAGAGATGTAAAGGGTAGAAATTGGGAGGTGAACAAAAGAAAAAAGAATAAAAAACGAAAAGAAAGAAATAATAAAAAAGAAATACATAAGAATAAGAAGGGAATGAGAAAATGAAAAAAATTAGTATGAAGGAAAAAGGAATAACATTAATCGCATTAGTAATCACAATAATAGTATTACTAATACTAGCAGGAGTAACCATTGCAACTTTAACAGGATACTAACAAGAGCAAATGATGCAAAAGAAAATACAGAACAAGCAAAAGAAGATGAATTAAGACAATTAACAGCAATAGAGGCCGCAACAAATTTAGAAGATACAACATATACAGACAATAGTACAGGAGAAGAAAAGACAATAAAAATTCCAGCACAAACAGCAGTATCACAAATAGAGGGAGAAAATACATTAAAAGACGGATTAGTTATAATAGATAAAAACAGAAATGAATGGATATGGATAGAAGTACCAAAAAGTATTTTTGATAATGAAGAGTATTATACAAATGGTGCTACAAAACCAACAAGTTCAGAAGATTATACAAATATAGAAAAGATAATGCAAAATTATGCGAGTAAATATAGAGAATCTGGATATACAGATATATGGGATTCAGAAGCTCAACATGGATTTGCAAATGCAACAGAATATAATAATCACAAAAACGTAATGTTAAAAAGTATATATGAAAATGGAGGATTTTATATAGGAAGATATGAGGTAGGGTCATTTGATAATCCAGTAACATCAAATAATAATACAAGGACACCAGTGCTTCAAGAAGGAGCATATCCATATAATTTTGTAACATGTAAACAAGCACAAGAATTATCGGAAAGTTTATCAATAGGAGAAAAAACAAGTAGTTTAATGTTTGGAATACAATGGGATTTAGTGTTAGCATATTTAGAAGAAAGTGGAGTATCAGAAGAAGATTTAAAAACTAGTTCCGGTTCATGGGGGAATTATAATAATGTATCATTTGATATAACAAAAGGAAAATATTCAACAAATCGTGGACAAAGTTATACACCAGTAAATGAAACTTATCTAAAACCAGCATCAGATGTGTTATTAACAACGGGAGCAACAAAAAGAAATAGTAAAATAAATGTATATGACTTAGCAGGAAATGTATGGGAGTGGACATTAGAAAAAGGCATCTACAGCTCTAATCAGTGTGTTCACAGAGGAGGTTGTTACAATAGCGAAGAATCTAACAATCTAGCTTCTTACCGTATCGCTAATAGCACTTCCCTCAACAACAGCACTACTGGTTTTCGCCCAGTTTTATACTAGGTATTGCTGAATACTAAAAAATATGCACTGTACTAAATTGCTCGTTCCTCGCAATGGCTTAAGTGAATAAATTTGAAAAAATATAAAACCTCATGTATAATGTAATTATGTAACTTAAAGTTGCAAATATAAAGAAATCGCCAAAGTTCTTTTGAAAAGAAAATTGGCGAAAAATTTTCAGAAAACAAAAAACAAATGTTTGAAAATATACAAAAAGTCTTGCTATTTAGAAATAAATATAGTAAAATAAAAACATCATAGAAAAGGTATCGAGAGATAATCATTCATTTATAGAGATAGGAAGTGGTTAGTGTGAAAAAATTACCATATGGAATAAGTGACTATGAAAGGCTAGTGGAAAACGATTATTATTATGTAGATAAGACAATGTATATAGAAAAATCAGAAAACTTAGCAGAGAGATATATAATGTTTTTACGTCCAAGAAAATTTGGAAAGATACTATTTATAGGATGAAAAGTATTTTGATAGAATGTTTGTGTACAAAAAGAAAGGGGATATAATGATTTATATAGGTATCTACTATGCTATTGTTGTAATAGTAATAGTAATTTTAAGTATAAAAAATAAGATAAATAGCGGAATGTTGGTATTGATAATGATAATGTTTCCACTTTATCTTCCATTTATAGTGGGACCAATTTGGGTCTTAAATAGTACATATCATAATAATAGTGGTGTGCTTGTATTAATTTTAGCTTTTTTAGCAGGATATATAGTAATACGATTAGGGATGAATATATATAACAAAATAAAAGTAAATTTATCAAAAGAAGAGGGAATATATATACGTGATATGGAAGTAGAATATAGTCCAGCAGTACTTTCATATTTACAAAATCAAAAAATAGAAGAGAAAAAAGATTTAGTAGCATGTATATTAAATTTGTGTGCGCGAGGTTTTCTACAAATAGAGAAAAAAGGAGAAAATCAATATGAATTAATTCCTTTAAAAGATAAAAATTCTAAAGAATTAAAAAAAGATGAAAATTATTTGTATGAAACCATCTGTAAAAAAGAAAAAATAGATGTTAATAAATGGATAAAATTTGTAAAAGAAGAATTTGAAAGCTATGACTTTATCAAAGAAAGTGGAGTGAATTTAACAGTTATATTTTTATTTTCCTATTTTGCTATTATGATAGGAACAGCTATATATCAATCAATTACAGGAAATAATTTAGATAGTGAATTATTTACGAATTTAATAATGACTATATTTATGACCACATTTGAATTAGCTGTGTTAGAGCCGATTATAAGAGTAATTATAGAATATTTAAGAAAAGGTGAGTATTTAGATGGAACATATTCTGTAAAAGGTGCTAGAGAAATGAAAAGATGGGATAAATATAAAAAGTTTTTGCAAGATTATACATTATTAAAAGATAAGCCATTAGAAAGTGTAACAATATTAGAAAAACATATTGCTTATGCTACAGTGTTAAATATAAATAAAAGTTATACAGAAAGTTTTATAGAACAATTGAAAGTAACACATAAAATAAATTTAGAAAATATTGAAAATATCTTATAAGGTGTAAAAGAAGCCTAGAACTAGTTTCTAAGTTTCTTTTAATGATTCAAATTTATCACTAAATTCTGGATAATGCTTTTTTAAATTAATAGGTCTCAGATTTTTATCAGTAAAACAATGTTTTGTTTCAGCAATAATAACATCATTACCAGTTTTTTTATCTTTTACATCATAACCGATGGTTAATCTAACACCATTAAATTCTTTTACAATTACTTTAATACAAATTGTATCGGAAAAAGTAACATGTTGTTTATATTTGCATTTGACTTCTAAAACAGGAATCGTAATACCATTTTCTTCAAATTTTTCAAAAGGCATGTTTGCATTTTTTAAATAATAACATCTGGCTTCTTCTAAAAAACGAATATAATTAGAGTGATGAACAACCCCCATTTTATCTGTTTCGTAATAATTTATAGTTCTTTCATAGGTAAAACTCATAAAAATCACTTCCTTCAATTGCGTATTATATAAAAATCAAAAAAATATGTCAATATTAATGTATACATTCCTTCGATTCGTAATAAAATGGAAAAAAAGGACTATTATAATATAAAATTATTACACAATTTTGTATAAGCTAAATTTTCAAAGAAATTCTAAAAGAACAAAATGTGCTCTTGCACTCAGACCCTCTCTTATCGAGAGTACCGTGCATATCGCCCATGTTGTTTTTTAAGAATTTCTAATTCAAATTTAGATACGCAAAATCGTTCCATTTATTTATATTATAATAGTCCTTTTTTTCCATTTTATTACGAATCGAAGATACATTCTATAAAATAGATTTGAGATTATGAATTGTAACTATAAAAAATAAATGATATAATGCCAATAATAATAAAAAGAAAGAAGGAATTTTAATGAAGAAAATAAATGGAGTAATATTACAAGCTTTTGAATGGTATTTAGAAACAGAACAAAATTGGTGGAATACATTATCTGCTAAGGCGGAAGAATTAGCAGATATAGGGATAACAGCAATGTGGCTTCCACCGGCATATAAGGGAATAGGCGGAAAAGATGAAGTAGGATATGGAGTATATGATTTATATGATTTAGGAGAATTTGACCAAAAAGGAACTATAAAAACTAAATATGGTTCTAAAGATGAATATTTAAATTGTATAATGACATTAAAACAAGCTGGTATAGAAACATATGCAGATATTGTATTAAATCATAAAATGGGAGCAGATATGCTACAAACTATACCTGCAGAACAAGTAGATTGGGGAAATCATAATACATTTATAGAAAACCAGGTAGTAAGAGTAGCAACAAAATTTACATTTCCAGGAAGAAAACATAAATATTCTGATTTTGAATGGAATTGGACACATTTTGATGGGATTGATTATGATGATAAAAGTAAAGAACATGCTATTTTCCGTTTTAAAAATAAGACATGGAGTGGAGCTGTTGATGAAGAATTTGGAAATTATGATTATTTAATGGGAGCAGATTTAGATTTTAAAAATCCTGAAGTTGTTCAAGAATGCTTAGACTGGGGAAAATGGTATTTAGAATTAACAAAAGTTGATGGTTTTAGACTAGATGCAGTAAAACATATTGATGCGAATTTTTATAAAGATTGGATAAAAACATTAAGAGAACAAACAGAAGATGAATTATTTGCAGTAGGAGAATATTGGAGTGGAGATAT
>CALXJV010000026.1 GCA_944388715.1 uncultured Clostridia bacterium
TCCCTCATGGTTTTATTGGTTATTTCTAACTTCAAATTTAGATACGCAAAATCGTTCATTTTTTTATATTATATATTATCCATTAGCTATCAATCCTTAACTTAATGATATTGGGGTACCGACCCTGAGTCCCTTCTTTCCAAGGCACATCCTTAACGTTCCACTTCTTTTGATTGTTTTAACATTAAGTCTCCAAATATTGCATATCCTTCTGTTGATGAGTTTACTAATACATGTGTAATTGCTCCTATAAATTTTCCATTTTGTATTATTGGTGATCCACTCATTCCTTGTATTATTCCTCCTGTTCTTTCTATTAATTTTTCATCTGTTACTTTTATTTCCATACTTTTATTATTATAGTTATTTTCTTTATTTATTTTTGTTATTTCTATTTCATATTCACCAACAGTTTGATTATCTAAACTGCATAGAATTGTTGCTTTTCCTAATTGTATTTCATCTCTTAATGCTACTTCCATTTCTTTACTTGTGTCTATATTTAAGCTAGATATGTTTTTTATTTTTCCATATATTCCAAATTCAGTATTTTTTGATATTTCTCCTATTGTTTCTTGTTCTTCTACTGTTCCTTGAATTTTTCCTGGATTTCCGTCTTCTCCTTTTTTTATATCTAATATTTTTGCAGTTACAAATTCTCCTTTTGCTATATTTAATAAGTCTCCTGTGTCTATATCTGTTATTCCATGTCCTAATGCTCCAAATATATGTGTATCTGGTTCATAAAAGCTTACTGTTCCAACTCCTGCAGCACTATCTCTTACCCATAGGCCTAATTTATATTCTTCTGCACTTGTTTTTACTGGTGTTATACTACATTCTTTTGTTTCTTCATCATGTATATATTCTATTTCTACTTTTTCTCCTTTTGACATGTTTATTTTTTCTATTAGTTCGTCTGTTGTGTTTATTTCATTATCATTTATTTTTATTATTGTATCTCCTTCTTCTATTCCTGTATTTTCATATGGTTTATATATTTTACTATCTTCTCCTTCTATTTCTGACATTCCTACTACTAGTACTCCACTTGTATATAGTTTTAATCCTGCTATATTTCCTACTGGTATTACTGTAGTTCGTGGAAGTACTGATACATCTATATCTTTTATAAATAGTTTATCAAAAAAGTTTACTGATAATTTTTCACTTCCTATTTTATTTATTGTTTTTTCTCCTGTATCTGCTGATACACTTAGTACTTCGTCCTCTGAATTTAATGTTATTCCAAAAAATGTTTTTAATGATATATTTTCTCCTTCAAATATTGTAATTTGATCAGGGATATAATTTATTACTAAAATATAAATATATATAATAAATAATGTTAATAATAATATTGTTCTTTTGAAAATTTTTTTATACATAATTTCTCCTACTTTCGTTTATATTATTATTAACATTTTTATTTTTTTATATTCAAATTTTTAAAAACAAGAACAATAGCGGGCTTTTTTGAACATTTTCTCTGCTTATAACATTTTAAAGCCCTCGTTATTGTTCGGCACCAAATTTTACGCTAGTAAAATTTGTGTGCAATCACTAGAGCGAAGCTAGATTTGTTGTGTGTACCTGGTCCATATTGTGTTATGGTGAATTATTATAAAATTGTTGTATAAAGTCTGTTGTTCTATATATTTTATACATACTATATCGTTCTCTTCCCAGGGCTGTATAATATAATTTTGCTAGTCTATTTCCACAACTATCCACATATTCATATATATTGGAATCTGTATTTATAGTATCATTTCCTGTTTGAAGTACATAACAGTCATAACATCCTAATTGTCTATATGGATAATAATATCTTCTTTCATTTGCAGATGTTTCTATTGATCTTCTTTCAAATTCTATATTAAACATACCTATTGCATTTGGATAACTACTTAAATAGCTGTTTAATCCTTTATGTGTAATCCTATGATAATGACCTGATGAATCAGTAGGATCATCTATGATATAAATAGAATTTTCTGTTACTACTTCTTCATTTTTGTTGTTGTTAATAACTGAATATCCATTATATATTTTTCCCCCTATACTTATTCCTTGTAAAAAGCTTATTAGTGAAACATTATTCATAATAGTTGCCCAATCTTCTTCTGATAATTTAGGCATTCTAAAGTCATAAGTTCCATTATTATAATTAGCTAATGCAACTGATAAGTTTTTTTCTATTGTATATCTTATTACTGCTAATCTATGTTCATTAAATTTTGAATCTGGTAGTTCTATCGCATTATTTTTAGAAGTGCCATAATCAAATATTGGTTGATTTGAATTTGGACCTTCCATGAAACTATATATTACTTCTCCATCTGCATTTGTAATTACTGCATCTGTTAATGGATCTCCATTTTCGTCAACTGCATCATCAGGTGTTAAAGACGTAATTCCAGCCGTCTCTAGTGCATCTCGAAATTCTAATGCTTCTTTATAATATCTATATGCCATGTCATTTTCTGTTTCACTAAATTCTTCTTCTATAGTTTCTACTCTATTATTTGATATATAAAACCACTTATCGTCTTTCCCCTGCTCTTTATAATATCTCTGACCATTTATTTTTGTATATATATATCTTACATCATTTTTATATAATTGTTGTGTTAAAGCTGGCTCTTTTTCTATTGTAACATCTCTATATCTTATTGAATTTTCTGTAGAATTACTAATATTACTTATTAAATATCCTGCTATATTTATACCATTTCCAGAAGCATCTATTCCTTGTACAGTTATATAATTATCTAGTGAATATGTTATTGTAACATCTATATTACCACTTTGATACCTACAACTATAACTTATATATGGTTTTAGACCTAATATTTGCCCTTCTGTTCCATCATATGTAGAACCTGGCTTTATGTTGTCCATTGTTTCATCATCTAGAGTATTTTCAAATTGTGAATGAATATAAAAACCGTCATATAATGTAAATACTAGTGCAGGTACATAGTTTGATAATGATTCAGTATCATAACCTACCATGTTAAATGATGTACCTATAGATTTATAAAAAGCATTTGCCGCTGCTTCTATATCTCTAATTTTTGAATCTGCTAAATCTGATGTAGCATTATTTATTGTATTTATTTGAAAGGCTTTTATGGCGTCATAAGTTGCATTATCTAATTTGGTATCAAATGATATTTGTAAAGATACTGTTTCCACTTGTGCACTAATATATTCTGAAAATACTAATGATATTGGTAACATTATTATTATAAAAACAACTGCTAAGTATTGAATTTTCATAAACGCATCTTTCCTTTGTATCTTATTTTTTAATAGCCTGTAACTTCTAAATTACAGGCTATTACTTAATATACTACAATTTTTTAATTATTTCCATTTGCAGTTACGTATCCTCCATGTTCTGCTGCTATTGTATATGTATCATTTCCAGCCACTGTATAAAAGAAGTTTTTCAATTGCTGTCCTAGTGTTGTATTTGTATTTTTCACACTAGTAGAAAACATATCCCCTTCTTTTAATAATAAATCACCTGAAGATATTGCACCTAAAATTTGTGAAGTATATATTGTATAGTAAACATTTTCTCCTATTTTAGTCTGACTTGCTTGTGCAGTTTTCTTGGCTGGGTTTTCGTCTAATGAATCTAACTGCATTTCTATGTCAAATGAATTTCCTGTTGAATATACTTTTTGTTCAAATGCTGAATAATCAGACATTGTTAATTTTCCTGTTGTTCTAACATTATCTACAAATTCTGTTGTAGCTGTTTGAACTGTCAATTGTGATATATCATCAGTCCTATCTGACATTGACATTAATGGAAATATAAACATCAAAACAGCAGCTAATACAATTGCAATTATTGTTATCAATGAATCTCCCATAATTTCCTCCTTATAATAACATTATTATATTGTAAATATTATTGTTGATAATATGATATAACTCGTAATTTTGTTTTATTTGCATCTGGTACATTTGATTGAGTCGTATCATCTACATCTATATTAGTATCATCAGAAGATGTATCTTCTAGGTCTTGTAAATAATATACACCTATAGTTTCTCTAAAAGTCTTCCCTTTTATTTTAGCATATAATCCTCCATTTTGCAAGCTATCTAATAATTTATATGATGATTGATTTTTTTCTAATCTATCTTTATATTCTTCATAATTTATTGTTCCACCATTTTCATCTGTCAATGTAGCATTTTTACCATATAATAATGCCATTATAAAATTATTTCTTAGGTCAGGAGCTATAGTTTGCTTTGCTAAGTCTATATAATTTACTGTTTCATATACATTATTTTCTCCTCTTAATGTATATAATTCCATTGGTATAGTTCCTGCATCATTTTCATAAAATACAATTCTTATCTTTTCGTTATAAGATCTCCATATTGTTGGAATTATTGACTCAGCTCCAACTATTCTATCTGTATGTTCTACTCCTATATCTTCTACATATTGTGTTTCAGAATATTCTCTGTCATTACTTTCTACTAGTATTTGAGCTGTTTGTCTAGCTTGAGAAAAGGATGATATACTTATTCCCAATGCCATTATAAATACTAGCACATCTGCTGCCATTTTTAAAGCATCTGCCACATTTTCCATAATATATCATCCTTTCTTCTCAAATTTGTGTTTTTTATAAATATTACTCTTCCCATGTATCAATAGTAATTTCAGTTACTAAACCTGCATTTCCACCACTTTCACCATAAACAAATGAAACATCATATGTTTCTCCTGTTTCTACTTCATCTGTTGGAGCAGATGTATCCTTGATATCCATCTCAATACCTGCATTTCCATTTACAGAAACTTTTCTGTCATCATTATCAGCAGAAGTATTGTTCGCTAAAATTGTTTGTAATAATGATCTTATTGTTACACCTCTTTGTTTTCCTTCATATTGTGTAAATTTTTGGTTGAATTGTTGCATTTCAACATCACTCATGGCATTACTATTTATAACACCTGCTGCTTGGTTATAAACTAATATACCTAATGTGATAAGTAAGATTGCAAGTAATATAGCACCTGCAATAATTAATGCTTTTGATGCATTCTCCATAATAAATTCCTCCCTTTTTTAACATTTGTATTTATATAAATTTTACTAAGTTTTAATTTAGTAACTTTAATAACTTAATTAATTTGATATTTGTTCAAAATACATATAGCTTACTCTTCCTGTTTTTTCATGATATTCTATATTTGAACATTTAAATCTAATTTGATTATAATATTGCATAAATGTAGCTGTTCCACTATTATAGATTTCTTCCATAGTATGTATAGTATCATCATCAGTAAATTTTATATCTATCCTAATAGAATCTTTTTCATTATCAACATATAATCCTTTATCATCTTTTTCAATTTCATTTTTAGTATTATCATCTACTGTTTTATTAATTAGTGTCGCCAAATCTGTACCAAATATTTCTTTATCTTTATATGCTTCATAATCTACATTTGCAAATTTTGTTTGATTAACTGTCGCTTTATGATTTAAATACATATATGATACACCTGCAACAATAATTAAAATGATTACAAAAAATATTATTATCTTTTTCATTTTTCACCTTTATTTTTCTGTGCATATAACTCTAAATACTCTTCGAGTCACATCACTAATTTCAACTTGCACATCATAAGTCTTTAAAGTATCATTTGCTTCTGTTATTAAACTTATATCATCTGAAATTAGATCATTATAATTTTCTTTAATTCTATCAGATGTCCATCCTGCTCCATATTCTATCGGAGTTCCATCTAATAATACTTGTATATATAAATCATTTCCTGTTACTTCTCCTGTTGAACGTTTAGCAAATTCATAACTTTGATTATTTTGTGTTGCTAAATTTGCCATAGAAACTATATCATGTATTGTAACATTTTCTTTTCCTACATATGATGTAAATTGACTATTAAATTGATTTATTTGATTTGTTTCTATATTTTCATGTATCTGGCTAGAAGTTCCTCCAAAGTTTGTAAATAGGTATACTGCAAGAGACAGTATCATCATTCCCATTAGAACTCCTGCTGCCATAAGCAATGCTTTTGACGCATTTTCCATATTAAACTCCTATTCCTGTACATTCAAATTCCATTTTTATTATTCTTCCTGTATTTTCATCATACTCTGTCCCTGTACAATCAAAAGTTGTTCTTTTAAATTGTATATATTCATAATAAGTAACAGCATCTTCATAAATATCAGATAACCTTCCATATTCATTTCTTAACTCATCTTTTGTACTTACTGGCAATAATTTTAAATCTACAAAATATTGCTCAGGATCTTCTCTATTATTGACATTATCACGTAATTCTAATATTGTAGAAATTTCATTAGCAAGTTGATCTATATATTTTTGTTGATATTTTTCCTCAAGTTTCCTTATTTTTCCACCACTTGTCCCTGAACCACGAAATCCCTCTGGTTGTCCCACTATTTGATTAATCCTGTCTTCAGTATAATGTCCTGACATAACTACACGTTGAATTCCATCATATGTCAAGTCTTCTCTAATACTACTACTTATTTCCATTTCTATCTCCATTGGAGTATATCCTTGCTCTTCTTTTCTATCATTATAATCAATAATTTTATTCATAAGAGAAACCATATCACTTCCCCTTACATTTTCCCTGTCATAGGTTATATATTGATTATTAAAATCTACTGTTTGTGCATCTGCTTTTGATTGGTATGACTTTTCTTGATAATCTGTCAAATTACTCATCATCAACATAAATGCACCAATTATAACTAATGAAATTAATACTCCTGCTGCCATAAGTAGGGCTTTTGATGCATTTTCCATTTATCTTCCTCCTTTGAATTAAGTTGCCTGTGCTGACATTGTAGCAAAAGAACTTGACATACTTGTTAATCCTATAAATACTAATGGTATTATTAGGTAACCAACAAACATACATACCATTGGTGCAAATCCTATTGCTTTTCCTATCATACCTTTTCTTTTTATTAATCTGTCATTTGATTCTTTTCTCTTTTCTTGATAATAATCTCTTTCTGACTCTAATTCATCAAATGCATCTTTAATTGGTATTTTTTCAACTGCTGCTTGCATACTTTCTACAATTCTAATTAGTGGCATATAACTTATTTCTTCTTTTAAAACTTCTAGGGCTTCCCATGCTCCTGCTTCGTAGTTGTTAAGACATTTTCCTATTGGCTCTTTAAAGATGTTAGCATATCTTTCTAGCCATTCTAGAATCATCTCAACATTTACCCTTTCTATTTTCATAAGCATTAATATGATTGTTTGGAATTGCATTACTTCATCTTCCATTTCTATTTGCCTCATCTTTGCTTGGAACATAAGTAACCATATTGGTACCATATATCCTACAATTGCAAATACAAATGCCAGTAATACCTCAAACCATTGCATATATTCACTATTTACAATTTGAATTTTATCATAAATTCTGTCTACCGCTTCATCTATTTCTTCACTTTCTAATTCTTCATAAAAATCTATTCTTCCTAGAGCAATTTCAATTTGTCTTTTTAATTCATCTTCTTTGAGATTTAACTCTCCTCTAAACATGTCTATTACTTCATTGTCATGTTCTGTAACTTCCATTGCAGTTGCTCTATCTTTTTCTGTCATTTCTCCGTATAATATCATATGTTGTCGTCGGCTCTGTATATACATAATCTATTGCTATTTTGTGTAAATATATAAATACAATAATAGATACTACACATGTTGCAATTGCTAATGTTATTCTATTTATGTATAACCATTCTACTTTTAAGTATGAAGCCGCATCTTTTAATAATTGTTGTACTTTTCTAAATTCTTTTGTTCCATCTTTTGGAATAAACATATCAACAATCTTTTTGATTATAGGATTTTTGTATAATTTTGCTTGCCATGGATTTTCTGTATTTTTTGTGTTCATTCCTGTTGAACCATTGTCTTTTATTCTTCTAACTAAAATATATGATATAAATGTTATTACTAATATCAATATTTGTACTATCATTCCTGGTTTACCATTATACCAACTTTCTGTAAAAGAAAAGTTGCTTACTGACCAGCTTTTTAATGGTTCTAGTAATAAAATTGGGGCAATTGCTATAAATGATAAACTTTGGAATACATAATTTAATTTGTCTCTTTTTAATATCTCTAACTGCATTTCTTTTGTTATATTATTTATATTTCTTAAATACAATGATGCTCCATTTATTTTTCTATCACCAAATTCTTTTGTTAAATATGATACACCAGCAAACTCTTTCAAAAATACATTTGGTGCTATATCATAATATTTTTCAAGTTCCATTTCTGGGTCATCTGATATCAAGATTTCATAAATTTTTTCGCCTTGTCTAGAGATGTCCATTTCGTCATCTTGTGAAACTTGATATATTGCTTCTTCAACCATGTTATATTCATGGTAAGCATGTCTAATTTCTGAGAAAAAGTCTAATTGCTCTTTTAATAGGTTTGTATCTTTTTTATCTATTGACCCATCTATTAAAGTATCTATCATAAATAGTTCAAATAATAGCAATGTAACCATAAGTAAATAATTACTCATTGTTATCATCATTGTAATTACTGCTGTTGGAATAATTATTAAAAGTGCTCTTGTTAGTATTTTTGCCGAATCTCTTCTGGTATTATATTCATCATCTATATTGATAATTTCTAGCCTTCTTCTAAGTTTTAATATATATCTTTTTAAAAATGGCATTCTTATATATGTAATATATAATTTCTGATACAAAATTTCGGTTGAAAATGTTTTTTCCTTTGTTCCTTGTTGTAATTTTCTTATTTGCTGATACTCAGATTTTTGCATTTTTTTAGATAGTATATAATATGCCAATACGATAAATACCAATATACCTACCGAAGCCCCCATAATGATGTATATTACTTGATTAGACACTTAAAATAGCACCTCCTTTTTCTATACTTCTGATTTTCTTGGTTTACCTCTTCGTTCTTCTACTATTGTCATTCTACTTCTTTGTGCTACTTCTCTTTTACTTGCTCCCCAGTTTCTTTCTATAAAATTGTCAAATCCTTCTATGTCTGATTCGTCCATGTTGTTTCTCATTTCTTTTATGTTTGTATCTGAAATTGGGTTTGTCATAACATATTCTCCATCTATGTTTTCTAATATATTTCTATATATGTATAACTTTTTATCTGTTGATTTTGTAAAATAATGTGTTGCATTATCAAAAAACTTGTCAAATTTTCCTTCTAGTGTTTTTTCTTTTCTGTGGTCAAATGTATACTCATTTTTTTGTTCTACTGGTATACATTCTGTTACTCTTTCTATATATCTTCTTCCTCTAAAGTCTTTTACTAAGTGAATGTCAAAGTTTAAAACTTGTACAACTTGCTCTTCTGCTGTTTTTTCGTCTTTAAATACTCCTGCTCTTAACATTGAGTTTCTTAGTGCTGTTACTAAGTCTGGGAATGTTTTAGCATGGTGAGTAAATAATGTAAACTTTGATGCAACCTGTGCAGATTGAATCATCCAAGATGCAACCGGGTCTGTTGCAACCTCACCTATGATGTTAACAGAACCGTCAGTCTTTTTCTGAACGTCCAAACAGTCTTGTCCAGATATTGTTTCTGTTTCCCTCATTGATAAGATGTTTCTTGTTGGATAAATTTTTCTTAAATGTAACTCGAACGCTGTTTCTGTGATACGCAAGTTCATTGTTTCATATATATTTTCTATCATAGCCATAAGCATTGTTGTTTTTCCGGCATCCTTGTTCTCCTGTTAGAGAGATAATTCTTGCTCCTTTTACTAAGTATTTTAGTAAATCTATTGCATTTTCTTTTCCTGGTCCATGTACTATTTGTTCTAATGCTGCTCTTTGAACATCGAACTTTCTTACGAAAAATGCCCATGTTTCTGACATTGATGGTCTAACAACAACGACACGAGAACCGTCTTTCATTTCGTTAATTTTATAACCATTTGTGTCTGATAATTGTCCTGGATTATTGTATTTGTAAATATTTTGACATACTCTTTTTAATTCTGCTTCTGTTCCAAATGATAGGAAGGCTAAACGTATAGATTTACCTCTAAACATTATCCAAATACTATCACATGCTCTTGGAACTTTATGTTCTGCAATTTGACTTAAGTAGTCTCCATCTGTTTGTGCTACTTGGCTTAAAAAACTTTCTGGTAATCCTGATACACCACCAGAAACACCATCTATATTCATGTCTCTTATTTCATCTATTGAACTATATCCTTTATAATATTGATATATCCTTTGAACAACTACAGATAACTTATCTGCAAATGATAATGTAATATTCTCTTTTTCATATATATCATTGATTTCTTGTTCTGTGATAACATATGATGGTTTTGCTTCCCCTTCTACATATTTCAATACATCTAAGTTGTATTTTTTTATCATTTCTGCTAATGCTTCATATCCAAATTCTTTTTTATATGTATATATTAAGATATCAAATTTATCTTGTGATGTTAATAGTGATGGTATATCAAAAGGTATTGCTTTAGATATATTTGTTTCATCTACTCCATACTCTTGTGATAACAAATCATATATCAATTCTTTAACATATTTTTTGTCATTAACATCACCATATGTACACCCTTTTAAAGCTTTTTTCAATTCATACTTTTTATTTTTTCTTCTTTTTAATTCTTCTTCTGAAAGACCTATATCATATAAATTGACTTTTGTTATTTCATCTAATCTCTTTTTGATAAAAGCTTTCATTACATCTAGTGTATATGTCTTGTCATCAACATTAAGCACATTTTCTGTTTGTGCATTTTGTTTCTTTTTTAGTCTAGTATAAACTGCAAATACGGCAATTATCACAACAAGTAACATTAATCCTATATTTGTTAGTGTCATTATAAGGTCTCCTTTCTATTAAATCTTCATCTGTAAATCTTGTAGCCTATATATTATGTTTTCAGAAGCTCTTTTTACTTCTTGTATAAAAAATGCGTTTCTATCTTCTGAGTCTATACTCTTTCTGAATTTTAAAAATAAGTCTGGTACTCCTGCTTCTTCACTTGCTTCAAAAAATAGTGTGTTATATGGTATTGTTAATACTTGATTTTTTTCTCCTAAATATCTTGATATGTTTTTTGAATTATATTTTGAAAATTTATCATATCTTCCTATTAATATTAGAGCTTTTTTTGAAGTTAGCAATTGATTTTGTTTTTTTAGTTCATTAAATTTATTTATACTTTTTAATCTTTGAGACATGCATACCACCACTATATCAGAATCATATATTATTGTGTTTCTTGTTTCTTCATCAACATTATCATCTAAATCTACAAATACTAAATCATAATATTGATTAGCAGATTTTATGATATTTGGATATAGTGGTTCTATTTGTGTTCCGTCTGTTGGTTGTTCTTCACAGCCTAATAATACTTCAAATCTGTCTTTTAGAATAACTTTTGTGTAGTTTGTAATGATATCTGGAGTAATTTTGTTACTTCTTACCATTCTTGCTAATCCTTCTACTCCATTTTCAACCTCTAAAGAAGCGTTTGGACCAAAAATTCCAAGATTTCTCTTTTTCCTTTTTTCTTGCCAAAAGCATGTTTTTAGTTGATCTTCTTTGTTGGTTGTTGATACTACTAGTATTCTATTATTATGTTCTATTGCCATGTATGTAGCAATTGCTACTATAGACATAGTCTTTCCTGTTTGTTCTTCACTACTATTATAAAATGTTACAATTGACATTTTTTATACTCCTCTTTCTATGATTTTAACAGCCCTTCTTATTTGATTTTCGCTTGTATCATTTAATATTTCGCTCGCTATAAATGTTAAACTATCTTTATATTGTGTGCTTAATTTTTTGAATTTTATTTTTGCAACTCTTTGGTTTTCTGCAAGAGCTGTCCAATCTCCATTTTCTAATGGGAAATATATTTTGACTTCACTCCACACTACTTTATATCCTAATGATAAAAAGTTTAGATAATCATCTTCTTCTTTTATTATTTCTTTTGCATATAATACTTTTGTTAATTCCATTGGTCTTTTTAATTCACATAGTATCTCTAATCCTCTTTTTAATGAATATAAATCAAATGCGGTTACAAAATAATTTTTTCCTGCATTTTCTAATCCGAAGATGTCTATTGCTTCAGCATTATCTGCATCTACCAACATAATATCATATGGTAAATCGTCTTTTTCTGGTAGACCTAAATAATCTTTTATTTCTTTTTCGTTTTTAAATCCTATTGCTACATCTATATCCTCAAAATCAGTTATATATGTAACCGTAGGATTTATAACTGGTACAACATATTTGGCCTTTTGTGTTAATGTTGAATCTACTACAATTACCTTTTTTTTCATTGTTGTTAAAATTTTCGCAATATTTAGTATTAAATCTGTCTTGTCATACATTCCTATAAATCCTACTTTTTTCATATTTACTCCCTTTCCTTAATTTGATGATGAGCTACTGCTTGATGATGAACTGCTACTTGATGAACTTGAGTCATCTGTTGCTGGTGTCGCTAGTCCTTCTAAGTATTGTTGTCTTGTTGTTATAGAATTTGTTATACTTTCTTCCATATTTTCTTGTAATGTTTCTAGAGCTTCTTCTGTTGATACTGCTGGATTGATTACAGTATTTCTTTGTTCTAGGTTATATCTATTATATAATGCTGTTCTTGCTTCTTCTACAATATTTGGATTTGTTTCAATTAATTGCATTACCTCATAATTAACTGGATATGTTGGTTGTGATGGCTCTTGTAATCCTGGTTCTGTGTATTTATTTACATAAAGTTTTGCTCCATTAACCCTAAATGCTTCTACTATAGCATTACTTAATAAATTTATTTCGTCTTCATTTAAATTCATTGAAACTGTAGAAGTAGCATCCATTCCAGAGATTGATGGTATTTCAACTTCTTTTTTTGCTACTACAATATAATCTGTTCCTGATGGTAGTAGTAATCTTACATCTACATAATCTCCAGTTTGTAAATCTGTTGGTAAAATAAGCATATTATATTCTTGTTTTCTTGTGTCATTTTGTATAATTTCATCACTTCTATTAATTAAAGATGTTGTAAGTACAGTATTTTTTGTCATGCTTACTTTTGCCACTATTGGTACTTCTGATAATGTTAAATATTCTCTTTCATTATTTCTTTCTATGTAATAAGCATTTCCTTCTTGGAATACTTCAAATGTATTATCATCATTATTATTTCTGTTATTATTGGTATTGTTTTCATTTTCATTTTCGTTCTCGTTTTCATTTGTATTTTCTTGTTGTTCATCATCTAATGTTATATACATTTTTGGTACATCATCTTCATATCTAGTTGTTATTGTATGTCCTGCTTCATCTTGTAAAGCATAATTTTGGAATACTGTTAAATTTGTTGCATTACTTGGTACTGTATTTTTATCTACATTTAATTCTTCAAGCATATCTGATGTAATAACTTGTCCTGATGATACATTTTGTTTTAAAGCATATACTTTTACCATAGCTTGCTTTTGTGCATCTTGTTCCTTTTTCATATTTGTTAATTGAAGAAACAGAAATGCTATAACTGCTCCTAAAATTATTACCGCTAATAACATTCCTAATAAAAATGAAATTCTTGCTTTTCTTTGCATTGGATTTGTTGCCATTACAAATTCCTCCCTTTATCTTTATTTTTGTATATTTTTTTACAAATTATTATCTATTTTATTTTAACGCATTTATAATTCAAAATCAATAAAATGCGTCACTGTAATTTAAAATTAATATTTCTGTAATATTTTTGTAACATTTTTTAATGGAACGTTAGGGACGGGCCAAATCGTTCCATCAAATGTATTTTTCTAATATTTTAGCTACTCCATCATTGTCATTGCTATCTGTAACAATATTAGCTACATTTATTACATCTGGTGCACTTCCTTTCATCGCTACTCCTAGACCTGCATTTTCTATCATCTTTTTATCATTTATATTATCTCCAATAGCTATAATTTCTTCATTCCCTATATTTAACTTTCTCGCTAAATACTCAACCGCATCCCATTTATCTACATTTTTTGCTGATATTTCAGTATAATAATATTCTATAGGTATTTCTTCTGTTCCCTGTTTTATTATCTTTCTAGACATATGTGAAACTTCTAAAATTTCTACATCATTTATTTCTTTTAAAGTTCTAACTATAGAATTAAATATAGTAGCACTTTCGTCACAAATAGTTATTTTTAAAAATTTTTCTTCATTTAGATTTTTTACATAATTGTACATGTTTTCGACAATACTAACATTAGTTTTTTTATTTTCTTCTTTTTTTAAATTTTCTTTATAATAATATAATACATTAAATTTTAAATTTGTTGTTAATATTGTTTTATCTGTATACACATTATATGATATACTGTTATCTTCACATATTTTTATTATTTCTAATACTTTTTCCTTTTTCATGTAATTTTCATATATGATTTCATCTTTTTTTAGATCATATATTAATGCTCCATTTCCTGCGATGAAATATTCTTCTATTCCTAATTCATTTGCTATTGTTTTTATTGAATCTATTGGTCTGCCTGATGCTATAACTATTTTGGCTCCTTTTTCTAAACATTTTTTTACACTTTCTTTTGTAGTTTCACTTATTTCTCCATAACTGTTTAATATTGTACCGTCTAAATCTACTACTACTAATTTATACATATTTTCCTCCTTCGTTTATCCTTCTCAGTAATATATATCATCTTATTATATATGCTTTTGTTTTTATATGTCAATAGATATTTTTTTCAAAAATTTTTAATTTGTAAAAATTTCCTGTTTATTTTTTGTTTTATTGCAAATGATATTATTAGAAAAAGCAATCGTTTTTTCTGAAAAAGTATATATACTGGAGGTGAATAAACAATGGCAAACAACAGTAATAAAAAATTAGTTCCAGAAGCAATGAGCGCTTTAGATAAATTCAAATATGAAGTAGCTAGCGAAGTTGGTGTTAATTTAAAAGATGGATACAACGGTGATATCTCAGCTAAAGATGCTGGTAAAATAGGTGGTAACATGGTTAGAAAAATGATACAACAAGCTGAACAACAAATGAAATAGTTGTTTTACACCTTAAATAACACATTTTTGTGTTAGCTTATGGCAGAAAGTTAAATTTTGTTTTTATATATTTTATTTATAAAATACATAAAGGCAGGATTTGATTTCCTGCCTTTTTATATTTTTTTACCTTATTAGCATTTATAAGTATTAGATATCTTCTTTTTATGCTTGTGATTGTACACAATATTTATGTCTTATTCTTCCACCAGGTCTTCCCATATATCTTTTTTACGCTTCTGGTTCTACTAAACCATAATTTTTACCATCTTTTAATTTATGTATTACATTTGCTTTTCCTGTTTCTACATTGATAAATGTTAAAAAGTTATGTGTTGGTTTTTCTTGTAGTTTTAAAACTGCATCTTCTGGTAACATTGGTTTAATTTCATAATATGATGTTTTTATTATTTCATTTGTTAATTCTGGTGTACCTTCTCCTGAAAGTTCCATTGTTTTTATGCTACCTTCTCTTAACATTTTTTCTTTTTTAGTTTTTGATTTTCTGATTTGTCCTTCTAATATATCTATATCTTTGTCAATTGATGCATACATATCTTTATCTTCTGTTACTGCTCTGTATTTTTCTCCTCCTGCAATTACGCATATTTCTGCTATTTGTTCATTTTTTTCTGTTCTTAAAGTAACATCTGCTTGTGCATCTTCAAAATATTTATCAATTCTGTCTAACTTTCTCTCTACATAATCATTTATAGCTTCTGTTATCTTTAGTTCCTTTCCTGTTATTTTTATTTTCATAAAAATCGCTCCCTTCTTTTTCCTGCTTTATTTTCTAGTTATAATATCATTATATATGTTATCTTAGTTTTTTTCAACCTTTTTACAGAATTTTTTCTTCGATTCGTAATAAAATGGAAAAAAGGGACTATTATAATATAAATGAATGGAACGATTTTGCGTATCTAAATTTGAATTAGAAATTCTTAAAGAACAACATGGGTGATATGCACGGTACTTGAGGTACGAGAGGGTCTGAGTGCAAGAGCACATTTTAGAATTTCTTTGAAAATTTAGCTTATACAAAATTGTGTAATGATTTTATATTATAATAGTCCCTTTTTTCCATTTTATTACGAATCGAGAAATTTTTTTTACTATAGATTGCAACTAACTTTTAAAATAATTCTTCTAACTTATATTCCTTTTCCATTTTTTCATTAAAGTATATTCTTGTAATTAGTTTAAATTCTTCTAAAGCTTCATTTTTTAAACTAAAAGAAAAAAGTTTTTTAGCTGGAGCTGATATTGTATATTTTATCGCATTCATCGTGCTTTCTGACATAAATATACAAGATTTATCTTGCCTACTACAAGGTTCACATTTAAAACCATTATCTTTTATACTAAAATAGTTTAAATTATCTTTTTCTTTACAATTAACACATTGCATGACTCTAGGAGTAAACCCTAATAATGTCAATAACCTTAATTTAAAAATACTCACAACCAAATCTTTATCTTTTTCTGTCTCTGATATGGTATATAAAGCATTTAGATATAATTGTAGTATATTATAACAATTTTGATTTTCATCAGTTACATCTTGTACTATTTTATTTAAGTGTATTGCATATTTTAGTTTGTCTAAATCTGTTCGTATTTTATAAAACATCTCTATTGTTTCACAAGAATTTATATGATATGTACTTGTCCCCTGATACATTAAATATTCACAAAAGCAAAATAATTGTGTTCCAGCTAAAAGAGCACTTTTAGGTCTTCTTGCTCCTTTAGCTGAACACGATATTTTTCCAAAATTGGGTGTTAATATTGTAAGCATTTTGTCATAATCACCCATATTGTTTTCTGATAATACTATTCCTTTTACTTTTATTGTCGCCATCTTTATATTACCTCTATTATTATATTTGTCTCTAACATTATTTAATTTATATATTTCTAATTTTTGTATTTATTTATCAAAAACTAAGATTCACATTTTTTATTACTACATTTTGTATTCAAATTCTATTTTATATTTTGCACTCAATTTCTACTTTTCCAATAAAATTATTCATAATTTTCTTTGTTTATAAAATTTTCTTTACCAATTATATTTTCTTCTTCGACTTTTATGTCATTTTTTTCTATTTTATCTTCTATATTTTCTATCTGCTTTAATTCTAAGTAAGTATTAATATCACCTGTATTTTTAAATGCTTCCCATGCTATCTTTTTTATCATAAGCTATCATCTCCATTTTTTAGTTTTCTTCATCAAAAATAATTCATGTAACCAAATTTGATTTAAAAAATATATATTTCTATAATCCCACATAGTTTATTTCTTGCTTTTTTCACAATTTTATAAAAATTATATTTTTTTAATTTCCTTTTGGCAAATTTTTGAATGAAGATTTAATATTATCTTTTGCATTTTTCTATTTTATTATTCAAAATACTATTGTAATTTAAATTTATTTACTATTGATTGATTATCTAGCCAATCTTCTTTTACCTTAACCCATGTCTTTAAATTAACTTTTATACCAAAATTTTCTTCCATATCAATCCTAGCACTTCTACCTATCCTTTTTAGCATTTCACCATTTTTTCCAATTATTATCCCTTTGTGTGATTCTCTTAAGCAATATATTGTTGCTTCTATATCATAAATTTCTTCATTATTTTTATTTTTTCTTAATTTCATTTTTTCCACTTCAACATAAATACCATGTGGCACTTCATCTTGTAATAGTTTTAATGCTTTTTCTCTGATTGTTTCTTCTGCTAGTTGTCTCATTGTTTGATCTGTATATTCCTCTATATCATAATATGCTGGACCTTCTTTTAAGTTCTTCTCTATTTCATCTAATATTATTTCTCTATATTTTGCATTTGTAGCTGATATAGGTATTACTGCTTCAAATTCATATTCTTTTCTATATATATCTATTAAATTTAATAATTTCTCTCTTTTTACTAAATCTATTTTATTTATAATTAAAATTGTTTTTCTTTTGCTATCTTTAATTTTTTGCAAAATCATACTGTCACCTTTTCCCATATCGTCACTTGTTGCTTCAATTACAAATAAAATTATGTCAGCATCTGGGATGCTTGCAAATGATGTTTCATTCATTGTCTCATTTAATTTATGTTTTGGTTTATGTATTCCTGGTGTATCTGTAAATATTATTTGTGAATTAGGTCTATTTACAATTCCTTTAATTGCTGTTCTTGTTGTTTGAACTTTATTTGCAATAGCTGCCACTTTTTCACCTACTAATAAATTTATTAATGTTGATTTTCCTACATTTGTTCTTCCAACTAATGTTACAAATCCTGATTTAAATTCTGCCATTTCTTTTTCAATCCTTTCATTTTTATATCTTAATATATTTTTTCTTTTATATTTTGTTTTAGATTTTACTTTTATATTATACACCATTTTTTTGCTAAATTTGTAGAATTTGTGAAAATTTTTTAAATTTTTTTTTTTATTTTCAATTATGGACGGTCTTTGGAAAAAGGGGATTGAGGGACGTTGCTTGAATCAGTGTTTT
>CALXJV010000027.1 GCA_944388715.1 uncultured Clostridia bacterium
ACCATCGATTCCCATACCACCAATACTTTCTGTTACCCAAACAGGATCACCACTGAATAATTCATTATATTCTGGTGTTCTCAAGAAACGAACTAATCTTAATTTCATTACAAAATGATCCATGATTTCTTGAACTTCTTCTTCTGTAATTGTACCATTTTGTAAATCTCTTTCAAAATAGATATCTAAGAATGTAGAAGTTCTACCAAGACTCATAGCTGCACCATCTTGAGATTTTACAGCGCCTAAATATCCGAAATATAACCATTGAACAGCTTCTTTACTGTTACTTGCAGGTTTAGAAATATCAAAACCATATTTTGAAGCCATTGCTTTTAATTCATTTAATGCCATAATTTGGTCATTTATTTCTTCTCTTTCACGAATAACTTCTTCTGTTAAGCAATCAACATTTAATATGTCTAAACCTTTTTTCTTTTCCTCAATTAACACATCAATACCATATAAAGCAATTCTTCTATAGTCACCAATAATTCTTCCTCTACCATATCCATCAGGTAGTCCTGTAATTAAATGTGAACTTCTAGCAGCTCTAATATCTGGTGTGTATACACTAAATACACCATCATTATGTGTTTTTCTGTATTTATGGAAAATCTCTTCTACTTCATCATCTACTTTTCTATCATAAGCTTGACAAGCTTTTTCTACAATACGAATTCCTCCAAAAGGCATAATAGCTCTTTTTAAAGGTGCGTCTGTTTGAAGTCCAACGATTTCCTCTAAATCTTTATCAATATATCCAGGTTCGTAAGCGTTGACACTTGAAATTGTTTTTGTATCAATATCAAGTACACCGCCTTTAGAATCTTTTTCCTTTTTGTAAAGTTCTAATACCTCATCCCATAATTTTTTTGTTTTTTCAGTTGGTCCAACTAAAAATGTTGAATCACCTTCATAAGGTGTATAATTTTTTTGAATAAAATCTCTTACATTAATTTCACTTTGCCAATCACCTTTTTCAAATCCATTCCATTGTTCAAATTTCATAATATATAAACCTCCTATCGCTATAAATAAATGGTTCCTATTATTAAAACCACTTATTAAGTTATTTTACTTTTGTATTATTACCATTTTGACCACATAATATAATACCAAATCATTGGGGACGTGTCAAATTGAACATTTTTTGTCCAAAAGTGACAGGTCTTAGCTCCAATTACAATGTCCAATTGGGGACGTCGCTGTTTGAAACTTTTTTTAGTATTAGTTCTAATTACAATGTTGAAACTGGTAAAATCGTACAAAAATGGAACAAGATGGACAAATCTCAAAATATTATTAAATTTTTAAATTGAGGTCTGTCCCTTTTGGACAAAAAATGTCCAATTTGACACGTCCCTATTGATGAATTTATGATATTAATAAAGTAGTAAAAAGTCTGTTGCAAAAGCAACAAAAAAACCAATATTTTTAATATTGGTTTTTTGATAATATATTAGAAAAATTATACTGACTTTTAAATATATATAAACACATTATACACAATTTTACTAATGTAAAATTGGCACTGAACAACGTTAAACGGAGAAAATTGCATAGCAATTTTTCGCGTAGACAAATCTTTACGTTTTTTTGAGAACTTAAATATATATAGTTAAATTAGAAAAGTTCTCGCAAAGTGAGATTTGTTTTATTCAGCCTCAGCTATAATTTTTGCGATTTTGTATATTAATCTTTGTTTATGTGCAGGGCAACTACTTAATAAATCAGAAAATTCTTTTGTCAAATAATTTTCTGATTCACTAGAAGTACCGCTTAAGATATATCCTTCTGATACATCTAGTAAATTACAAAGTTGAGTTAATCTTTTTAAGTTAATATGAGAATTACCTCTTTCAACTCTACTTAAGAATGCGACAGATACGTCTATTTTTTCAGATAGTTCTTCTTGTGTGTAGTTTTTTGCAAGTCTAGCTTGTTTGATTCTTTGACCAATAATATTATAATCTAATGCCATTTTTATCACCTTCCTAATTTTATATTAAAATTTACAAAACAATGTAAAGTATATTTTTACTAAACAGTCTACGATGATAATATACAATAATTAAAGCAAAAAGTCAAGGCTTTTTAAGAGATTCCTTTAATTCGTAATTAGATAATATTCTTAATTTTTATATTTAATTTCATAAAAAATTCTACAAAGGAGACAAATAGTAGTCAAATAAAATTTTTTGTAGGAATTATTATTCTAATATTTAATATAATAATCATAGGTGCATGTTAATAAAAAATTAAGAAAAATAGAGAAAATGTGAAGTTAAAGGAGAAGAAATCATAAAAAAAGGAAAATATAAATACAAATTATTAATAATTTTACATTTTTTGACTAAAATTATGTATACTATATTTGAAAAAAGCCAAAATATATAGTATAATAGAGTCTAGTCGCGTAAAAAAACATAAAGGAGAGTGAATTTTATTTTAAAAAAGAAACTAAAATACTATACAAAAGAGTTTCTAAAATTTTTTAACATTACAATTATAGCTTTTGGTTTTATAATCGCGATTATATTAATAAAATATAAACCAATGTATAAAGTAAGCATTTCTGGTGAAGAATTAGGATATGTAGAAGATAAAGAAGCATTAGATGAAACAGTAAAAGAAGAAATACGAGAAGGAACAACTAAAAATATAGATGAAATAACATTTAATCAAGAACCAGAATATGAGTTAAAATTAGTTAATAGAACTGAAAATACAGAGGAAAATAAATTAGTAAATGAATTAAAAGAAGAAGTTACAGTAACATATAAATATTATGAAATAGCAGTAAACAATACTGTCATTGAAAAAGTAGACACTAGTGAAGAAGCAGAGCAATTAGTAAATCAAGTAAAAGAGGCAAACAGTGAGGAAACAATTGATTTAAGTATAGTTGAAAAATATACTCAAAATGAGGAAGAAGTAAGCACATCAGAACTAGAAGTAGCCAAAACTAATGTTGAGCAGACAGTAGAGACAAAAGTTGAAGAAATAAAACAACAAAAAGAAGAAGAGGAAAGGCTAAATTCATTACCAAGTATAAATGGAATTAAGCTAGCTGTTACACCAACTGAAGGTAGAATAACCTCAAGATATGGAGTGAGTAGTAGAATAAGAAAATCAACACATACAGGATTAGATATAGCAGCTGTAACAGGAACTGATATAAAAGTAGTGGCAGATGGTACAGTAATATCAGCAAATTATAATGGTTCTTATGGAAATTTGGTTAAAGTGGATCATGGAAATGGTGTTGAAACATGGTATGCTCATACTAGTAAAATGCTTGTAAAAGCTGGCGATGCTGTAAAAGCAGGAGATGTAATAGCAAAGGTTGGTTCAACAGGAAATTCAACAGGACCGCATTTACATTTGGAAATAAGAATAAATGGGGAACATGTAGACCCACAAGATTATTTATATAATAACTAAATAAAGATTGGATTTAACCATAAGTATAAAATATAAAATAGCAAGAGAGGATTCTTGCTATTTTTATATATATAAGAATAGAATAAACACGAATTGAAGATAATGCAATATTACATATTGACAATTTTTTCTAATAATATATAATGTAGTTGGATAAAATAACCTATAAGGAGGCGATTCAATGAGCGAAAATGTAACTGACGAAAAAGAAATTGAGCAAATGATTAATGACTTAGTAGAAAAGGCAAAAGTAGCATCTCAAGAATATTTAAAACTAGACCAAGAAACAGTAAACAACATAACAAAAGCAATGGCAATGGCAGGTCTTGAAAATCACATGAGACTAGCAAAAATGGCAGTAGAAGAAACTAAAAGAGGTATATATGAAGACAAAATCACAAAGAACATGTTTGCGACAGAATATATATATCATAGTATAAAATATGAAAAAACAGTTGGAATAATAGATGAAAATATAGAAGAGGACTATATTGAAATAGCAGAACCTGTTGGAATAATAGCAGGAGTAACACCTGTTACAAATCCAACATCAACAACAATGTTCAAATCAATCATATCAGCAAAAACAAGAAATGTTATAATATTTGGATTTCATCCATCAGCACAAAAATGTAGTGTAGAGGCAGCAAAAATATTAAGAGAAGCAGCGGTAAAAGCAGGTGCACCAGAAAATTGCATATTATGGATTGAAAACCCAAGTATTACAGCAACAAGATTGCTAATGAATCATCCTGATGTTAATTTGATTTTGGCAACAGGGGGAACAGGAATGGTAAAAAGTGCATATTCATGCGGAAAACCAGCATTAGGTGTAGGCCCTGGAAATGTACCATGTTATATTGACAAAACAGCAAAATTAGAAACATCAGTAAATGACTTAGTTATGTCAAAAGCATTTGATAATGGTATGATTTGTGCATCAGAACAGGCAGTGATTATAGAGGAAGAAATTCATGACAGATTTGAAGAATTAATGAAACAAGCAGGTTGCTATTTTGTAAATGAAGAAGAAAAACAAAAATTAGCAAACAGCATGTTTGACAGACTAGAAAATGGTGATTATAAATTAAAATCACATGTACCAGGACAATATCCTCATACAATAGCAAAAGAAGCTGGATTTGAAGTTCCAGAAGATACAAAAGTACTAGTAGTATATGAAGAAGGAATTGGAAAAGATTATCCATTTTCAAAAGAAAAGCTAAGTCCAGTTTTAACATATTATATTGTAAAAAATGAAGATGAAGGAATTAATGTAGCAGAAAGATTGTTAGAATTTGGAGGACTAGGACATTCAGCAGTTATCCATTCAGAAAACAAAGATACTATTTTGAAATTTTCTGAAACAATGAAAGCTGGAAGAATCATTGTAAACTCTCCATCAACACATGGAGCAATTGGTGATATATATAATACAAATATGCCATCATTAACGCTAGGATGTGGCTCATTTGGAGGAAATTCAACAACAGCAAATGTATCATCAGTAAACTTAATAAATATAAAAAGAGTTGCTAATAGGAGGGTTAATATGCAATGGTTTAAAGTTCCAGAAAAAATATATTTTGAAGCAGGTTCAATAGGATATTTGGAAAAAATGCCAAATATTGAAAGAGCATTTATTGTAACAGATGAAGGAATGGTCAAATTAGGATATGTAGATAAAATATTATATCATCTAAGAAATAGACAACAATATGTACATTCAGAAATATTTAGTGAAGTTGAGTCAGATCCATCATTTGATACAATAATGAAAGGTGTAGAAGCAATGAAAAACTTCAAACCTGATGTTATAATAGCATTAGGAGGAGGAAGTCCAATTGATGCTGCAAAAGGAATGTGGCTATTTTATGAACATCCAGAAGCAGATCCAGAAGGACTAAAATTGAAATTTATGGATATAAGAAAACGTACCTATAAATTCCCAAAACTAGGAACAAAATGTCAAATGGTAGCAATACCAACAACATCAGGAACAGGTTCAGAAGTAACTTCATTTGCAGTTATAACAGATAAGGAAAAAAATAAAAAATATCCACTAGCAGATTATGAATTAACACCAGATGTTGCAATTGTAGACCCAGATTTAGTAATGAGTTTACCAAAATCAGTTACAGCAGATACTGGTATGGATGTATTAACACATGCTTTAGAAGCTTATGTTTCTAATATGGCATCAGATTATACAGATGGATTAGCAGAAAAAGCAGTAGAATTAGTATTTGAATATTTAGAAAAAGCATATGATGATGGAACAAATAAATTAGTACGTGAAAAAATGCACAATGCAAGTACAATAGCAGGTATGGCATTTACAAATGCATTTTTAGGAGTAAACCACTCAATTGCCCATAAGATAGGTGCTGAATTCCATTTGCCACATGGAAGAATAAATGCTATTTTGTTACCTTATGTTGTAAGATATAATAGTACAAAGCCAACAAAATTTGTTTCATTCCCTAAATATGAATATTTTATAGCAGATAAAAAATATTATGAAATGGCTAAAAAAGTAGGGTTAAAAGCAGATAATGTAGAAGAAGGAATAAATAGTTTGATTGAAAAAATAAAAGAAATGAATGAACATATGAATATTCCAAAATCATTTAAAGATGCAGGAATAGACGAAAACGAATTTTTATCAAAAGTAGATATGTTAGCAGACAGAGCATTTGAAGACCAATGTACAACTGCAAATCCAAGAGTGCCATTAGTATCTGAAATAAAGCAAATACTATTAGATAGTTATTATGGAAAATAAAAGGGGTTGCTGATGTAGAAAAGCTTGGTTTTTCTATGTCAGCAATTGTTATAACAAAAAAATAACGCTATAAGTAATTAATATATAATTCATGAAAGTGAAATCATTAAGAGTCTAGAAAGGATGATATGAAATATGGGAATAAAAGATTTAGGTAGAAATTTTCAAGAAAAATTTTTGGGAAATAAAGAAAAAACTGAGGTTGAAGAAAAAGGACCAGAAGAATTAGTTCAAGAAGAAGTAATTGATCCAATACAAAATAAAGATTTAACAATACAACAACAAGCAGATAGAATTATAAAGATATTGGAAGAAAATCCAGAATATTTAAGCGAAATAGTAGAAAAAGTAGCAGAGTCTGATGCGATTTCACAAGAGGCAGTAGATAGAGCTACTATAGACGCAACAGATTCATCTGAAGTTTCAGATGATGTTGCAAAAGCGCTAGCAGAACAAGCATCAGATAAACCAACTTTACATGTATTAAAAGAAACAACAATGTCAGTATCACAAAGAGTAAAATTAAATGCTACTATAGATGATGAAAAAACTAAAGAAGAAGCAGATTGTACAACTTTTAGAAAAATATATAATAATTTAAAAACATTAGAAGATTTAAAGGTTCTGCCAGAAAAGTTGGAAATAGCATTAGGAGAAGTTCAAAGGACAGAGAGAACAGATAATGAATTATATAAATTAATTGCTAAAAATTTTGCCATTATGTATCATGAACTTAATGGAGCAATGAATATATATCCAATGGAAAAAATAATTCCGCTAGATGAAATGATGAAAGAAAAAATGCCTCAAAGAATAGAAGAAGAATATACTGATTTATTAGATGATGATGAAGAAAATAAGTTTGATATAGAAAGTGTTACAAATACATTTTTAGATAGAATAGCTAAAGAGGTTAGTGCTGAAGCAAATAGAATGGGAAGTTCGATTGAATTGTTTGCTCCAACAGATTTAGGAGAACTTTCAGAAAAAGAAATTGAAAAATATTTAGATTGTTTAAATAAATATAATCCATGTTTAACAGCACTGGCAAGAGGAAATATAAAAGATAGACTACAAAGAAGAGAACATGATGAATATAAAGTAGAGCAATTTATAGAAGGAATAAGGGAATTACCAGAAAGTCAGGGAAAAAGATATCTTTCAATATTGGCTCAGTTAAGTCCAAAAGAAATGGATACAGTGGTACAATGTATAGAATCAGGACTTGTAGATTCTTTAAGTAAGAAAAGAGCAAAAGAAAGAACAAAATATTTAGAAATAATAAATAAATCTGTTACGCGAAGAGAAAATAATAAAAGTGAATCAAAAAGAAAGGAGGGCGAAGATATAAAAGGAAGTGAAGAAACTACTACAGTAGATTCAGAAGAAAAGTTACAAGGTTCAGAAAATAATTCACAAACACAAGGACAAAATCCTACAAGTCCGGGTGAAGATGATGAATATATGTTATAAATAAATATTAGTTATATGCTAAAATATTAAATTAAAAAACAATATAAATATTTAAAATTATGCAATATAAAGTAAAAATTACGAAATTCGTTTTCAAAAATGTGCATTTCATATATTAAAATAACTATCTTTATATTAATTCATAAAAAAAACACAATTCTAATATTTTTTGGAAACAATAAATAGATAATATATGCATATACTAAAGAGGAAGAAAAAGAAATATCATATAAGGAGTAGTGATGTGATATGAAAAAAAGTAAGGGAAAAGAATTAGGGATTGTGGAAATGAAAAACTTTTTAAGTTATGATGAAAAAATAGAGGAAAAAACAAATACATTTGAAAAAATAATGACAATATATGAAATGGCAATTGAAGAACTAGAAACAAAAATAAGTATTTTGCAAAAAGAATTCAAAGTATTTTATAATTATGATTTAATAGACCATGTAAATACAAGAATAAAAGAACCTGCAAGTATTTTAAACAAAATGAACAAAAAAGGCTATGAACTTACATACAAAGAAATGATAGAAAACATCAATGATATAGCAGGAGTAAGAATAATATGCCAATTAAAAGATGACATATTTAAAATAAGAAACCTAATAGAAAAAGTGCCGGGAATAAATATAGAAGAAGAAAAAGACTATGTTAATTATCCAAAAGAAAGTGGATATTCCAGTTATCATATGATAGTAGAAGTTCCAGTTACTTTATCTAAACAAATAATATATGTAAAAGTAGAAATACAAATAAGAACATTAGCAATGGATTTTTGGGCTAGTTTAGAACATAAGATGAAATATAAAAGTGAAAAAGAAGTAGATAAGAAAACATCAAAAGAATTAGTAAACTATGCAAAAATTGTAAACAAATTAGACAGTAAAATTATGTTGTTAAATTAATGGTTGAAGACAGTCCGAGTTAGATGGGGATTGTCTTTATTTTTTTTTGCAAAATAGAAGGATTTATGTAAAATACGTCGAATAATATAATTATGTATAGTTATGTGAAATATTTTAGGAGGTGAAGTAAGAAAATGGCAAGATATAGTGATGAAATCATTGATGAAGTTAGGCAGACAAATGATATAGTAGATGTCATATCACAATATGTAAGACTAAAAAGAAGCGGAAGAAACTATTTTGGATTATGCCCATTTCATAATGAAAAATCACCATCATTTTCAGTATCTCCAGAAAAGCAAATATTTCACTGCTTTGGATGTGGAGTAGGAGGAAATGTTTTCACATTTTTAACAAAGATTGAAGGGATAAACTTTGTAGAAGCAGTCCAACAATTAGCAGAAAGATCAAATATACAATTACCAACACTAGAAAATAATATGGATTCCGCAAGAGAAGAGTTAAAAGCAAAAGTATATAAAGTAAATGAATTTACAGCAAAATACTATCATGAAAATTTATATAAACCAGAGTCTAAAATTGCTCAAGAATATATTAAGAAAAGAAAATTATCAAATGAAACTTTAAAATCATTTCAGATAGGTTTTTCAGGAAAATTTGATGAATTATATCAAGAACTAAAAAAACAAGGATTTGGAGAAAGGGAAATTTTAGAGTCTGGCTTAGTAAATAAAAATGAAAGAGGTCAATTTATAGACAGATATAGAAATAGGCTAATGTTTCCAATATGTGATGTAAGAGGAAGAGTAATAGCTTTTGGAGGAAGAGTTCTAGATGATTCAAAACCTAAATACATAAATTCTCCAGAAAATGTCGTCTATAGTAAAGGTAGACATCTATTTGGACTAAATGTCGCCAAAAAGTATGATATCAAAAAAAGATTATTAATTGTAGAAGGATACATGGATGTAATATCACTTCACCAAAGAGGAATACACAATGTGGTTGCATCTCTAGGAACAGCATTAACACAGCAACAAGGTTATTTATTAAGAAATAATACAGAACAAATTGTATTAAGTTATGATTCAGATGAAGCTGGACAAACTGCCAAAGTTAGAGCTATGGAAATATTACAAAATATGGGTTGTGACATAAGAGTTTTGCAAATGGAAGGGGCAAAAGACCCAGATGAATTTGTTATCAAATATGGAAATGCAAGATTTCAAAATTTAGTTGACAAAGCGATTTCTGTGATAGAATTTAAAGTGAAAATATTAAGACAGTCATTAAATTTAGAAAACACAAATGATAAAATAAAGTTTTTAAATGAAATTGCAAAAATAATTTCTAAAATAGAAAACAATATGGAAAAAGAAATATATATAGAAAAAATCGCCAAAGAATATGATGTCTCAAAAGAAGCAATATATGCAGAAGTAAATAAAATGCGATATAGAGATAGCAAAGATGAAAAAGTATTAAATAAAGCAAGACCAGTTATTAAGCATATAGAGAAAAACGAATTGGCTGAGGTTTCAGAATCAACTAAAAAAAGAGAAAATACTATTTTAGCAATTTTACTTTTAGGTGATATTAACATATATCAAATAATAAAACAAAATATAAAAATAGAAGACTTTAAATATGATATAGATAATAAGATTGCAAGAAAATTGTATGAAGAGTTTGAAAATGGAAATAGTAATATAAATAGTATAATTGATAATTTGCCAGAAGATGAACAAAATCATATAACGATGATAATGGCAGAAGATTATGGAATTGATGATGTAGAAAAAGCAATAGATGATATTATACAAACTTATGAAAAAGAAAAACTAGAAGAAAGAAAATATGAAATTTTAGAATTATTAGAAAATCAAAATGGACAAGAAAATCAAAAAGAATTAGAAAACGAGTTAAATGATATAATTTATAAGTTATCAAAAATTAAATAAGGGGCTATTACTAATTTATAATAAATATATGAATATTTCTACGTAAAATTTATGTATAATTATTTAATTATATTTACTAATAATATGCAAATTGTTGTGTCCCCCCAAAAAAATAAATTGTAGAGCAATTATTTAAATTGTAGGAATATAGTTTGAAAATAAATTTAAGGTTTATAATTAATTCCTATAATCCAAATTAACAAATCTAAAAACAAGGTTTGTTATAGTAAAAAAGGAGGATATAAAAAATGGCAAGTAAGAAAGAAGAAAATCTAAAAGAAGAATTAGTAGAACAAACAGGAAAAGAAAATAAGACAGAAAAATTAAAAGAAAAAATCAAAAAAGTAAATGAAAAAGAACATAAAAACGATGAAGAAACAGAAGAAACAAAAAAATTAAAACAAGAAAAAGTAAATAATATACTAAAAAAAGCAAAAGAAAAAGGAAAAATAACATATGGAGATTTAGCTTCTGAATTAGACGATGTAAATCCAGATCAGATAGACAAAGTTTTTGATGCATTTGAAGAACTAGGTGTGGATTTATTACAAGATGATATGGATGAAGAACCAGATATCGAAGATTTAAAAGAAGTAGAAGATTTAAAATTAGATGAAATAACAGATACAAGTTATGAAGGAATAAATGTTGATGACCCAGTAAGAATGTATCTAAGAGAAATAGGAAGAATACCTTTATTAACTTTTGATGAAGAATTAGATTTAGCAAAAAGAATACTAACAGGTGATGAAGAAGCAAAACAAAAATTAGCAGAATCAAATTTAAGATTAGTTGTAAGTATTGCAAAAAAATATGTTGGAAGAGGAATGTTATTTTTAGACTTAATCCAAGAAGGAAATATGGGATTAATAAAAGCTGTAGAAAAATTTGATTATACAAAAGGATTCAAATTTAGTACTTATGCAACTTGGTGGATTAGACAAGCAATAACAAGAGCAATTGCAGACCAAGCAAGAACAATAAGAATACCAGTTCATATGGTAGAAACAATAAATAAATTAATTAGAACATCTAGACATCTATTACAACAAATGGGAAGAGAACCAACCCCAGAAGAAATAGCAAAAGAAATGGAAATACCAGTAGAAAAAGTTGTAGAAATACAAAAAATTGCACAAGATCCAGTATCTTTAGAAACACCAATAGGAGAAGAGGATGACAGCCATTTAGGAGACTTTATACAAGATGATGATTCACCAGCTCCACAAGATTCAGCAGCATATACAATGCTTAGAGAACAATTAGAAGAAGTAATGAACACATTAACTCCAAGAGAAGCAAAAGTATTAAAATTGAGATTTGGACTAGAAGATGGAAAATCAAGAACATTAGAAGAAGTAGGAAGAGAGTTCCAAGTAACAAGAGAAAGAATAAGACAAATAGAAGCAAAAGCACTAAGAAAATTAAGACATCCAAGTAGGAGTAAGAAACTTAGAGATTATATGGGATAAATTGAAAAATAATTACAATTTTGGCTATGTCAAATTTCATTTAAAACGCGGTTACATACAAAAGTATGCGCCCTTGCCTTTTAAATAAAATTTTCCTTGCCAAAATTTAATTCTTTTCCAATTAAATCGAAAATAATAGATTAATATTGGAGGAAAATATGGAACAATTAGCTGATTTTTGGACAAAAATAACATCAATACAAATTATAGATATTATAATTGCTCTAGGAATTATTGTATTTTTTAGAATATTAAGTGGAACATTTTCCTATATGATTATTAGAGTATTTAAGATAAAAAGCAAAAAAGCTAAAGAAATAAAAGAAAGTGCTTTTTTCAGACCATTAAAAATATTTTTCATTATACTAGGTATATATTTAGCAATTGTATTTTTAAGAGTACCATTACAGATAGACAATAGAATAATGGATATAGTAACAAAAGCATTCAAAATAATAAGTGTTCTAGAAATTGCTTATGGTTTAGCAAATAGCCTAACATCAAAATCTACTTTAGGAAAGAAAATGAAAAGAAGATTAGAACATAAAATGGATGATACTGTATTTGAATTTGTTCTAAAAATTGCAAGGGTTCTAATATATATTATAGCAATCTTTTTAGTATTAGCAATATTAGAAATAAATTTAACAGGCTTAGTAGCAGGTTTAGGTTTAGGAGGAGTTATTGTAACTCTTGCAGCACAAGACACTGCCAAAAATCTATTTGGAGGACTGGTAATATTCATAGACAAGCCATTTGCTGTTGGCGATTGGATTGAAATGGACGCTTATGAAGGTACAATAGAAGATATAACTTTTAGGACAACTAGGGTAAGAACATTTGAAAATTCATTGGTTAATATACCAAATGCAAAAATTGCAGATGCTTCTGTAACAAATTGGAGTAAAATGGAAAAGAGAAGATATAAAACAAATTTATGTGTAGAAATTGATACTCCATTAGAAAAACTACAATTATTAAAAACAAGAATTGAAAAAATGCTACAAGAAAGAGAAAGTGTTTTTGATGATTCAATTATTGTACGTTTTGACCAAATAACAGATAATGGCATAAATATATTAATATATACGTATACAAATTCAGTTGATTATGCTAGCTATTTAAAAGAAGTGGAAGATATAAATATTAAAATAATGAAGATTTTAAATGAAGAAAAAGTAGAACTAGCTTATGATACAAAGACTGTATATGTAAAGAATTAAAAATTTATTAATAGATATGTTAATTGTTAAACTAGTTTTTAAAGGTATTAAGTTAAGCGTTAATAAAAGAGGATGATGCCATAGTGGGGGAATATATAATATAAAAAGCATTCACAATTTTGTATAAGCTAAATTTTCACAGAAATTCTAAAAGAAAAAGATGTGTTCATGCACTCAGACCCTCTCGTGCCGAGAGTACCGTGCAATTCACACATTTTTTTCTTTAAGAATTTCTAATTCAAATTTAGATACGCAAAATCGTTCATGTTTTTATATTATATATTCCCCCACTAGTACATCATCTTTTACTATTCTTTAACTTAATCACACCAATTTAAATTTTTAATAAATAAATTTTTGTTCACAATATAGACATAATACCTGTGTATAATATATAATAAATGTAATAAAAAATAGGAGTGATATATTATGCTTAACAACTGTATTTTAATTGTTGATGATGAACTAAGAATGAGAAAACTTATCAAAGACTTTTTAGTAGCCAAAGGATATAGTATATTAGAAGCAGAAGATGGAGAAAAAGGGTTAGAAGTATTTGAGGAAAACAAAAATAAAATTAGTCTTATATTATTAGATGTCATGATGCCAAAATTAGATGGTTGGTCAGTTTTAAGACAAATAAGACAAGAATCAAAAGTGCCAATAATCATGTTAACAGCTAGAGGAGAAGAACAGGATGAGTTATTTGGGTTTGAATTAGGTGTAGATGAATATATTTCAAAACCTTTTAGTCCTAAAATATTAGTAGCACGTGTAGAAGCCATTTTAAAAAGAACTAATAAAGATGAAAAGGAAATCAAAGATTATGGCGGAATAGAAATAGACAAAGAAGGAAGAACAGTAAAAGTAGATGGAAAAGCAATAGAACTAAGTTTAAGAGAATATGAACTTTTAACATATTTAGTAGAAAATGAAAATATAGCATTATCAAGAGATAAAATACTAAATAATGTATGGAATTATGACTATTATGGTGATTCAAGAACAATAGATAGTCATATCAAAAAAATAAGGCATAAATTAGGAAAAAAAGGCAAATATATTCAAACAATGAGAGGTGTAGGATATAAATTTGAGGTAAAGTAATATTTACCTAAGGATGGTAATAAAAATGGGAAAAATAAAAAATGCACTAAAATCAGTAAGAGTAAAATTATTTTTGATGGTATCATTAATTATTATTTTGCTAATAGTTTTTTTGATATTGTTAAATAATTTAGTATTTGGACAATTCTATTTATATAGTAAAACCAAAGATTTAAAAGATGTATATTCTGCAATAAATAATTATTACAATTCACCAACAGACATAGATATTAATTCAGAATTAGAGAAACTTGCTGTAAATAACAATTTTGACATCTTAATAAAAGATGACGAAAACATAAATGTATTTACATCAAATAAAGACTTTTTATCAACATTTGGTCAAATGAATGCGATGACAAATGCTCTAAATGCTGGTGAATTAATAGAAGAAAGTGATAATTATATGATTAGAAAACTAAGAGACAATAAAACTGGAATTTCATATATCTTATTATCAGCAAAATTAGATAATGGATACTTATTATATATAAGAATACCAGTATCATCAATAGAAGAAAGTGTAAAAATATCAAACAACTTCTTATATTTGATTGCAGGGTTTACAATTTTGATATCAGCAGTTGTAGTATCATTTGTAAGTAAAAAATTTACAGAGCCAATATTAGAATTAAATGCAATAGCAAGAAATATGGCAAATCTAGATTTCAGCCACAAATATAGAATAACAGATGCAGATGATGAAATAAACAATCTAGGAAAAAGTATCAACCTAATGTCAGATAAACTAGAAAAAACTATAAAACAATTAAGAAATACAAATATAGAACTAGAAAAAGATATAGAAGAAAAATCAAAAATTGATGAAATGAGAAAAAGCTTTATATCAGATGTATCACATGAATTAAAAACGCCAATAGCATTGATTCAGGGATATAGTGAAGGATTATTAGAAAATGTAAACACAGATGATGAAAATAGAAAATTCTATGCAGAAGTTATTTTAGATGAAACTAATAAAATGGATAAATTAGTAAAACAATTGTTAGAATTAATGAAACTAGAATATGGTAAAAGAGAATTTACAGATACTGAATTTAATATAGTAGAATTGGAAAAAGAAGTTATTAGAAAATCAAAGGTAATGCTAGAGGAAAAAGGTGTAGAAGTAATGTTAAACTCACCAGAAGAAATAAATGTAATAGCAGATGACTTTTATATTGAACAAGTAATAACAAATTATTTAACAAATGCAATTAAACATGTTGAAGAAATAAACGGAGAAAAACGTATTTCTATAGAAAATATAGTTAATATTGAAAAAAATAAAGTAAGAATTAAAGTATTTAATACAGGTATTAACATCAAGGAAGAAGATTTAACACGAATTTGGAACAGGTTCTATAAAGTAGATGAATCAAGAAATAGAGCAGATGGTGGAACAGGAATAGGATTATCTTTTGTAAAAGCAATTATGAGTAATTACAAAAATGCTTATGGTGTTGTAAATAAAGATAACGGTGTTGAATTTTACTTTGATTTAGATTTAAAAATATAATAGGTATAATAGGGACGTGTCAAAATGGACAAAAAATGGTCAAAAGGGACAGGTCAATATCCAAGACTATAGGGGATATATATAATATAAAATCATTCACAATTTTGTATAAGCTAAATTTTCAAAGAAATTCTAAAAGAAAAAGATGTGTTCTTGCACTCAGACCCTCTCGTTCCGAGAGTACCGTGCATATCACACATCTTGTTTTTTAAAAATTTCTAATTCAAATTTAGATACGCAAAATCGTTCATTTTTTTATATTATATATATCCCCTATAGTAGCATTATTGGATATTGATTTGTCCATTTTGACACGTCCCCAATGTTCCAAATGTCGAATTTTGCGATGAAAAGTTTAAAAAAATTCCCAAAAAATGTTTACAAATGGAAAAAAATGTATTAATATAATATCAGTAACATGTTATGTATATTTGGAATCTAAGAGAAATCTTAAGAATTTAAAGGTTTGCAAATCAAAAATTAATTCAAAAGATTGTTTCAAGTAAAGCGAATTAAATCTAACTAAAACCAAATGATAAGGAGAGAATGTCCAATTTTAATCTATACTAGTAAATTTATCAATATAATTTCTATAATTATTTCCATAATTATTTACATATTTATAAATTTTTTTATCTATAAAGTAGACTTTTCTATTAATAAGGTCAAGTTCAAAGCGGATTTTGTATCAGAAGAAAATTCAAATCAAAATGAAACATTTAATTCAAGCAACTTAGTAGAAGATAATGTAATAATTTTAGAAGAAAATGATGCAACAATTTCACAGGAAAGAAATGACGAAAACGAGTGGTATATAGAAATAGAGAAGATATCACTTAAAGCGCCAATACAGGAAGGAACTACTCAAAGTGTAATGGAAGATTATGTAGGACATTTTGTAGAAACCTCAAAAGATGAAGGAAATGTAGGTTTGGCAGCCCACAATCGAGGATATAAAAATAATTATTTTAACAGAGTAAAAGAACTAAAGGTAGGAGATGAAATTAAATATAAGTATAAAAATATAGAAAAAACTTATGAAATAACAAAACATGAGATTATAAAAAATACAGATTGGAGTAATTTACAAGATACAGAAGAAAATATGATAACATTAATAACATGTGTGGAAAATCAACCAGAATACAGAAGATGTGTACAAGGAATAGAAATAAAATAAAGGATGTGAAAATAATTTGTATAAAATAAAAAAAGTGGCAAAAATATTATTCATAATGATAGCTTTAATTTTAATGAATTTCTTTAGTTTAATAAATTCAGTAACAGCAAGTAATTTAGATACAGCAAATATCCAATCAGTAGCAGATTGTGGTCAATTATTAAAATACAAAGGTAGTATAGTAATAACATATTATGCAGAATATAATGATAATGGAGTTACATACCCAGCATACTGTTTAGATAAAACTAAGACAGGAGTATCTGCATCAAATCCTTCATACTCAGTTTCAGTTGAAAATGCAATAAGTGATGTTAAATTATGGAGAATTTTGATTAATGGATATCCTTATAAAACTATAGAAGAACTTGGAGTAGCAAATAGAGAAGAAGCATTTACAGCTACCAAACAAGCAGTTTATACATACATTCATGGTAATCAATTAAGTGATTATCAACCAATAGGAGAAGCAGGAGTAAGAACTTTAAATGCTTTACACAAAATTGTAAATGATGCAAATAACTCTACAGAAATGCAAATTTCTAATAGAGTAGATATAAACAGATTACAAGAACATTGGGAACAAGATAGTATAGATTTAAATTATGTATCCAAAAAGTATAATGTGAGCTCAAATGCAACAATAAATAATTATAAAGTAAAAGTAACAGATGATAAAGGACAAATTATTGAAGATTTAAGAATAACAGATGAAAATAATAATGAAAAACAAGAATTTGCACCTAATGAGACATTCAAAATATTAGTTCCAATAAAAAGCATGAAAGAAGATAAAAATTTAAAAATAAGTATAGAAACCAAAGTACAAACAAAGCCAATTTTATATGGTAGAGCAAGTAGCTCTAATTTGCAGGATTATGCCTTAACAGCAGAAACATATGAAGATGGAATCGGAGAAACAAATGATAAATATGGTAAAAATGAGACAAGAATATTAATTGTAAAACAAGATAGTGAAACAAAAGAAAAATTAGAAGGAGTACAATTCCAATTATTAGATGAGAACAAAAATGTATTATATACAAATTTGCAAACAGATAAAAATGGGATGATTACAATTGATAATTTACTTCCTGGAAAATATTATGTTAAAGAAACTAAAACCATTAGTGGATATGAATTATATGAAAAATTGATAGAAGTAGAAATAGCTTTAAATGAAGAATTTACAGTAACAGTTAATAATAATAAAGAAGATGAGCCTACTATAGAAAAAACTAGTGATGAAAAAGAAGTTGATTATACAAGTGTAAGTACTCCTAAGATATTACCTGTAACAGGTATGTAGAAAAAAAGGAACTAAGTGATGACTTGGTTCTTTTTCCATTTTATTACGAATCAAAGTGCAATTCAAAAAAACTATTGATTAACAAAAAATTTTTTGATAGAATAGATTTGAAAAATAAAGGTAAAATAAT
>CALXJV010000028.1 GCA_944388715.1 uncultured Clostridia bacterium
TCCTCCATTAAATCCTCCAAGTTCTGTTTCTCCGTCAAATATATTTATGTTATCTCCAACACATTTTACTTCGCTAGGATAATCAAAAGATGGCATAGCACCATATAGTTCAAACTCTTTATCTACAACATTTTCTCCTTTTACAATCATTATTTTTATTGTAAAATCATCAAACGTTGCTCCTTCCTCAGTTTCTCCAAACCATAAATATATATTTTTTTGACTTATTTCTGTGTCAGATGGAAATGTAAAAGATTTAGTTATTCGTCCAGAACTAGTATCTAAAATTTTAATTGCATTTTCAGAGACATAAGGATATATTAATATCCCCCATCCAAATTTAGAATTTGTTACTGTCCCTTTTATAATATCAACAATCATCGTGTATTTTTCGCCAGGTTCGTAATTTATATCATCACTTATTAGCCATGCTCCTAATCCATTAGAAGTTCCATTAAAAACAATTGAACCATCTTCTTTAAAATCCACTGTTACTCCGTTATTGCCAACATTTTTTTTAGCCAATGGATTAACCAAGTTATATCCCTCTCTAGTATCTTGCTTCTCATTTCCCTCTATTTCTAAACTGTTAAATCTAGCTCCAGTGCTGTTATCTATATGTACTAATTCTCCTTCGTTATCTTCTGTTAAAGTATTTAATCTATTGTCTTCTCTTAGGCTATTTACTTCTTTTTCTAGTGCTTCTTTTTGTGCTTTTAGTGTAGCTATATCTTCATTTTGTGTTTTTTGTTCATCTTTTATATCTTTTATATCTTGTTTAATTTTTGTATCATCATAGTTGTTTAGCTCATCTAGTTTTTCTTTATATTCTTTACTAAAGTTATATTCACTTAAGCCTTGTCCTTCTACTTTTTCTACTCTTTTTTCAATCGCAGCATCTGTACTTTCTGCCATTTCTTTTAAATCTTTTGGAATATCTGCTACAGAATCATAATTGTCGGGATATTTTATACCATTTTTAGTTTCTGCCATTTTATGCTCCTTTCAAGTCTTTGTATGTAAAAGACTTTAAATCGTTATAAGTTTTCTGTTTTGTTTTTAATTCTACATAAGTTGCATATCTTATTGCTTTTATCTTAATCTTAAAAATAGAACCGACTACAACTTTAGACGGTTCTATTACTGTTTCTATTATTTTATTACTCATTATTTAAACATCTCCTCACTAGTTTTTAATAATACTAGTTTGTATAATGTATTAGATGAAGGCGTTAGAGTAGATTTTGTTCGTTCTATTACAATATTTTTTGATTGTAGCACAACACGCAAATCTGTACAACCTGGTGGTACTGTTTGTTTATTTGTTGTTGTTGACAATGCAATATTGTCTTGCCCTGCAACAACAGACAGTATTACAGAATTTTGATAATTAAATCCATTAGGATAATTTATAGCAACACTTGTATCAGAAGAATTTATATTACCTTGAATAATTGCTATATCAGATTTTTTTATGAAAGGTGCTCCACTATCTATATCTTGTATGTGTTGTTCTATTTCAGCATAAATACTGTCAAAATCTAAAAATGTTCTCATGTCTTGAAAATCTGTTATACCACTTGCGGAAGTCCTAAATCTAGCTAATTCATACTGATAAATTCCAGAATTATTGTTTACTATATCTTGTTGCGTTAAATTTGGATAACTACTTGTACTTTTTATAATTTTATAAGCCACTTGATTTAATTCACTCTCTGTATTTTCTTTATCTAAATCAATTTCTATAACTAATTTACAATAAGAATTATTTGTTCCTGCAGAAATAGGTGTGTTTGTATCTTCTTCGACAAATCTTCCTTGTATGCATACTACCCCACTATTTATCGTTACAGTAGAGCCACTATATGTTACTTGCATACTATTTCTATAATTATTACTAATACCATTTTTACCGTTTAAAAATGTGTTAATAAATAAAGCAAATATTTGATTTCCAAATATTTGCTTTGCAAAAACATGTCCTTTTAACATATTTATTTATTCCTTTCCTTTTTTAATTTACTAATAAAATTAATTCGAATATTTCCACAAGTATATTCATAAAATTTACTTTGTGTTATTTTTATAGCAGAAATATATGTATTAAATATTAGAGACTCTTTTGTTTTAATTGCAATTGGCGTGCCAACAGGAATATAACGATTATAATAAGAAAATGTTATATTATGATTATAAGAATTTGACTTCATTATATCTAATGCTGCCTGTTGTGCATCTTCATAATTTTCTGTATAAGTAGTTTCAATCTTTCCATCTGCTCTGTTAGCATTATTCATGTCAGTCGTTGTTGTTCTGTCATTCAGCAAATAAAGAGTATATTTGCCTTTATTTTCTGTTTCTGCTACTTTATCATATAATACTGTTACTTTGCTTACTACATCTGTTTGAAACACTTCTGTATAATTAGAAATTGGTTGTGCATTAACATCAATTAATTCTTTTGTTTTTTCTTTTATTTCAATTGTTATTACAAACTTCTTATTTTTAATTGAAAAACTGTACACAACATCATATAATTGTGTACAGTTGGTCATCCAAGTATGTAAATTAAAAATGTTATTTTCTACATTTGACACAGAAGTTTGTTTTTTAGTATGTGTTTTAATAATTATTTGTAAATATGTTAAATTTACAAAAGTATCTGTGTTTAAAATAAAGTTGTTTGTAATTGCATTAGCTATAAAATCTTCTACTCCTGTTGTTCTTATTAGATTTTCATTTTCTAAAATAATCTTTTGATTAAATAAATTTGTTATATATTTTAATGTATATTCATACAAATTTTGACCATCTGTATTTTGAATATTGTCTACAATTCCCCAATACACTATTATGTTATTCTTTTTTATTGCTACAATATCTCTTGATTTTGCAGTAGTTTTCTTTAGAACTTTTATTGATGAATTTGCATTAAGTTCTTCATCAATATTAATATCATAATTTGATATTTCTACTATATCTTTTACTGTAAAATCTTTATAATCAAAAATCCACATAAAAACTTTATTAGTTTCAATTTTAACTGGTTCTTTTGCAAAAATTTGAACCGCTAAACTATCTTCATACTCTTGTTCAAATAAATCTGTAAAATTTATATTTGCTGTATATATACCTCCAACATCTGGAGCTTTTAATTCCAATTCATAATATCCACTTTGTTGATTATATTCTACAATATAATCTTGATTATTAAACTTTACCGACAATTGATTTTTCATAGCTAGCCCTCCTATACAGCTTTATAACGAGGATATATGGTTATTTGAGCATTTAATACTTCATTGTCTGCTGTAAGCTTTAATTCGCAAGACTTATTTTTTGGAAGTCTTATAACATTATCATTTTCAAAATCAATATAATCTAAACTAAATAAGCTTTCTATTGTTCCATCTGTATTTTGTTTATTTATAGAAAATTGATTTTCTCTTGTATCATACAAAAGTTTTTCATAAGAATTTATTGTTGTATTTATTTTAACTTTTTGATAAAGCTCTCCTTCAACATAAAGCTCTATTTGTGGATTCACTACTTGCCCATCAATTTCAACACGAATCGGTGCTTCAACGTGCCCTTGATTAATATATTGAAGATTTCTGCTATTATAATCTGTAAATCTACTATCCCATTTAAAATCCCATCTAATTTCGTTTGTTTGTGGAACTATTGAATATATAACAGTATTTGTTTCATACCATAAAGAAAGACAATCAAAAGTGATTGTCTCCGATATTATTCCATTCGTTTGCATTTGTGTTTTTGATAAATTTTGAATTTGAACATCCTTAAAATATTCTTTAGCTCCAGTTTTAAAGGGAATTTTATAAGAAATTCTTAAATTTTCAGAAGATTCTATGAAATCAACTAGCTTTTTATAATTATCATAATTTAAAAAATTAGCAATTCCAGAAATTTTCCCTTGCTCAAACTTCCTTAACTTAGTTACAAATGTATTTCCAAGTTGTTCATATTCTGTAGAATATGAATATCCTAACCCATCTGGATCACTTAAAAAACAATAATTATATATGTCCATTAAAGAATATTCTTGTCCTTTTTCGTTAATTAATTTAAATTCTCTGACCATTATTTCCTCCAAAATAAAAACACACTACTTTTCTGTAATGTGTTTTTTGTTTATTTATATTTTAATAGCCTACTGCTGCAGCTCCATATTGTGCTTGTTCAGTTGTAAAGCCCTCATATTCAAGCTGGTCAATTAATCTACTTTTTGAAAAAGATGAATAATCCATATATTGTTGAGCTTTTTTGGCAGCTTGTTCATTCCAATCGGCTCCACAATTGTCTGCTCCATAAGTAGCTTCCTCTTTTGTAAAACCCTCATATTCAAGTTGATCAATTAATCCTGTATAAGAGAATGCTGAAAAATCTAAGTAATCGTTAGCCTTAGCCAATGCATTCCTTTCTCCTAAAGTTGGTTCTTTACCTAAAGAATATGTTATTGTTACTTTGTCTTCCTCATAGATTTTGGTATTTGCTTGTGGATTTTGACTAACAAAACCATCAACAGGAATTGTGTCTGAGTATTGATTTTTAATATCGCAATCTATGTTATTGCTTGTACACCAATTTTGTATGTCTTCTTTTGACATTGTACTAAAATCAATAACTTCTACTTCTTTTTTTTCAACAATATTTGTATCTAATGTGTTTTCTGTATCACTTTGTCCGTTTGTAGATACTTGTGTGTTTGGTGAATTTGTGGGTGTGTTATTATCACTATTGCTTCCTGCTATCACTATTACAACAATAACTATAATAGTCCAAAACCACCATTTCTTGTATAATGGTTTTTTATCCTCTGCTTTTTCTGATTGATTTGACATATATAATCTTCCCCCTTTCATTATTTTATATGAAGATTATATATTAAAAATATTTTTTTGTCAATTATTGTAAAATTTTTAATATTGTAATCCAAATTTTCTATTTATGTAATCAAATGCTGTATCTAATTCTGATTCTGTCATTTGTTGTGGATAAAAATTAACTGTTATAGAATTGCTAGCTCCGAGCTTGTCTTAATGCTTCTGCCATATATTTAGTCAAAGTTCTATCTAGTGGAATTACTGCTTCTGAAGCATTACCCTCTCCAATTAAAGCTAAAGTTGCTTTATCAACAATTCCACCTTTTGCTAATTTAGGAATTTGTGGAATATTTATTCCTTTTCCACCAACTCCTGGAACCCAGTCTGGGATTTTGATTTTATTTAATCCTTTTATAAATCCATTAATTCCAGAAATTATTGAATTTATAGGTGTTTTTATTATATTTCCAAGACCAGAAACAATATTTGAAAATATATTTTTTATTCCATTCCAAGCTTTTTCCCAATTTCCGCTAAACACACCTGTAATGAAATCTATTAATCCTTTTAATATTCCTGTCACGGATTGTATTATTGAGCCTATTGTGTTCCCAAAATTTTGGACTACTTCAGACATTACGCTAAAACCTATGCTAAAAACTGGCTGTAAATTTTGAACTAAAAAATTGATTATTGGAGATATAACATTATTCCAAATCATAGATACTAAATCTATTAATCCATTTACAAATCCCATTACATTTTCAAATATTTTTGAACCTGTATTATTCCAAAAATCCATTAGCCATGTAAACATTTCAGTAAAGAATGGCTCTACAAAACTCCATAGCTGTTGTAAAATAGATATTACTGTGTTCACTACACTCATGACTAAATTTCCTAAATTTTGAATAACTGGCATTACTGTATTTTGGAACAAAGCTACTATATTATTCCATGTTTCTTGTGCTTTTAATCTGAATTGCTCATTAGTATTATATAAATATGTAAATACTACAATTAAAGACGTAATTACTCCAATAACTATTCCAACAGGTCCTGTTAAGGTTGTTAAAATTTTGGAAAATCCAGTTAGTCCTGCACTTGTATTTGCTATCCAAGCAGAAAATGTGCTTAGTGCACCACTTATTATACTGATTGAATTTATAACTTGTCCTATAATAAGTAAAATAGGTCCTAAAAGAGCAGCAATTCCCGCAATAGCCAAAATTGTTTTTTGAGTACTTTCTGGTAATTCCATAAATTTATTAATTAATTCTTGAATTTTATTAGCAGCTTTTGTTATATAAGGTGCTAACATTTGCTGAACCTTAATTGCTAAGCTTTCTATGGCTCCTGTCATTTCCTCGATAGATCCAGCTGTGTTGTCTAGCATTGTATCTGCCATATTCTGTGCTGCTCCATCACAATCTTCAAAAGATTTAGTCATGTCAGCTAAATCTTCTGAACCTCTGTTAATTAGAGACATCATACCAGATAGAGACTCCGTTCCAAACAGAATTGTAAGTGCGTTTTGTTTTTGTTCATCTGTTAGTCCTTTTGTTGCCTCTTGTAACATAGAAATCATCTCAGTAAGAGATTTCATTTTACCTTCATTATCATAGAAGCTTATTCCTAAATCTTCCATCACTCCAAGCATTTTGTCTGTTGGCTTGGTTAATCTTACTAAAGCTCCTCTCAAGGATGTACCTGCTTGACTTCCTTTTATTCCAGCATCAGACATAATTCCTATCGCAGCTGCGACCTCTTCTATTTTTAGCCCCATTGTATTCGCAATTGGTGCTATGTACTTCATAGCCTCTCCCATATCTTCTGTCTGTGCATTTGTTCTTGCTGCTGCTTCTGCAAACACATCAGCTATATGAGCACTACTACTAGCTTCTAATCCGAAACCTCTTATTGCACTTGATGCAATCTCAGAAGATGTTGCTAAATCTGCTCCACTAGATGCTGCTAAATCTAACAGACCTGGCATAGCTTCCATGATTTCTTGAGTTGTGAAACCAGCACTTGCTAAATTTTCCATCCCTTCTGCAACCTGTGTAGCACTAAAAGATGTTTCAGCTCCTAAATCCATAGCTTGATCTGTTAATTGTTTTAATTCATCTTTTGTAGCTCCTGCAATGGCTTGTACTCTACTCATCTGTTTTTCGAAACTATTTCCAACACTTACTGCAGCAGTAGTTAAGCCAAGAATTGGTACTGTAATTCCAGTTGTTAATGCTCCTCCTGTATTTGTAAATCCTTGTCCTATTTTTGATGTTTTTTTACTTAATGAATCAAGTGATTTGCTAATAGATGTCCAATCAGATGCTTCTGCTTTTAATTGTTTTAACTTGTTTTCTGTATTTATTATTTCTCTTTGAAGATTTCTATAGTTTTCTTGAGAAATAGTTCCACCATTTTTTATCGTATCATCCGCTAGCTTTTGAGCTTGTTTTAACTGATTCAATTTGTTTGTAGTTTCTTGAATATTTTGACTTAAAACGGTTTGTTTTTGTGCTAATAATTCAGTATTTTTAGGGTCAAACTTTAGTAATGTATTTATTCCTCTTAATTCTTTAGATAGACTAGAAGTAGCAGAATTTACTTTAGTTAAAGCTTTCTGCAATCCAGAGGTATCTCCGTCCGATTTCAACTATAATTCCTTTAATTGAGCCTGACATATTTACCTCCTTCCTGCTAATTTATCCCAATCTGCCTGCGTAGCTCTTCTAGGTTTTTTCTTTGTTTCTACAAAGCACAGCATTATTTTTGCTACATCTTTATACTCTAATTCTTTTAAATCGTTTATTCTTAAACCTATTTGCAAACAATTTGCAATGAATCTATGTTCATCTAATCCTTCAAGCTCTTCATTAGCTTTTTTTACTCTTTTTTCACTTTCTTCTATTAATTCTTTATCAACAAAATGAATTTACGGCTAATTCCGTTACCTCAGCAATCCAACTAGCACTTAAATCTATTTTTTTAATTTCTTTTAACCAATTCTCAAATGATTCTATTTCTGGGTTAGCTGTATATATTAAAATGTAGGTAATTTTTTCTATAACATCTATAAAATCATCTAAGTTATCCATCATCATTTCATTTATGGCTTTTTGTATTTCATCTTCTGTTGCATTTTCTTTTTCTAGTTTTTTTCTTATATCGTTTTGTCCATCTGAAAATTGATTTAAAATTTTAATATCTGAAAAAATTCCAGTACCAAAAACTTTTTTGTACTGGAATCTAGTAAAAGCATTACAATCTATTGGATATTCTTTTTCACAAATTGTTATCTTTTTCATTTTTACCTCCTACACGCTTGCCTGAGCATTTTTTTCATAAACTTTTGTGAAGAATGAGTTGTAAACATCTTCATTTGTATCATTTGGCTCAATATAGGCCATAACAGCTTTATCGGTACTTCTTGGAGACATTGTTATTGTCATTGTTTCTGTTCCAACTTCAATAGATTCTTCTTTTGTATTGTTTTCTTTACTTGGTCTAGTTGCTGTACAGTCAAAGAAAACCCATCTTCTATTTTTTACATCACCTTGCCCTTGAAACATTAGAGCAAATCTTGCTGTCTTATCATCAGCATTTTCGAAAATTGCTCCATTTGTATCTTTTTGTCTGCCTAATATTTCTGTTAAAAACTGTTCTGGTGTCATTGCAATTTCTAAATCTCCAGAATATCCTTGATTAGAACTTGCAATAAAATATTTGACATTATCTGCATAAAAAGGTGTTTCTTCTCCTTCTGGGTCAAAATTCAATCCTACTGCCCCTGGCATAGGAAATGGTGTTCCATAATTTATTTCACCGTCTGTCTCTGTAATTTTCGCAACATAGCATTGTTCTATTCCATAAAGGACTTTATTATTTGTATCTGGCATTTTTCAATTCCTCCTTGTTTTTAAATTTCAAAAAAATAACTTACCTGCCAAATTTTTTCGTCTGACAAATAAGTCGTATCTGTTTTATTCCAACATACATCGTATAAAATTTTGTTTTCGACTTTGTTTATTAAGTCAAAATCTATGTAATTCATTGTTAAATCTAACTGTATTGTTCCTTTTCTGTTAAAAACTTGGTTGTCTGCCATAAAGTTGTCTGTATCTGTTTCTAAAGCTATTAGATGTGGAGGACTAACTGGCTTTTGAAAAACTCCATAAGCATATTGTATATTTTCTTTTTCACATCTTTTTGCTAGTTCATCTAAGTTTTTCATTAATTAGACCTCCTTTTAATTTTTCTATCTAATAAATCTGCAAATTTACTTCCATATTCTTCTTCTACTTTCCTTATGTGTGGTTGTGCATCTACCCAACCTGTCCCATCTCTTTTGTGATGTCCAAATTCTAACAAATGTGTTAACTGATAATTAGTCTTATTCCAAATAACTTTTGTATATTTATGACTTCCTTTTCTTGTTTTTGCTCCATTTTTGACAGCCCAACCTTTATAATATTTTGTGTTTCTTGCTATTCCACTTTTTGGACTTGTCTGTTTCAATTTTTCTTTTGCTTCTTTTGTTACGGAATCTGTTGTTTCTTTTACATCATCTTCAATGTCTTCTACATAATCTTCTAAGTATTTCATTACTTCTTTTTCTAAATTTTCAATTTTAATAGAACTAGACATTTTTTATTTTCCTTTCACATACAAGAATGAGTTTGTCTTCGTCTTTTTTTTGAACGCGAATTATTGAATATTTAGTATTCATATAAATTAATTCCTCTTGATTGTTATAGTTTAAAATACTTATAATTAGTCTTAAACTTGGTTTATATCCTTGCTGACTAGCTTGATAATACTCATTAGCATAAATATCTTCTTCGTCTATAATTGGTATTTCAGTTTCTATTGTTTCATCAGGAATTTGTATGCCTTTGTCATTTTTTTTATAAGTTGTAGATAACAACTTGCAACTAACATCACGCATTGTTATCTACCCCTTTCTTTCTATATTCTTCCGAAAATTGTAACTCTCTCAAATTTGATTTATATCTTTTTAAATATTCAATTCTTTTATTTATATCTCCATCTCCAAAATGAGCTTTTACATAAATTATAATTGTATTTTTTACCAAATTATCTTGTATATGTTCTTGCACATCTATTTCTAGTCTTTGTAAATCTTCAATTGCAGACTCAATAAGCATTGTGATTTCTTTATCTTTTAATGTAGAACTGTCCACAATGCTTAAACATTCTTTTGCTAATTTAAGCAAATCTGTTTGAGCAATCAGTTGAGTAATATCAACATTTTTCAACTCATTGTATGTCATTTAAATCCCTCCTAAATACTTGGAGTTGTAGGTATTTTAACATATCCGTTTACAAATGCTTCTTCATCTCTCATTTCAGCATCTTCTCTTTCGATACCTCTGATTAAAGTCATATCTTCTTCAAAGGCATTTATTGTGTCGTCTCCTGTTCCAACACTAGCAACTTGAGATGCTAATAATGAGATTTGTCTTCTATCATAGAATTTAATAGCTTCTTTTAAATCTCCAGCAATCATTGGAATTTTATTGCCTTTTGTTGGAATAGTAGAATTTGAATATGTTTTTATTGGAATAATAGTTGAACCAGCACATAATCTTAGTTCCATTGGATTTGCTGGGTTTGGTTGTAATAAATATCTGCCATTTTCGTCTTTTAAAGTATCTAAGTATTGCAATCCATCATCATTTGTTATCAATTTTGATGTAGGTTTAAATGTACTTCCTAATGTAACATTAAATGCTTTTTTGATATCGTCTAATCCTTCAAATTTAGTTTGAGCTTTTAATGCAATTACAGCTAAAATTATATTGTTACGTGTTACTCTTGATTCATCTGCCAACCATTCTGTCATAAAAGACTCAATATCTTCGTCAGAATCTTCTAGTAATTCGTTTGTAACTGGCATGTATCCTCCGTATTTATTAATTTCCCATTTAATTCTTGAGAATTGAATTTTGCCTGTTTTAGGAATTTTTCCTCCCTCGCCAATTGATGTAAATCCTGTTATTTGACTTCTCTTCTTAAAAGTTTCTTGACCTTTATTTGTATTTACTTTTTTTACAGTAACTAAATCGATTAGAGACTCTTTTGTTTCTCTTAATCTTTCAACTTTTGTAACAATATCTTCAGGTACAGTATATCCTCCACTTTCTGCAACACCCTCGTTTAATGTTTTGTCTACCATATTTTTTACAGCTGTTGCAAAAGCCTTTGTTGAACTTTTTTCTTCATCTTTATCTTCTTTTTTATCTGCTATATTTTTCTCTACTTTTTCAATATCTTCATTAGTTAATTTTGCAGATTCTTTTTCATTTTCAAATATTCTTTTTTCAATTTCATATTCTTCTTTTAATTTATCAATTTCTTCTAGAACTGCCTTTGCTTTTTCTAAATCTTTGTTTTCTCCGTCTGTATATCCTTTTGCTAATTCCTGTTTAGCTTCTATTTTTGCTAATAATTCTCTCATTTTTTTATTCATAATTTTTAACCCTCCATTTTTTCTTTTTCTGTAAATAAATAAGAAGCTAGATTTTTGATTTTTAAATCAATTTCCGCTTCTTCATTATTTTTATTTTTTTCTTTTTCAATTTCTGTGCCACCATAATTTTTAGTAGTTCCTGCTCGTGGCTGTGCTGGAACTGCTACAAAAGATACTTCATAAGCTTCTTTTGCTCCATCTAGTGTAAAATAACATATTTTTTTACCATTTTGAGTTTCATACTCTTTACCCCAATAATGTGAACAATAATTTTTCATATTGTCTACACCACAAATTGAGCAAAAAGCATGTTTTGGTTTACAACTTGTAGAAACTTCTTTTTTAATTCCTGCTTTTATTTCAGAGATTAAATCTGCATTCTTTTCAGTTTTAACCATATAACATTTTGCAATTAATTTTGTATATAGCTCCCCAGAACCAGTTGTTTTACTTGAATCTTGTTGCAACTCTGTGTCATATACTCTTGCAATCTGATTGTCTGCTGTTCTTCTATGATCTTTTATCATTGTTTTCCCAATGTATAATTTTTGTAAATCTTTTAAAGCATTCAAATTAAATGGTTCATAATTTCTATCATCTAATTCATTATCTCCCATTATTAATTTAAATGTGAATACTTCTTCTGCTTTTAAAGGAGTTAGTGTAAATTTGTTAATTTTTCTAAGTTCTTCGTCTGTAACTTCTTGATTTTCAACTCCTACTGATTTGCAAATTACACCTGTTTCAACAACTTTGTCAGTATCTTCTCTAATGTCCTTTCCATCCATTGTTTTTCTTCCTCCTTTCCTTCAAGATTTGTATATTGTGATCCTGCTAATTCAACAGGAATACTAGCACCATTTCCAAGTAGCTTGTCTCCACCAGGTTTAGCTGGTTTATCTAATAATGCTCTTGCCTCGTTTGGTGTGTATATAAAATTAGAAACTGCTTGGCTTAATGTTTCTATTTGTGTCTTTAAATCTGCTCTTAATATAACTGCTACATTAAATTTAAAGTAATATCCATTTTCTATCTCTTCTGGCGATAATAGCTTATAGTTTAGTTCTTCTTCATATTGTTTTAATATGTACAACATTGTATCTACATAAAAACTTAATTGTTGTGCTTCTGAATTAGCATAACTAGATTTTGAATAGTCTCCAATTTGATTTGGCTTTATACCAAAAGCAGATGCTATTTGTAAAGCACTGTATTTTTTTATATCAATAAACTGACTATCTGCTAAATTAACGTTTAAAGGTGTTAGTGTAGTTCCGATTGGAATTGGAATTATATTTTTTACTTCTTCATCGTCTAAATCGCTACCCGCAAAATCTTCTATCATTTCTTTAAACTTCTTTAAATTGTCGCCTGATAAATCCGCAGTATATTGAACTACAGCCTTAGCTGTAAAACCACTTTTATACATCTGATTTAACATTTTTTGAGATTTTATATTTCCTGTAATAGTGGTTTTTAATTGAACTCTAACAGGTATTCCTTTTATACCATCAAAACTGTTTGATGTTTTTAAATGTATTATTTCTTCAGAAGCAAACTTGTATAATTTTCCTCCGTGCGAATAAAAATAATATATATCTGGTATATCACTTAATATTTTGCCGTCGTCATACCAAATTTCTACTTCGTCAGACGGTAAAATCCATAACGTTGTTTTCTTTCCTGCACCTTTGATCCATGCATAAGCATCTCCATAATGATTTCTGTTTTGCTCCATTGTAGACCAAAATGTTGTTGAAGTCATATAAGGATTTGGTCTATCGTGTAGAACAAAATAAAGAGGATGTCCTCTTGCTGTTATGACTCCTCCATCTTCATTGTGTTGTAATAGCTTTAATGGTAATTTCCCTACAGATTCACTTAAAACTTTTAAACAAGCAAAATAAGTAGCTTCAGATAATGCATTTTCTTTTGTTCCACGTAATCCCAGGAAATCAATTAATTGTTGCATTTCAACATCTTGACTAGCTTTGTTTGTTAATATTCTATATGCTGTTTTTATTCTTTCTTTAAGTCTCACTTTTACCTCCTATTCCATCCCATTGTTTGTAAATAGTCTTCCATTTCTTTGTTATAATCTACTGTTTCTTCTTCTTTTAACTTCATTTGTGTTATATGTGCATCTATCATCGCATCAACTGGGTCTATTCTTTTATTTTTTGCATTCTTTTCTTTATCTATTTTCTTTTCTCCAAAACTATTTTTTACTATTTTCGCATTAGAAACACTATAACTTAATAATTCCTCTTTTTTGTTGTATTTTATTTTTTTAGATTCAATGTTTAACTGCATATCTTCTGTTCCGTCATGTAAAAATCTAGCTGATTGTTTAACTTCTAAAAGTGGTACTCCAAATTCTTCTAAATCTGCTAAAAATCCATCTGCATTATGAGGATCATATCCTATTCCTTGTAATTCCAAGTCATATTTTTCTATAATATCTCTTAAATATTTTATTATAAATTTATAATCATTTTTATATGTAGATTGTCCACCTGTTACTGTTATTAAGTTTTCTGTTTCCCACAAATCATATGGTGCTATATCTGTTGTTACATGTTCTTCCATTCTTGCTCTTGGCATAAAAGAATGTGTAAACATAAAAAATTCTTCATCTTCAAGTGGTACTTCAATCGCTAGAGTTGTTAAGTCCCCTCCACTTGATAAGTCTAATCCTACATAACATTTTTTACCTTCTAAGTCTTTTAATTCTAATTCAGATTCACATTTTTTCCATTTTTGAGGGCTTGTAAATTTATCTTCTGTGTTTTGTACCCATAAATTAAGAGACTTCGTCATAAAGTCTCTTAGCTCACTTCCACCCATATCTCTAGCGGTATTCATATCTGTTATTAAATTCTCTAAACCTTGTTCTGTGGCCGCTAAATAAGGATTAGCTTTTATTAAATTTTCTGGATTAAATATATCATCTTTTTCATCTAGTGCATAAATATCAACGAAAAAGTCCTCTGCTGTTGCTATTCCTTTTAAAATGTTAATACAGTACTGGTCCATTTCAAAACAAGCACTATTTAATTTATCTCCTCTCGTTGTTATTATGCTAATTAATGTTTCTTCAAGTGCTCTTGTTCCATTATATATAGCCTTATATGTTTTTGCATCTGGGTGTTGGTGATATTCATCTATAGAAGCGAATATTGCCCTAAATCCCTCATCAAGTCCTCCCTCTTTTGACAATGCTTCTATTGTAGATTTCGTATCATTAGAAATTATAAGAGATTTATAATCTTTTATTTCAAATAATTCTTGTAAATCTTCGTCCGCTTCTATAAATTTTTTCATTTCTTCCCAGGCAATTCTTGCTTGTCTCTTTTTTGTTGCTACTGTGAATAATTTTCCATAATTATAACCACTAAAACCTGCGATATATGTACCTTTTATACCATTTTCAAATGACTTTCCATTTTGTCTAGCCATAGATTTATAAGAACGTCTAAAGCGTCTTTTCCCATTTAATTTTAACCAACCAAAAGGACAACCAAAATCAAATATTTGTCCACCAATAAGTTTTACTTGCTTTTTTTCAAAACCTTCTCCAATTGTTAATGTTTCAGCATATTGCAAAATTCTTTCTGATTTTTCTGGATCCCATACATAAGGAAAGTCTTTTGTTCCTTGTCTTTTTAAATCTTCAAGATGTCTTTTACATGCAAGAATATGCAATTCTCCCATTTGGTTTTCGTCTATTGTTTTTTTGGCATATTCTGTTACTCTATCAATCATTAGATTACCTTAAATTTAGCAAATTTGTTTTCTTTGGGTGTTTCTTTAGGTTTAGGCATTACTAATTTTGCTCTTGAAGATATTGATAATCCCATATCATTTGCACATGCTCTACATTGTTTTAATGCTCTGGCTTGATAAGTTAAATATAAATCTATTTCGGATTTTATTTTATTCTTTTTATCTATTTTTTTTGCTTCTAGTAATAAATCTTCTAGTTCTCTTATTTTTTTAGTGTACTTTATATAACTTGTATTAGAAATTAAATAATGAGCTAGGCAATCTTCGTCTAACTCAGTTATAATTCCTATATCTAGCAGTATTTGTGATATTCTGTAAAATTCATTTTTTTCTTCTTCATTTAAGTATTCTGGCGGTTTAACATTTGTATGGTCTGTTGTTATTTCTGTACTTTGCCTTTCTTCTATCTCTGCCTTAGTCAAATGCTTTTTTCCTTTAGCCATAATCAAATTTATAGGCTCTCTTGGTCTTCCTGCCATAAAACTACACCTCTTTTCATTTTTGTAGTCCTAAAATTGAATTTGGGGACTTTTTTGTGCAAAAGAGAGGGACGCACCGTTCTCCCTTCGTACCTTTGATACTTTTTTATGTACCCCTACCCACTTCTTGATATATTCTTTATTATTTTTTATTCTATTGGTTTTAAATTATATATTTCTCTTATTTCATTCAATGTCTTGAAATTGTATATATTCTCTCCATTTAAAATTCTTCTTATTGTTTGTTTATATTCTTCTATTTCTTTATTTTTCTTATATACCTCTTGTTTTAACTCAAGTCTTGTTTTATCATTTGATATATCTTTTGCATATCTTAATTCTGTTGTATAATTACATTCTCGACAATTGTTCTGTCCTTTGCATTGTTTATTGTTTTTCTTATCACATTCGTACAATATATCTATTTTGTCTTTATCCATTATTATTAAAGCATTATATGTTTTCATTGTTTCTTACCTTTCTTTTAAATCTATTGTGTTGTATGTTGTGATGATAGTGGCATAATGCTATTAAGTTACTCCATTCGTATCTTCTTAACCAACCTGTTGGTGTTTGTATTGGTTCTTTGTGATGTACTTCTTCTGTTAATTGTATGCTATACTTGTTATCCTTTTTAGCTTCTTCTTGACACATTTCACACAAATAGTGTTTTTCTTTATATGTATCTCTTAATAACTTCCATTCTTTGCTATTGTAAAAAGCTTTGTATTTTTTATCTCTGTTCTTGTTGTATCTGCTCATGCTTTTTTGCTTGCTTTTTTCTGTTTCGTTTTCAACAATTTTTTGACAATTTGTACAGTATCGGTTTGGAGCTTGTATAACTTTTTGACATCTTGCACATAACTTTAGCAACATATTTATTTCTTCTTTCTTATCTTTTTCTTTACTTCATTGATTTCCTTAGTTGAATTGTTAGTTTCTTGTTCTTCTTTTTGAACTTCTGTTTGTTTTTGCTCTTTTACTTCTTCTGTTTCTACTTTTGTTTCTGCTACAGTAGCTAATCCAGATTGTTTTATTTCTTCTGCTCTAGTTTTATTATTTATGATATAAATGTCTCCTTGTTTAATTGCTGCACTTCCATCTGAATTATATTTAATTTCTTTGTCTCTATATTCTTCTATAAATTCTGGTCTTGTATCTTTATAATTTGTTTTAGCTGTTATTTCAAACATTTTATAGTTTTTCCTTTCTACTTTTTTATTTAAAAAATTTATCCAATCCTTTTCAGTACATTTTTCTTTATATACAAAATTGTTAGGAATATTGTTTACTATTTTATCTAAATTTAAATTGCTTAAATCCATATCTAATATATATCCACTAACACCATCTTCTACACTCTCATGTGCACTAGGAAAATTTGTACAAATTACAGGTGTATCTTGTTGTAAACATTCATTTATAAAGTAACTATATCCTTCTGTATCAGATAGTTGAACTCCATAATCCGCTTCTTTTATATAATCTGTAAAATCATAACTTGGTTTCATGTATATTACTTCTTCTAAATCAATAGGTTTTTTATTGTATAGATTTAAATCTGTAAATATTGTCCATCTAAATTTTATATTGTTTTCTTTTAATATTTTTGCTAACTTAACCATTCTGTCATATCCGCTTCTCAGCAGATAATCTTGTTGCACTTATAAGTTTAAGAATTGATTTTGTTTCTTTTTTATAATCTAAAATATTATAAATTCTCGTTATTTCTTCCTCTGGATATAAATTTTTAAACACTTTACATACATAATCGCTTACTCCAACATGTTCTGTAGTTTTAAACCATTTATGATATTCAAAACCTGTCTTTTTAGCTTTTATATAATCTGCATGCACCATTTGAACATATTTTCCTGTTTTGGCAACCACTGAGTTTGGATATTCGCCCCATGCTGAAGCACATATACATATATCGCATATATATTTTTTAGTTTTATCGTATTTTTCTACTGTTTTGGCTACTTTTTTTATTCTTTCTAAGTTTTCTACATCTGCAAAATTATATAGAAATGTTATATCGTAAAATTTATTCATTTTTCGAATAAAATTATAAACAAATGTATCTACTCCACCGAATTTTAATAAATTGTTGTGATATATGATTATATTTTTCATTTTTCAGCTTCCTTTTTATTTACATTTATTTTTACACTTGCATGTTTTACACTTGTTTTGCATACATTGTGCATAGTTAACACATTTTGCTTTATTATCTTTTGTTACTGTTGTTTTGCATAAATCTAATATATTAAATCTGTTTTTGCAGTTTTTACATTTGTTTTTCTTTTTTATTAATATTTCTTCTATTGTATTCATATTTTTCCTCTTTCTTATAAGCACTACGCAAAACATAAAGGATTTTCAACATTTTATATTGAAAACAACTTTTAGTACTTTTGTTGTAATCTCAAAATGCTCGTTAGGAATTAAGATATATTAAACCTCTTTACCTCTTCATTTTTATATGTTCTGCGTACTACTTATATTTAAAAATCTTTATTTTTTAATTATAATTGGCATTCTTTGCATCCATTCTCCATACATGTTTTTCTCCTTTTTATTATTAGAGTTTGCTAGAAAAACTCTAATTTTCATATTTACAAAAGAAAGGAGCTACTGTATTACGTAGCAATCTATATTAACAATATCTAGCATATGTTAATAACTAATTTAATCTTCAATTTTGATGCATTTATTTTCCCATTTTTTATAAGCATCTA
>CALXJV010000029.1 GCA_944388715.1 uncultured Clostridia bacterium
TTATTATCATCTCCAATTTGTTAATTTTTATTTGTAATATTGTATCAAACATTTGTTTATTTTGCAAGTGCTTATACGTAAAAATTATAAAAAATAAAAGCACTATCTCTAGCACTTTATTAATTATATCTTATCTCTAAAAACACAAATTTTATTTATCTCCTATTATAATTTTTTAAGTGTTCAACTGTATGTATTCAGTCATGACTTTGATTACCATGACCACCTTCATATGGTCTTTTAAACGCAAAACCTACTGGTATAGGTCCTCCAAAAATATATCTTTGACTATTCCAACTTTGCATACATCTTTTTGTTGTCCATAAAATATTGCTTTTGCTTGAACCTCTAAACTCTCTTACCCTTAATGTTCCATTTGTATTATATGGCATTGGGTCATTTTCATCTCTATAGTAAGTTTCCATTCGATCTGTATCATTATTAAAAACTAAAATTTTTGCCATAAAAATAATCCTCCCTTTATAGCTTTTTTACTATAATATGAAAGGATTATTTTTTTGTTACTTAATTACATTTTATACATCTCTTATTGTTAAATCATGAGCTGCCCCTTCTCTTATACTTAAAGGTGAAACTAAAGTTAATACTGCTTTTTCATGGAATTCTTCTAATGTACTAGAACCACAATTTGACATTGTTGATTTTATTTTCTTAACTGTAACATCTAAATTATCTTTTAATGGTCCTGCATATGGTATATATGAATCTACACCTTCTACAAAAGACATTTTTCCAACCTTAGTTCCTAAATCATATCTTTGCCAACTTCTAGCTCTTTTTGAACCTTCACCCCAATATTCTTTAACAAATTCATTATTTACTTTTACTTTTTGTGTAGGGCTTTCATCAAATCTTGCAAAATATCTTCCCATCATAACAAAATCACATCCCATAGCTAAGGCTAAAGTTATATGATGGTCATTTACTATTCCACCATCTGAACAAAGTGGAATATACATTCCTGTTCTTTTAGCATATTCATCACGAGCTTTTACAACATCAATAACAGCTGATGCTTGTCCTCTTCCTATACCTTTTGCTTCACGAGTAATACATATAGAACCTCCACCAATTCCAATTTTGATGAAATCTGCTCCTGCATCTGCTAAATAGTAAAATGCTTCTTGACTAACTACATTTCCTGCTCCTATTTTAACCTTTCCGTCATATTTTTTATGTACCCATTCTATTACTTCTTTTTGCCATACAGAATATCCATCAGAAGAATCTAAACATAAAATATCTACACCTGCTTCTACTAATGCTGGTATTCTTTCTTCATAATCTCTAGTATTTACACCTGCACCTACCATATAACGTTGTTCTTCATCTTGTAAAGATAATGGATTTTCTTTATGTTGTTCATAATCTTTTCTAAATACTAATGAATTTAAGTTTCCATTTTCTTCTACCACTGGTAAACAATTTACTTTGTTTTCCCATATTAAGTCATTTGCTTCTGATAATGTTAATCCTACTTTAGCATATGTTAATTTTGAAATAGGAGTCATTATATCTTCAACTTTTTTGTCTAGATTATCTCTTGTTAATCTATAATCTTTGCTTGTAATAATACCTAATAATTTTCCTGTTGATGTTCCATCTTCTGTAACTGGTATAGTTGTATGAGTACTCTTCTCTTTTATTTTTAATATGTCTGCTAAAGTATTTGAAGGTTTTAAATTCCATTTACTTCTAACAAAACCTGATTTTGTCTCTTTTACTCTTCTTATCATATCAGCTTGTTCTTCTATTGTTTGTGACATATAAATGAAAGCAATTCCTCCCTCTATTGCTAATGCCACTCCCATTTTTTCTCCTGAAACAGATTGCATACATGCTGATACAACAGGTACATTTAAGTACATTGGTGGTTCTTCACCTATTTTGTATTTTACTAATGGTGTTTTTAATGACACCTTATCTGGTGTGCATTCTCTTGTTGTTAATCTTGGAATTAATAAATATTCATCAAATGTTCTTGATGGTTCTTCTAAATATGTAGCCATTTTTTTCCTCCCTTTTTTATTTTTTAATTGTACACTATTATATAACGTTTTTTATCATTTTGCAAACTTTTTTCACAACTTTTTTTCGTTTTTTGGTTTTTGGGGACGTGTCAAAATGGACAAAAAATGGTCAAAAGGGACAGGTCAGTAACCATTAAGGATTAGTAAAAGATGAGGCTCTGGGGTAATATATAATATAAAAAAATGAACGATTTTGCGTATCTAAATTTGAATTAGAAATTTTTAAAGGAAGAAATGTTGGATATGCACGGTACTCGCGGTACGCGAGGGGCTGAGTGCAAGTAAACATTTCTTTCCTTTTAGAATTTCTGTGAAAATTTAGCTTATACAAAATTGTGAATGATTTTATATTATATATTACCCCAGAGCCTCATCTTTTACTAATCCTTAATGGTTACTGACCTGTCCCTTTTGACCATTTTTTGTCCATTTTGACACGTCCCCAATGACCCAATGACTTACATTTCAACTTCAATATTAAATATTTTGTTACTTCCATCTAATTTTATTTTATTTTCTACTTCTTCTCCATTTAGTAATACTCTTGTTACTCCTGTATTTTTTTGATTTGGATTTAAAACTTTTATATTATAGACACTTTCTTTCCACTTATATCTCATCAAATATTCTTTCCAATCTTTTGGAATACAAGGTTCTATAGTTAAATATTCTTTTTCTATTTTAAGCCCCAATATATATTCTATCCCTGCATCATAATACCAGCTACTTGATCCTGTATACCATGTCCATCCTCCTCTTCCTGCTAAATTATTTGCTCCATATATATCTGCTGAGATTACATAAGGTTCTACTTTATATTTACTACTTGCATCTTTTGTTCTTGAATGTTCAATTGGGTTTATCATTCTATATAATTCTAATGATTTATCTCCAAATCCTAATAATGCTTCTGCTATAATTGCCCAACAACTTGCATGAGTGTATTGTCCTCCATTTTCTCTGACTCCTGGTAAATATGATTTTATATATCCTGGCTCTAGTTTTCCTTTTTCAAATGGGGGATCTAATAATTTGATAATACCGTTTTCTCTGTCTACTAGATGATTTTCTAAGCTTTCCATAGATATATATTTTTTATCATTGTCTCCTGCATTTGATATAACACTCCAACTTTGTGCAATACTATCTATTCTACATTCGTCGTTTTGCATACTTCCTAATACATTTCCATCATCCATAAATGCTCTTTTATACCATCTGCCATCCCAACCTTTTGTGTTTAATGCTTTTTTTAATTGCATTTTTATTTCTTTAAATTTTTCTATCCTATTTTTTACTTCTTTTTGATTGATTTTCTCTATACTTTCTTTATCTTTACTATTATTTATTAGATTATTTTCTTGCACTTTTCCATTTAAACTGTTTTCTTGATTACTTTTTAATTGATTTATTTCTACTGATGTTTCTGAATTATTTGTTTCATTTTTATTTTCTTCAATATTTATTATAGTAGGCTCTTTTGACTGGTTTGTCTTATTTTGTTCACTATCAGTTTTCTCTTCATTTGGTTCCTTTATTTTGCATATTTCAATAAATCCATCTAAGATTTTGTATAAGAAAAATCCTAGCCATACACTTTCTCCTCTTCCTTTATTTCCTACTGTACTAAATCCGTCATTCCAATCTCCACTACCAATTTTAGGCAATCCATTTTCTCCAAAGTTAAAACTTTTTTCTATTGCTCTTATACAGTGCAAATATATACTTTCCTGTTTTTCTCCATCTAGATATTTATCATATTTTTCATCTACTCCTTCTTCTAATATTACACCTTTTAAATATGGAGTTTCAATATCTAAAATGCTATAATCTCCAGTAAATCTAATATATTCTAATACCAAATATGGTAACCATAATAAATCATCTGAAAATCTTGTCCTTATTCCTCTATTTGTTTCATCATGCCACCAATGCTCAACATCTCCTTCTTCAAATTGATGTTTACTATGCTTTATAATTTGATTTTTAAGAAATTCTGGTGAAATGTATTTTAGTGCTATAGTATCTTGTAATTGGTCTCTAAATCCAAATGCTCCTCCTGATTGATAATATCCACTTCTTCCCAAAAGTCTACTTTCTAATGTTTGATATAAACACCATCCATTTAATAATATATTTGTTGATTCTAATGGTGTATATACTTGTAATTTTCCTAATAATTCTTTCCAATAATTTTTTACTCTATCTAGTTCTTGTCTACAATTTTGTATTTTACTATATTTATATGAAATATTTTTACAATCAATTATATTTTCTTCTGCTCCTAATATAAATGTAATTTCTTTATTAGAAAAGCTTTCTATTTCTACTTCTATTTCAAATACAATACATGAATTTCTTCCTATTGAATTACTATTATTTAGTCTGATTTTTTTGATTCCATCTGGGTTTGATAATCCATTTTTTCCTAGAAAGAATTTTTTATCTCCTGTATAACTTCTTATTTTTTCACTTGAAGAAACATATATTTTTGTATTATCAATTTCACTTACATACAAATTGCTTGCTGTTATGATATTACTGTTCCTATCAAATTTGATATTTATATTTTCTTCTGTTTTTATTTCATCTTCTCCAATTACTGGTTTGATATAATAATATAATTTTAGATTTTTTCTATTAGGTGTTTTGTTTTTCAAATTTAATATTCCTATTTTACAACTATCTTCTCTTGGTACAAACATCTCTAATTCTTGTTCTATTCCTAAATTATTATGAATATATTTACAATATCCAAATCCATATATTATATTATAATTTCTGTTATCTGGCATTGGATTTAGTCCTAAAGACCACGCTTTTTTGGTTTCCATGTCTTTAATATAAATAATTTCTGATGGAATATCATAACTTGGATTATTGTTCCAACTTGTTATTCTATTTAATCTACTATTTTTATACCAACTATATCCTCCCATATTTTCTGTTACAATTGTTCCAAACTTTTCATTTGCCATGATATGTGACCACACTGTTGGTAAGCGTTTTTCTTTATTTACTTTTATTAAATATTCTTTTCCATCTTCTGAAAATCCACCATATTCATTATAATATTTTAAACTTTCTTTATTTTTCAATATATCTACATCTTCTAGATTTTCTTCAACAAATATATTACTATTTTCTTCTTCACTTATTTCTTTATATTTTTCCAAGTATTCCTCTTCTTTTTCTTTCAAATTATTTTCAAGATTTCCTTTTGCACAATTAATTGTAATTACTGATATAAATTTTAAAAGTTCAAAATCTTTTTTCTCTATTTCTTCTTCACTTAAAATAAATATTCCACCACTTATATTTTTTAAATATCCCATATGATTATTTAATATTGTTGTGTCTATTTCTTCTCTTACATAATTCTCATAACTGTATTTTTCCTCATCAATTATTACAATTTCTGTTTCTACATTTTTTGTTCTGAAATATCCATAGGCTTTTAATACTTGTTTTAAACATTCTGAGTCATTAACATTTTTCATTTTTACTAAAATGATTGGCAAATCTCCTGATATTCCATATTTCCACAAATCACTTTGTCTATATATTTGATTATTTACTTTTTCTTTTTCTATACATTTCATTGGATTATCAAATATTATATATGATAACATTTTTTGATAAATTTCAATGTCTTTTCCTTTAATATTTAGATATCTACTTTCTGCTTCCACTCTTGCTTTTGATAATTCAAATTCATTTTTAACATTTTCTGATAATTTATATTTTTCTAAATTTTCTATTGCTTTTTCACTTTCCTCTTCTACTGATAATATAAAATCAATTGTTACTTTCTCATTTTTCTTTATCTTAACACTTCTTTTCATTGCTATGACTGGCTCTGTGACTAATCCTATTTTTTTAGAAAATGGCAAAGAATCTTTTACCATTTTAGGTATTTTCAGATTTCCTCTTCCTATAAATTTTTCTTCTTCTATTTCATATTCTAATTCTCCAATTGTATCTTCCGTATTTACACTTAATGTTGTTGCTAAATAAAATTCATTCTCATTTAAATCTCTTTTTTTTCTTTTTACAATTAAACATTCATTTTTTTCATCATATTTATATATTAAAAATAAATTATTAAATGCTGGATGTGCATAATATTGCTCTTTTCTAGTTAAAATCGGCTCAAAATATCCTGTTAACTCTACAATTTCTTCTTCATTTCCTAAATTTTCCAATGTGATTCTTCTTAATTCTACTGGTTCATTTGAAGCTATTGTTATTTCTATTTTTGCTTTTATATTTCCATTTATGATTTCTTGTACATTTTTATCTGGCATAAAACTTATCTGATATTTATTTTCATTTTTTAGATTTTGTGAATAACTTGAACTTATTATATTTTTACTTTTTATACTTTTGATATTAAATATAATTCCTTGGATATAGTCATCTGTATTTTTAAATTTATTGATATAAATATTTTTGTATTTACTAACTCCCTCACCTTTTTGGTCTAATGCAATCATATAATTTTCATTTGATATAACATTTCCTCTTATTAGTTTTTCATCTATTTTTGTATATTTACTTTCTACATAATTTTCATAATCTTTATATTTTAATTTTTCTACTTTTTCTTTATCTTCTTTTGTTGTTATTGCTTTTTCAGGCATTGTTTCTTGTAATAATATTGTAATTGCTTGTATTTCTGGATTTTCTGCAAATCTTTTTTGCAATATATTATTATTAAACAAATTATTTATAGATAATAATATTAATCCTTGATGATGTGCCATATATGTTTTTACAACTTCTGCTTTTTTTCCTTTTCTCACTCTTTCAGGAGTAAAATCTAATGCTTCAAAAAATCCATATTTACTATACATTCCATAATCTTCTAAGATTTTTAGGTTTTTTATAACCTTTTTGGGTCTATCATTTATTGCTAAGACACTTCCATAAGTTGAGACTACCATTTCATCTGCTAATCCTCTTTTCAATCCAAGCCATGGTATTCCAAATGCTTTATATTGATAGTTTGAATGTAAATCTTTTAAATTAAATGCTGTTTCTGATATTCCCCATGGTATATTTAAATGTTCTGCATATTTCATTTGACTCATTATCATAAAATTACAAGATTCATCTAATAAGCTTCCTTTATATTTAGGAATATTTATATTTGGCATTAAATATTCAAATGCTGTTCCTGACCATGATATTAATCCTTTATACTTGTCTAAAACTGTTAATGTTCTACTTAAATGATTCCAATGTTTTGCTGAAATATCTTTTTTTGCAATTGCAACTATACTTGCCTGCCTTGCCTCTGATGCCAATAAATCATAATATGAATCTGTTAATTTGTTTTCTTCTATATTATATCCTATAGAAAAAATCTGATGTTTCTCACTATATAAATGAGTGAAATCTGTTGAATCTATTATTCTATTTACTATTTCAAGCATTTCTTCTATTTTATTTTGAATTTTTACTATTTTTTCATTATTTTGCTTAATCTCACTTTTTATTTCATTTTGTTCTTCATTATTAATTACATAATCTTCTATTTGATGTGTAATAGTCTCTTTATCATTTCTTGTTACATTAATTTTATTATTGACATTTTCCAAAAATGCTTTTGTTACATAAAGATATCCTATAAAATTACCACTATCAACTGTTGAAATATATCTTGGTCTTAATGGCTCTTTAGTTTTTGTATTATACCAATTATATAAATGTCCATTCCATTTTTGAAGATTATCTACTGAGATTAGCACTTTGTCTAATAATTCTATAGTATCTTCTAGACTCGAATATTTTAGGTCATAACTTGAAATAATTGCTAATATAGATAATCCTATATTTGTAGAAGATGTTCTGTTTACTATTTTTTCTTTTCTTCCTTCTTGATAATTATCTGTCATCAAATAATTATTTTCTTTATTTATATATTTTTTGAAAAATTCCCAAGTTTTCTCACCTATCTCTAACAAATAATCTTTTTCTGTTTGATTCAAATTTTCTATTGGTTTTATTTCTTTTTTCTCTTTGCTAATATACCACATCATGAAAGGTGCTAATAACCAAATTATTCCTAATATCAATCCTAAACTACTTGGAATACTCAATGATATAAGGATTGTTATTACTCCACATGCTATATTAAACCACATTTGTTTTATATATGATGTCACATTATTTTTAGCTTGTTTTTCTGCCTCTTCTGATGTCATCCATTCTAATAATTTTTTATGTGTTATACATTTTCTATATATTGTTTTTGCTATTGCAATTAATGAAACATAAGCCTTATATGGTAAAACACCTATTGATATTAAAATTCTTAAAAAAATCCCTTTATAACCTGATATTCTTGGTGAAAATTTCTTTTGTTTATGTTCTCCCTCTTTTTTTAATACTAAATCATTAAATATCTCCAATATATTTGATATAACAACTGCTACAATACTTATTATTACAAAAGGATATATTTTAAACTCATATATTCTGCCTATCAAAAGTAAAAATACTAATGATAACATTGTTGTTATTTCTATCAAACTTCTTCTTAAATTATCAAGTATCTTATATTTTGAAATGCAATTTAAAGGATTAGCTATTATTCCTTTTTTATCTACTACATTTTTTCTTAGCCATCTAGATATCTGCCAATCTCCTCTTATCCATCTAGATAATCTATTCATAAAACTATTGTATTTTGTTGGATATCCATCCATTAACATTACATCAGTAGCCAGTCCACATCTTAAATAACAACCTTCTAACAAGTCATGACTCAATACTGTATTTTCTGGTATTGCAGATTTTAGTACTTTAGAAAATACATTTAAATCATATATTCCTTTTCCTGTAAATATTCCTTCTCCAAAATTATCTTGATATAAATCAGAAATCGCATTTGTATATGAATCAATACCACCAGCTCCTGCAAATATTTGTGTAAATAGTGTTTTATATGTGATATCTAAATTGATTCCTATTCTAGGTTGAATAATTCCATATCCTTCTGTAACAATATTTTTTTCTTCATCTATAACTGGTTTATTTAAAATATGTGCCATTGCTCCTACTAATTCAAAAGCTGAATTTAGTACTAAATCTGTATCTGCATCTAAAGTTATTACATATTTTATTTGAGGAATACAATCTTTAAACTGTTCTATTGTGTTAACTCTGAATTTATTTTCTTCATGACCTAAAATGTATTCATTAAATTGTGTAATCATTCCTCTTTTTCTTTCCCAACCTAAATAACAATTTTCTTTTGGATTCCATTCTCTTTTTCTATATATAAAATTAAAAATAGGAAATTTATTTTCTTCTGAATATTTTTTATTTAATTCTTCTGTAAGTTTTATTCCTGTTTCTATTACCTCATTATCACTTTTTTCTTCTTTTATACTACTTTCTGAACAATCTCCTAATAAAGTAAAATATATATTTTTAGATTTATTTGCTATATAATATACTTCTAATTTATTGATTAATTCTTTTACTTTTTCTTTATTTTTTATTATTGTTGGTATAATTACCATACATGTATTTTCTTCATCTATTCCTTTTGAGAAATCTATTTTAGGAATTGGTTTTGGTTTTACAATTTTACTTAAGATATATTGAATAATTTGTATTATGATTTCTGATGATAGTATTAAAAAAATCAATATATTTAATACAAATATCCCCATATTTTTTATATATACATTTAAAACACTACTAATAATTATTGATAATGCTAATGATAAAATTAAATTTACTGCTACATATATTTTCTGTTTTGTTTTATCACTCATATTTTTTGAAGTTTTGTATTGTAATTCTTGATATGTTTTTTCAATTCCTTTATCTATAATATAATATCCTATATGTGATTTTTTTCCTTCATTTTCATTATCTTTTGCCAATTGCAATATTTTTTTTGCTATATATATTTCTGATATCTTTGTTTTCTTAGACAATTCCTTTATTTTATTTCTATAATAATCTTTTGTATTATTATCCATTTTACTATATACATTTGCTGGATCTTGTTTTAAGCTTTCTTCTACTCCATTTATTTTTTCAAATATTTCTAAAAAATTAATTCTTTGTATTGTTTTTATACTTGTAATACTATTTCCTATAGAAACTTTTTTTACAGCAATATCAAAATGTTCTTTTTTTATTACCTCTTGTACTGTTGTTCCTGTCATTTCTATTATTTCATCTAATACTCTTAAATAACTATATCCTTTTTTTCCATATCTTTTTAATATATATGACATATATTCTATAAATGGATATTTTACATCATTTAAAATATCTTTTTTTATATTTTTCATATTATATATATTATTTTCTTTATTGTTTTTATCACCTTCTATTAATCTATGAACTATGTTTTCAGCTTTTATTTTTTGGATTTGACTACTATATATTTTTTCACATATTTCTCTTATATTTTCTATAATTGCTATTTGAAGAAACAGTCCTATATTCCATATTTCTTCCATGCTTAGAGTTTTCTTTGTTTGATAACTTGCAAGATAATCTTCTAAATCTTCTTTCTCTATTTTATTGTCTGTATATGCTACAATTTCTCCTGCTAATACATAAATTCTTGCAAATCCTTTATATTTTCCATTTGCAATCCCTAAAAAATTCATGTATTTTTTTAAGGTTAATTCTTTTTGTATTTGTTTTACAGTTTCTTCTATTATATAAAAGTTATCTAACAACCATTCTCCTGCTGGATGTGTACTTATTCCAAGTTTTACATGTTCATTTAATAAATTATATACAATTTTTATTGTTTCATAATTATCTAATAATTGTGGAATAGGATATGTGTCTTTAGATGGTTTATTTATTAAATTATGATTTGTTGCAATCTTTTGTAAATGGCTCTCTAATTGTTTTTTGTCTAATAAAGTTCCATCAATTTTTAATATTTTATTTGTTTTCAAAAAAATTCCACTCCTTGCAAATATGTTTTACACATATTGTTTGCAAAAAGTGGATATTTTATACAAATTTAATTTTTCTTTATCCTATTTCCATATCTTCACTTTCTCTTGCTGTGCTTGTATCTTCTTTTTCATCTTGTTCACGTTCAGAATCTGTTGCTTGTTTTGCTTTTTCTTCTAACTGTTCTAATTCTTTTTCATTTACTAATTTTGCCTTACCAACTTCTGTATAAAATGTTTCATTTAATGAATCATAATAAAATCCATTTTCTTCAATTTGCTCATTTATTTCTTTTGATGTTGCAACTTTCTCCTTTAATCCTACTTCCTTAGCTAATAATTCATACATTTCTTTTGCAAGAGTTGCTCCATCTCTATCTCCATTTTCATCAGTTGCTTCTATAAATGCATTTGTAATAATTTTATCTCTCTCATCATGTGTTTCTGCTATCTTTTTATATGAATCTTCTTCTCCTGTTGCTTTATTGTCTACAGTTGCTTTTGTTTTTAATACATCAGAAGTAAATATAATTTGGTCTTTCGTTTTAATTATTGTATCATCAATACTTTCAACCTCTTTATCTTTTTTATCAACCAAATAGGCCTTATATAAATTATATATATCATCTATAAATTCTGGGTCTTTAGTATTTTCTGAACCTTCGTATAACCACTCATCTACTTCTGGGTATTCACTATATAAGATTTTTATTTGATTTTTTAAATATTTTCCCATATTCTCTTCATCGATATTTTTAAAACTTCTTGGTACATCTAATTCTGCTTGTTTTATAATATTTCCTGCATCTATTCTTTGTTTTGCTTCTCCTCCCACAGCTACTGCAATTCCTGCACCTAGTAATACATATGGTAATATTCCTTTTATCTTTGATTTTCTTTTTCTATTATTTTTTCCTTTACTTGTTTTAGATTTAGCACTATTGCTTACTCTAGCATTTGTTCTATTACCTGTTTTATTATTTACTCTATTATTTGTTTTATTTACATATCTTTTTTCTTTATATTCAGCCATATTCATTACCTCCTTTTTATCCTACAATATAATTATACCACATTTTTATTAAAAACACAAAATTTACTTATTTTTTTTTTGCAGTGAGTTGTCAAAAGAGGTCTATGCTACCTCTTCTGCTAGTTCTACTATTGCGTTAAAACACAAAAAATGTCTAAAAATTAATTGCTATTTTTTATAATTGATAGTATAATATTTCTCATTAGGAGGTGAAAACTTTGAAATATAATGACTTAAAAGACCTTGAAGAAAATAACAAAACAACTTTACTATCTATGTTCAGTGGAATATTGGCAACTATAAAAAATACTTCTACAAGAAAGCTGACTGACATTATTAAAGATATACCATCTATTTGCAAAATGCACTACATATCATATGAATATTCTCTGTTAAAGAAAAATACTTATAACAAAATCCATCCTGTTGTTCCTACTAAAGGAGAAATATACAATGCTTTTATAACTGTTGGTGTAGGCAAAGAACTTTGCGGTACTCATCCTGTTGTAATTATGCAAAATCAATCTCAAAACATGCACGCTGATAAAGTTAATGTTTTACCTATAGAAGGTAATGGCAATAAAATAAACCCTAGATATCAAGTACAAATCACAAATGATGATTTAGAAGATAATGTTTCTTTAATCAAAAATCCTTCTAGAGTTATTGTTTCTGATATATTAACTATAGATAAAGCTAGATTAGGCATAAAAGTAGGTAAGTTGAGGGAGGAAAAAATTAAAATTATAAATGAAAAACTAAAAATACAATTAGATTTATGAAAATAAATTAAAAAATGTTGACATTTTTTTATATTAATGCTATTATATAAGTAATAATAGTTAATACTTATGTTAACTATATCTGCCGAAAGGCCATGACTCTATAAGAGTATTTCTGAACTATGCAAACAAAATGCATAGTTCCTCTTTATTTTTAATGAATACTTTTTTGTTTTTTGGATATATATATAATATCTGTTTATTAATATTAATAAACTTTGGCTTATAAGCATTTTCTGAGGAGTATTTTGCAATACTCCTCTATTTTATTTTATAAGCAAGACTAGAATCAATCTAATCTAGCTTTTTATTTTATATTTTTGCCAATGTGGACGGAGATTTTGACAACCATTGACACTTTTTTCACATTTCGACATTTTTTTCATACTATATATAAAACGACATGAGTTGTTTTAGAAAGGGTGATTTTTAATGGAAAATAAAAAACCATGTCAAATATTAGATATTGATGGTGTAATATCAGGAGGTAAACAATTTGATTTAGACATTACTTTACCAGAAGATAATAGAGATGTAATCTATGGAGTTGTAAAAGATTGTTTTAAAGAACCAGTTTCAGATGCTGTTGTAAAATTAGTTGAAATCTTTTATGATTGTGGTAAAGAAGAACGTAGACCAATAGGTCATACTTTTACAGATTGTGAAGGTGAATTTGTTTTTGGTCCTTTGTGTCCTGGAAAACAATATGCTATTCAAATATGGGTAAATGATACTAAGAAAATCAAGATTTGTGCTAAATGTCATCATGAAGGAAAATGCTTAAAAGGTGACAAACCTGAAAAATGTGACTGTTTTTTAGAATCTGACAAATGTGACAAGTGCGATAAGTTCGATAAATGTGATAAGTATGATATGTATGAAAAATGTGAAAAAAATTGCAAAGATGATGAAAAAAAAACTGATTGTCATAAAGGATGGTAATAATTTTTAGTCAACATCAATTCTAATTATGATTGTAGAAATCCTGTAATTAATTTAATTACAGGATTTCATTTTATACTATACCCATTTTTTTAACCATTTGTCTTCCTTTTTTCATCATTTTCTTTTTAGTTGTTTTTCCCATTTCTGTGTACATCATAGCAGCTCCTGTAACTAATAATCCTCCTATTACAACACCTTTTACAAATTTCATACTCATTCTCCTCTCTAAACTTTTTTACATATGCAATAAATTACATTATTGCCCTTTATTACAAGTTAAATATATTTTAAACTTTTTCTTTATTATTATTTCTTATTTTGTTTATTTTATACAATTTTATAATGGTATAAATTTCATGTATTGCAATAATTGCTAAAAATATACCAAAGCATTTCCTTAAAATATTTACATCTATTTTTATTGATATATTTGCACCTATAATTGCACCTAGTATACCAAATACTGAGACCAGAACTGCACTCTTTAAAGCTATATTTTTATTTTTCAAATTTATTATAATCGCTATAATTGATGTTGGAATAAAAAAAACTAAATTTGTAGCCTGTGCTATATGCTGGTCCACACCTACCACATACATTAGGAGAAAAATTAATATTGTTCCTCCTCCCATTCCAGTCCCGCTAATGATGCCTGATAATATTCCTATAAAAATTTCTAACATTTTTTCCTCTTACTTAAAAATCATTTTATATGACGCATATATTAAAAAAATTGTAAAAGCAACTTTTAAATAATGTGTAGGAATTTTTTTTAATAATTTTGCTCCTGTATATCCTCCAATCATTCCGCCAATAGCACACAGTATCGAAATGTTCCAGTCTATATAATTACTTTTATAATAAAAAATTCCACTTGTTACTACCATTGGCAATATACAAAATATTGATGTTCCTCTTGCTTTTTTATCTTCCATATTCAATAAATATATAAAAGCCGGAACTACTATCATTCCTCCACCTGTCGAAAATAGTCCACTAATAATTCCTGCTAATAGACCAATTATCACTTTTTTTATTATATTTCTCATATCTATAGTATTTTTTCCAATTTGCGTTGCTTTATTCATATTTTGATATTTTATTATTCATAAATATTTCTTCTGCTAATTGTGTTATTCTCTTATCACATTTTAACATTTGTGCAACTATTTCTTTTCGTAATTCTTCATTTTTAATATTTTCTGTTAAATCTAAAAATTTTTGTAATTCAAATAAATATTTTTCGTCTTTATTTTTCCAATCTTTATTATCTGTACTCACTCCCTTATTTTTATTCATTTCTTCTTACATTCCTTTCAGATATAAATTTTATTAAAATAAACATTACTTTTCAAAAACTTACTATATTTTTAAATTCGTCTATTTCTACTTATTAAAAAAGTGTAAAGATTTGTGTAGCAAAAAAATACAATTACTAAAAATAATCACATCATCTTTCAAAAATTTATTTTTATTATTCCATACATCCTATCTAATATACTACAAAAAAGTATAAAGATGACAGTTTTTTTATAAAACGTCATCTTTAATTTATAAGACATGTTTCATTATTATAAATCTTCAATTCATAAACAAAATATATAATTTCTATAATTCTATATTTTCATCTTTCACATAATATTTTGTTCCTATCATTTTATCTGGCAAATATTGTTGTTCTACATAATGTCCTGGAAAATCATGTGGATATAGATATCCCTCATGGTATCCTAACTTTTTCATATCTTCTATAGGTGCATTCCTTATATGCATTGGAACTTCTCCTGTTTCTTTATTCTTTACATCATCTAAAGCATTATTTATCGCCATATAACTTGCATTTGACTTTTTAGATAATGCTACATATAATGCTGCTTCTGATAATATAATTCTGGCTTCTGGCATTCCTACCATATGTACTGCTTGCATAGCTGAATTTGCTAAAATTAATGCTTGTGGATTTGCTAGTCCTACATCTTCTGATGCACATATTACTATTCTTCTTGCTAAAAACATTGGGTCTTCTCCTCCATTTAAAGCTCTTGCTAAATAAAACACTGTTGCATCAGGGTCAGAACCTCTCATTGATTTTATAAATGCACTTATATTATCATAATGTGAATCTCCATTTTTGTCAAATATCGCTTTTCTATCTTGCACACTATTTTTTACAATTTCATCAGTTATATGTATATAACCATCTGAATCCATATTTGTAGTTAATACTGCAACTTCTAAACCATTTAATGCTGTCCTAACATCTCCATTTGCAATTATTGCTAACTTTTTTAAAGTTTCATCCTCTACCTTTATATTATATTCTCCCAATCCATCTTTTCTAGTGATTGCATTTTTTAATATTGTAAATACATTTTCTGTTGTTAAAGGCTCTAACTTTATAACCATAGACCTAGAAATCAAAGCCTTGTTCACTTCAAAATATGGATTTTCTGTAGTTGCTCCTATTAATATAATTGTTCCATTTTCTACATATGGAAGCAATGCGTCTTGCTGTAATTTATTAAATCTGTGAATTTCATCTATAAATAATATACTTTTTCCTGTTGGATTTAGCATAAAATTCCTAGTCTCTTCTATTACTTTTTTTATCTCTGCTACTCCAGATGTTACTGCATTTATTTTATAAAATTTATATTTTGTAGTTTCACTTATAACTCTTGCTAATGAAGTTTTTCCACATCCTGGGGGTCCAAATAATATTATACTTGATAATCTATCTGCTTTTATTGTTCTATATAATATTTTATCTTTTCCCAAAACATGTTCTTGCCCAACATATTCTTCTAGAGTCTTTGGTCTCATCCTAAAAGCTAATGGTTCTTTACTATTCATTTTTACCTCTTTCTTTGGTGACTTTGGGAAGGAAAAAAATCATCGTTTTAAATTAAAAAATCTATTATTTTAATTTTGTCTTTTTTACAAAGATAATGTTTTTTTCTTCTTTCACAAAATCATCATTCTCCGTCCTTTAAATTGATAATATTGTTAGTCCTTTCTTTATTAAATCTTCTGTACTTAAATCTGTTTTATCTATTTTCATAAATGCTTTTTCTATCTCTTTTTTGTTATATCCTAGAACTTGTAAAGCTGCAATTGCTTCCTGTACTTTATTATCATCAGCAATTAATTTTTGCATTTTTGTATTTGCTTCTTGTACACTACTATTATTTTTAGTAGCTTCTGTAAGTTCTTGTATCTGTTGTTCTTTTTTGATTTTATCTTTTAATTCTAATATTATTCTTTTGGCTGATTTAGGTCCTATTCCTGGAATAGAGGTTAATAAGTTGATATCTTCTGATATTATTGCTAATACAAATTCAGATGGTGTACAAACTGCAAGCATTGCTAATGCTGTTTTTCCTCCTACTCCACTTACTGATAATAATAGTTCAAACATTTTTAATTCTTCATTTGAATTAAATCCAAAAATACTTATATCATCTTCTCTAACTCTATAATATGTATATACTTTTACTTGACTTCCAATCTCTCCTAATTTTTCCATTCCTATACTTGACATGAATACCTTATAGCCTAATCCCCCTACATCTATAACAACATATTCTGTCATTTTCATTTCTAATGTTCCTTTTATATATGCTAACATATTATCTTCCTTCCTCTTAATATTTCTTCGTTTCTGACTTATTTTCTAGTTATTCTAATATTTTTACTAATTTTCTTTTAGTCTTTTTCAAAATCGCTTTTTCTCTAGTACTATCTTTGTATAAATAAGTCTTTTTATGTGTCATAAAAATATGTTGCTTCTAAGTCTGCTTCATGTGTTAATAATGCTATTGGATATTTTGTGTAAGTTGCCCCTATTGCATTATATGATTCTTTTGGTTCTGTAAATCCCATATGCCAACGAATTGCATATTTTTCTTCTGGTGTTAATTTCATATATTCTGTAATCATCATAACAGATTTTTCTCCATGACCATATGGTATTGTATCTTCAATTGTATAATATGGTACTTTTTCCCATACTCCTAAAGCATTTTTTGCATTTCTATAATCCACTTTATAGAAATTTGTTTTACATATATCATGTAATAATCCTATTATAATAATGGATTCTTCTGGTATTGTTACTCCTTTTATGTTGTTTTCTACTTTATGTTTTAAAATTTCATATACTTTTAGGCTATGCTCAACTAATCCCCCCTCATGGTCTCCATGAAATCTTGTGCTAGCAGGAGCTTTAAAAAAGTCTGATTTTTCTAAGAAATTAATTAAATCATCAATTCCTTCTCTATTTACTTTTTTTAATACATTTAAAAATTCTTCTTTCATTTTTTCTATCTTTCCTTTCTCATTCTTTTTAACTTTCCACATTATATAAATAAAAAAAACAAAAGTCAATACTTTATACAAACTTTTGTTTTACTATGTAAGTATTCCGATAACAGAATAATAAAAGCAAGAAATATATAACCCTTGCATTTATTATTTGGACACTGAATAGACATTCATGACTTTTGCAAGTCACCACCATAAACGAAAACATGTAGTTTGACATAAGTGATATAATTAAA
>CALXJV010000030.1 GCA_944388715.1 uncultured Clostridia bacterium
GTTGAAAGTTCTAAAAGTATTGATATTTGGGCATTTTTATTTTTGACTTTACATTAAAATAACTTTACATTACCATTATCTCCCATTAGCATCGCAATTGTGACTCCTGCCAATATTAATAACACAGTATTTTATAATATATACTATATCACTTAAAATTCATGTAGATTCTATGATATATTTCGTTATCTTAAATAATTATTCAACTATCATAAAATTTGAAAGATTATCATAACTAATTTAAATATAAAGCAATACGAAAACCAAGTGTAGTAAAGGTTAAAGAAGGATTAGTATTACGTCGATCAGAAACAGAATCTTCAAAACCATTAGCAATATAGCTCCCACCTCTATGAACTCGTGAACTAGTATCATAAGATTCCATAGTCCATTCAAAAACATTTCCTGCTAAGTCATAAATATTCTTTATAGAATACAACCTGTTTGAACCAGTTTTAGATAAATTGCCTGAATAATTTCCTTTTTTTGATGAATCAACTATAAATGAACTTGATAAACATTCTCCTTTTATATATTTTGAATCAATAAATTGCATAACTGCATCCCATTGTACTCCATATGTTAATGTACTTTTTACTGATGTGTATCCGTTTTTGATATCAAAATTTCTTGCTAATTCTACTGCCCCTCCTGTTTCTACTATCATATTAGCTGAATTCGACCAGCCTATCTGGTTATATACATTTTTTCCTTGTTTTATTACTACATCATCTAAAATTCCACTTGTTCTTTCTCCTTCTACTCCTGATTCATACCTTCCAATATAGAAACCTTTATTTTTTTCTATACTACTATACATTTTAACTGATTCTTGTCTTGTTTCTTCTGTTTCAGTAATAGAATGTTTTTCTAAATATTCATTTGTTCCCGTAGAATCTGATTCTCCACAATATAATAAATAATCTTTTTGCAAACTTCCATTTCTATATCCCTCATATCTTTTAAAATCATTATAATTATTTACTGGTACCCATACAAATTCATTACCATTCTTATCTATTATAACTAATCCATCCACTATTGTATTTTCACCTTCTACTTGTGATACTGCAAAGCCTGCTGGTATTGTGACAGAATCTCCATTTTTGTCAGTATAAGGATGATTTTCCAAATTTGTACTTGCTTCTAGCGCTGTTAATCTTCTTAGTTCTTCTTCTTCTGCTTTTTCTGTTTCTGTTTTTGCCTCATTCACTTTTGTTAATATTCCGGTTATCTCCCATTAAAGTAGCAATTGTTACACCTGCTAATATTAATAACACAATAATTGTAATAACAAGTGCTATTAATGTGATTCCTTCGTTTTTTCTTTTTGTGTTTCTTTTCATAAAACTCCCTTTCTTTCTTTTGTTATTTTTTATAATTTGTAATTTTTAAATATTATTTTTTATACTCTCACTAAAAAATAATATCTATAACAATTATATTTTACATTCTTAGATGAAATAAGTCAATATGTTATAGTAATGTATTTCTTGTTATTTTTTACCTTTTTCTTTATATTAATTAAGTTTTATACATTATGACTATAACTCTAAATTTGATTTCTTACTTTTAGATACTCTAAGAATTTCAAATAAACTCTAATATTGTTGATATTACAGATTTCCAGCAAATTTATACATGTAAAATTAATTTATTTTTGCTAAATTTATTACTTTATTTTATATAAATTTTTTTATATTTTTTGTTGACTTTATGGCAGTTTATTGGTATTATTTAAATGTTAAAAATATTCTTAGAGTATCTAATTCTAGGAATTTTATTTTATTTTTCTACCTTTTTTCCAACAACTGCAAACCTACCATCTTCCACATAATAAGAGCAAGTAGATAATGTAATTAATTGGTCTCCATAACTTGCCGTTGCCTCAATTGGATACAATGAAGCATTTTTTGCATTTTTTACAAATTGATTATATTCTTCTTGTGACTTACTATTTATAAAATAATAATATCGAAACACGTTTTTTTCTGATTTATAATATACCCTTGATTTAAACGCTGAAATTATCTCATATTCTGAATCATCTTCTGCTGTTGTAAAACGAATTTTAGGATGTTGTTTATAATAGCTTTCACTTTCATATTTTAATAATTCTTGAAACATTGTTCCATTACCCAAATTATGACCATATATTAATAAATTATTTCTTGCTATATTCCAGTCATAATCTGCATTCAAAAAAATTGATCCATTTTTTGATTTTTCTTTTTTATAGTTATGTGTCATATAATATTCATTATCTGTTCCTTGTAGTACAGGATAATTTATAGTTGTGTTTTCTATTTCTAACCAACCTATAATATCAGCATTTTCTTCTTTTAACTGTTTTACTTTTAACATTCTTTCTGTTTCTTTATTTTGTGGTTCTGAATTTTCTATTGTTTCTGTTTGTATGTTTTGTGTTGATGCTTCTCCGACAATTACTTCTTTTTCTTCTAATAAATTTGAGACCACTTTTTCTGTTTTTTGCTCTTCATTAATTTGTATTGCATTTAATAAATTGCTTTGTTCACGTGCTTCTTTTTTTAATGAAAAAAAGTTTATAATGTATATTAGAGATAAAATGATAAGTACTGTTAAAAGAATGTAAATAATTATATATATTTTTTTTGAATTTACTTTTGTTTTTTCTTTCATAATTACTTTTCTCCGTATGATAAATTAGGGTTTATAGTTTCCCAAAACTTGTCTCATTTCACATATTAGAGAGTCAATATAATTTTCCTACTATATAAATTTTATAAGGATAGACTATTTTGCCTATCCCATTATTTTTTCTTTTTCATTAAAATAATTGTTCCTGTTGAAAGTACAAGTGCTAATACTGCTATTCCAATATAATTTTTCATACCTGTTTTTGGTGTTTCATCCTTTTGACCTTGATTTGTTTCTGGTACAGTTGTTTCAGGCTTTGTTTCTGGGGTTGTTGTTTCTATTTTAGAAATTTTTGCATATATTGTTGTATCTGTGTTTAATGGATTATCAAAATTGAATTCTGTTGTATATCCAGCATCTGTATAGAATCCATCAATTTTTGTATTTTCTTCTAATACTATATGCGATTTTGCTAAATCTGCTGTAATTTTTGTTCCTTCATTTGCTGTAAATCTTATTTCTTTTTCATTAGCCATTAATGTTACAATAACTTTCTTTTGATCAGCATTTACTGTTACTTTATCTGGTACGGCTGTTTCAGCTATAATGTTATTATTTTTGTCTGTTAAAACTATTTTTTCGCCAGTTAATGAAACTTTATTAGTTGTATTTTCTGTATTTGTGATTTTAAATTCTGTTAAACTATCATTTTCAGCAACTCTTACTACATTCTCTGTTGTGTCTGATGTCAATACACCATTCATAGTTAATGTTGGGTTATTTGTTGCGGATGCTCCTTTGGCAATTTCAATACCATTGTTGGCTCCTGTTCCATTATATCCTAAATGTAAGTCTATAACTTCAACATTTCCTCCATTAGCAAGAACACCACCATATTTAAATCCTGTTATAGAAACATTATTTAATATAACAGTTGCTCCATCATATGATTGCACTCCATATTTTGGTCCGTTTTGTAGATTGATATTTTTTAATGTCAATTTTCCAGCCGAAAGTTGTGCAGTAAACATTGTTTGATTTCCTGATGTAGATGTCCAATCACTAGAACCTGTTACAGTATATCCATTACCATCTATTGTAAGTTCTTTTTGGATTACAATTGGTGCTTTTACAGTTATATTATTTTGTAATGTGATTGTTTCTCCATCACTTACACTAGAAATTGCACTAAGTAAAGAGCTTTCATCTGTTACAGGTGTTACTGCTTTACTAAAATTTGGTATTATTAAACCAATAGCAAATATTGCTGTTACGAATAAAATTAATCTTTTTATTGTTTTATTCATTTTTTCACCTCCACTAAAATCTATTTTCTCCCTTTTTCATTTAATTATTTACATTTTTTCTAATTAAAATTTTCCAATTTTGATTTTTTTATTGTTTCATATAATTAAAAAAAGAAGATAGCATGATGCTATCTTTATATTTCTACATATTTTATTTTTTATTCAATTGGATTATATTTTTTGTCTTCTTTTTCATATCCTGGTAAATCAATATCCTTAGGTACAAAAAATTTTTCTGAATATGCTCCTTCTAATTTAAGTAATTCTATTTTTTTATTTATTCTCCCGGCATATCCTGTTAAACTACCATTTTTCCCTACTACTCTGTGACAAGGTATAATAATTGAAATTGGATTATGTCCAACAGCATTACCTATAGCTTGTGCAGACATTGATTTTTTATTCATTTCTTTAGCTATTTTTTCTGCCAACTCACCATATGTTGTAGTCTTACCATAAGGAATTTCACATAATAATTTCCAGACAAGCTGTCTAAATTCATTTCCTTTTGGTGCAAGTTGCAATTCAGATATTTGTGGTTTTTTCTTATTAAAATATTGTTCTAACCATTTTTTTGTTTTTTCAAATATTTTTAAATCATTTTTTAATACTATTTTTTCATCTATTTTATCTAAATAATATTTTTGCCCTTCGATCCACAATCCTATTATGTTTTCTCCGTCACTTGCTATCAAAATTTCTCCCATTGGTGAATTATAATATGTTTTATATATCATTATATTATTTCCTTTCACATCTTTGTTTATGATTAAATAAGACAAGAACTTTTTTAAATTCTTGTCTTTCAAATTTTTATAGCATTTAATTAGTTTTATTATTAATAATTTTCAGCCTTGATTTCAAAAAATGCTTTTGGATGGCTACATACTGGGCAAATTTCTGGAGCTGATTTTCCAATTACTATATGTCCACAATTTCTACATTTCCAAATTCTATCTCCATCACGGCTAAATACTAATCCTCCTTCTACATTTTCAATTAATTTTTTATATCTTTCTTCATGCTCTTTTTCAATTTTTCCTACTTCTTCAAATAAGAAAGCAATATGATTAAATCCTTCTTCTTTGGCTTCTTTAGCCATTCTGTCATACATATCTGTCCATTCGTAGTTTTCTCCTTCTGCTGCCATTTTTAAGTTCTCTGCTGTAGTTTTGATGTCTCCTCCTTGTAATAATTTGAACCACATTTTTGCATGTTCTTTTTCGTTTTGTGCTGTTTCTTCAAATATAGCTGCTATTTGCTCATATCCTTCTTTTCTTGCTTTTGATGCAAAATATGTATATTTATTTCTAGCTTGTGATTCTCCAGCAAAAGCCTCCATTAAATTTTTTTCTGTTTTTGTTCCTTTTAAGTTTAATTCCATTATTAATTCCTCCCTATTCTTTATTTTTCGATTTACAATCTTCACATATTCCATAGATTATAATACTATTTATATCAATATTTTTTTCTATTTGTTTTAATAATTCATTAGAAATTTTATCTTTATCAATGTCATAATAGAAATCAAATATTTTTCCGCATTTCTCACAAATAGCATGTGAATGTTCTTTATATAAATAGTCATATCTGTCTGGTCCTACTGTCATATTCAATTTTCTGATTTTTCCTAAATCTACTAAAATGTTGATGTTCCTATACACAGTGCTTTTACTTATCTGAGACTCTTTTTCTAAGACTAATTTATAGATTTCCTCAGCAGTTGGATGTGTTCTGTTTTCTTTCATAACATCTAGTATAGCTTCTCTTTGCTTGGAATAGTTGTTCATAAATCTCTCCTTTAAATTAGGAATAATTCCTAATTTTGGTTACATCATATATCTTTTTTTTGGTTTTGTCAAGAATATTTTTGAATTTTATAAACTTGTCAAATTGCTTAATTATATGTTATAATTTGTTCCATAATATATAACTAGGAGCTGATTTATATGGATTTATTAAAAGAAACAATTACAAGAGATGGAATTGTCATAAATGACCACGTTTTAAAAGTTGATAGTTTTTTAAATCATCAAGTAGACACAAAATTGATGGATTTAATTGGTGAGGAATTTGCAAATTATTTTAAGAATAAAAATATAACTAAAGTTGTTACTATTGAATCTTCTGGAATTGTACCTGCTTATACAACCGCACTAAGATTAAATGTACCTCTAATTATTTTTAAAAAGCAATCTTCTGCTATTTTAGACACAGAAACTACTTTATATTAATGATTTATTTACCTGTGCACCTATAAATGTAAAAGCTCCAAATGCTAAAAAAAGCATAATAGCATAGAACAAAACCAGTAATACCATACCCACCTTAATAGAGACATTCAAAAAATAACATATCCATTTTGTTAGTATCATATTAACCGAACCTAATCCCTTTACAAAACTATTATTCTTTGCCTCAACAAATTTCTCACTTGGTATCTGATAAATCTCTGATAAATCATATATCATATCTAAATCTGGATATTCCAATCCAATCTCCCATTTTCTAATATCTTTTTCTTTTATAGTCTTATTAGGTAGTTTTGACATTAATTCCACACGTGACCAACCTTTTTCAGTTCGTAGTCTAATTAGTAATTCTTCTATTCCTTCTCCTACTTCGCTTTTCTCTGCTTTCTTTTTATTCTTCTCCATTTCCATATTTTGACTCCCCATTTTATTACATCTTATAAACTAGTTTTAGTTCAAATACATATTACAATTTTTTTATGTTTTTGTCAAAAAATATTTATATTATTGGGAGGTGTGTCCCAAATCGTTCCAAAACGGAACGATTTGGCCCGTCCCTAACGTTCCACAACCTTTTTTAATTCTTCATTTCTTTTAGTTTTGTGTGTTGTTGTTTTTATTAATGGTTCATCTGTTAAAATCATATGTGTAATATATTTATATCTTGGTAATGTTTTATTTACTTCTTTTATTTTGTTCCAAATAATTGGAAATAGGTCTTTTTCTGAAATATCTCCATATTTTTCTTTTACAATTTCTTTATTGTATACTACTTTCACAGCAACTTTGATTTTACTTTTATCTATTTTGTCTGGCATACCAAATACAAAAGATTCTTCAATTTCTTCATTTCGATTGATTAATGTTTCTAACTCCTCTGGAAATACTTTTTTACCATTTTTTAGTACAATCATATCTTTTTTTCTTCCTGTAATAAATAGAAAACCATCTTTATCTATATACCCTAAATCTCCTGTATGGAACCATCCATCTTGTAATACTTCTTTTGTTGCTTCTTCATTTTCATAATAGCCTAGCATAACATTTGGGCCTTTTACCGTAATTTCTCCTATTCCTTTTTCATCTTTATCTACAATTTTTACTTCTGTATGTTTCATTGGAATTCCTACTGAACCGTATTTTGCATATTTATCATTTTCCGCAGAAATTACTGGTGATGTTTCTGTTAGACCATATCCTTGTACCATGTGGATTCCGAATTCATTAAATTTTCTTTCTGTTTTACTATCAAATGGTGCTCCTCCTGCAATTACAAATCGCATTTTTCCACCTAAACCATCTATAATTTGTTTAAATATTTTTCTTCGTATATCAATATGGAGTTTTAATAAAAAATTACTGATTTTTACTGCTATTTTTATTAATTTTGTTTTTCCTTGTTTTTCGATTTCTTTTTCTATATTAGCATACATTTTGTCAACTAATAAAGGTACACCAACAAATACAGATACTTGATATTCTAGTAAGTTTTGTTTAATATATCTCAATCCATCTGGAAATACTGTTTTTACACCACAAGCTAACATAACTACCATTGCTGTTGAACCAAAAATATGATGATATGGTAAAAATGCGATATTGACATCTGTATCATAAAAAGTCTCTACAATTTGCATATCATACACATTTGTTGCAATACCATATTGTGATAACATAACAGCTTTTGACTTACAAGTTGTCCCTGATGTAAACAATAATATACTCATAGCCTTTGAATCTACTTCATAATTGATAAAATTTTGATTCCCTTTTTTTAAGATTTCTTTCCCTGTTTTTAATAATTGTTCAATATTTTCATAATTTTCTATATTACTCATACAAATATATTCTTTTAAATTTGTTTTTTCATTCTGTTTTATGACATTAATTTTTTCTGCTAGCTTTTCATCAAATATAATTCCATCTACTTTACTTCTAATTAATGATTCTTCTAGCTCATTTTGTTGCAAGTCTTTATCTAATGGAACAGAGACCATTCCTCCTAATAAACAGGCCAAGTGAGAAATTGCCCAGTGATATTGATTTTTTCCAATAATGGCTATTCTTTTTCCTTGTAATCCTTTTTCATATAATGCTGTTCCAAGTGCATTTATATCTTCTAATAATTGAGTATAGGTAATATTTTTATATTCTACCTTATCTCCCTCTTTTTTCTCCTTAATTGTATAAGCTATATTTTCTGGATATAACTTTACTGAATTATAAATAATTTCTTTAATGTTCTCAAATTTTGGAACTTCTCTTAATTGATTTTTCATATTCAAAATTCTCCTATCTGGTTTTCTAAACCAGATTAGCACATCGTTTCAACTTTGTCAATATTGACTATCTGTTTCAAGCATGATAATATATATGTATGTTTACAGCCTAAAGGATTTTATAGGATTATGAAAATTCTATGAAAATTTATAATGTTTTATTACATAAACATTTTTATATATGAAATAAAATTTAAAATAAAGGATTGAAAAAATATGAGTAAAGAAAATATAAAATTACATATACCTAGATGGAAAGAATTGCCTAATGTGGATTTATATTTGGACCAAGTTGTTACTTTAGTAAATGAAACATTATCTTCTTTCTTATCTAATTCAAATTCCGAGGAAGATGCACTCATTCTAACCAAAAATATGATTAATAATTATGTTAAAAATAAAATTATAGAACCTCCTATAAAGAAAAAATACAACAAAACTCATTTGGCTAAATTTTTTGTCATCTGTGTTTTAAAAGAGGTTTATAAAATAAATGATATAAAAATATTGATCGAACTGGCTTTGGAAAGTGCACCAATTGAAATTGCATATGATAATTTTTGTAAGTTATTTGAAAAAGCTTTAGATTGTGTTTTTGAAAAAACAGATTTCATCGATAATTATTCTACAAATGACCGTAAATATCTATTAAAATCTGTTTTACTTTCTTGTGCTTATACTATTTATACTAAAAAAGAAATAAGTGAAAATTAATTCATTTATTTCTTTTTTTAATTTGGAATTTTTATTTTAAAACTAATGCATGCTTTGGACAAAAATCTGAACATTTTCCACAACTAATACATTTTTCATAATCAATTTTTGGTGCTTGAAATCCCTCTTGACTTAATGCTCCTACTGGGCACACTTTTACTGCTGGACATTTATGGTTTTGTGGACAATTTTCTACAATAATATTTAATTTTTTCTTTTCCATATTTAATTCCTCCTAAATTTCATTTTATTATCTTTGCTTCCATTTTATTACTTCTAATTTCAGAATATGCCTTTTCTTATCCTAGTTTATCTCCATTTGTTGCCATTTTGTCTGGTGCAATTAATATCACACCCTCCTTACTATATGTTCCTAAAACAAGTACTTCTGATATAAAATCTGCAATTTGTTTTTGAGGAAAATTAACTACTGCCAATATTTGCTTTCCTATTAATTCTTCTGGAGTATATAAGTCCGTAATTTGTGCTGATGATTTTTTTAATCCTATTTTTTCTCCAAAATCAATTTCTAATTTATATGCTGGTTTCTTTGCTTTTTTGAATTCTTCTGCTTTTAGAATTGTTCCTACTCTAATATCTAATTTTATAAAATCTTCAAAATTCGCCATTTTATCTTTTCTCCTTCATTTAATAGATTCTAAACCTTTGTCTCTTTCTACTGCAAATAATGTACTTTCTTCATTAAATCTAAGTTTGTTTATAACTTCAATACAATCTTGATACTCAATCTTTCTTTCATCTATATTTCCTTTAATCTTCTTTAAAGTTCTATGGTCATAATCATCTAGTAAATCTAATGCTTTTGAATAATCTCCAATGACTTTTAAGATTTCTTTTGCATCATTGTTTTCTAACCTGTCTTCCATACGATTTGCAATATCAATTAATTTTATTGTTTTTTCTAAATATTCTAATCTTTTTTGATTGACTGCATATCCTTTTAACATATAGTCTTTTAGAATTTTTGTTGCCCATTTTCTGAAAATAATTCCTTCTTGAGATTTTACTCGATAACCAACAGATATAATCATATCTAGATTATAATAGTTAGTAGGTTTATCAGCAAATTCGGAAATTCCGAATTTAGTCATCGTTTCTTCTTCTTTTAGTTCTCCTTCTTTATAAATATTCCTAATATGCTCATTAATTGTAGATTTTGCTTTTTTAAACAATTCTGACATTTGTGCTTGTGTAAGCCACACTGTTTCATCTTTTAAGTTTACTTCTAATTTTACTCCTTGGTTTTCAAATAAAATGATTTCATTTTTCTTTTCTTCCATAAAACCACATCCTTTATAAAATTCAGTTTATCCAGATGTTTGTTCTTATAATGTTATCAAACTGTTGTTTGTATTATATGATATATTTATGGCTTTGTCAATCATTTTATCAAAATTTATTTAATTTTATTGATAAGTTAAATTCCTCCATGTTTTTCAAGTACTTTTTTAGCATAAGAACATTCTGCAATAAGCTTTTTATCTTCTTTTTTAGCATTTTCAATAATACATTCTACCAATTTTTTTGCAATACCTTGTCCTTGATAATTACTATTTACTTCTGTATGTGTTATATTCCAACAGTCTTTTGTTTCAAAAAAATCACATTCTCCTATTTGTGTTGTGTCATCAAGTGCTATTGCTCTATTTTTTTCTTTCTCAAATATAATTTCAATCATCATATTCTCCTCTACTTTCTTCTAAGTCATATGTTCATAAACTTTATCAATTTTTCATTCATAATATCATAAAAAAAAGAATTATTCTATACTTTAATTTGTATAAAATGAATTCTTTTTATTTATATTTTTCTAATTTAAATTGATATAACTATTTTTAGGAAAAACAATTCTTACTTCTGTTCCTTCATCTTTTTTAGAATTTAATTCTATTCCAAGACGTAGTTTATCACATAATTTTTTACATAAATATAAACCAATACCTGTTGACTTCTGTCCTATTTTTCTACCATTTTCTCCTGTAAACCCCCTTTCAAAAACTCTTGTAATTTCTCCTTGTTTAATGCCAATTCCATTATCTTTTATATATAAAATAACTTTATCGCTTTTCTCTTTTGCATATATTTTTATTTTCCTATCCTCTTCTTTTGAATACTTAATCGCATTTTGTATAACTTGATTAATAATAAATGTTGCCCATTTACTATCTGTATAAACTTCATATTCTAAATCTTTTAATTCTAGGGTAACTCTTTCATTTAATAAAGTACTTTTATTTTTCAATATAGCAGAATTTACAATTTCTTTTAAATTTGTTTTGGTAATAATGTAGTCTTTTTCTACTGCATTACTTCTAGCATAATATAATGCTTGCTCTGTATAGTTTTCTACTTTGTCCAATTCTTCATCTATACTTTTTGTTATCTCATTTTTATGATTTTCAATAATCATCTTACTTGCTGCAATTGGTATTTTTACTTCGTGAATCCATAACTCTATATATTCTTTATATTCTTCTTGAATATTTTTGTAATAATTCACATTTTCAAGCATAGATTTTCCTGTATCTTGAATAGTTTCTTTTAAGATTTTTCCTTCTATAAAGCTAGGTGTTTTTATAATTTCAGAAATTAAATACTTTTCATTTAATTCGTCCATATTGGCTTTTAGTTGAATATAAAAGTGCTGTTTCCTTTTATATTCAATCAATATAGATATAGATACAACAATAATAATAATAGTAGCAATATATATTTTTACAATAATTCCAATATTATATGCCAATAGTAATATTTCTATACTGATTAATGCCAATATAACTGATACAATTAATAATATTTTATCTTTTATAAAATCTTTAAATTTCATTTTAACAAATACCCCTGTCCTCTTTTGGTTTCTATTCTATCCTTTAAACCTAATTCTTCTAATTTGGTTCTTAGTCTTTTTATATTAACATTTAATGTATTATCATCAATAAATTCTTCACTTTCCCATAGGTAATCCATGATTTCATCTCTTGATACTACTTTTTCTTTATGCATACTTAAATAATATAAAATGCTATATTCATTTTTCGTTAAATCTATCTTTTGATCATCTTTTTCTATGACTCTTTCTGCTATATTTAATACAAATCCATTGCAGTCAATTTTTTCTGGATTTCTTCCTGAATTCTGGTTTCTTTTTAGCAATCCTGTTATTTTTGCAAGTAATATTTGTAAATTATATGGTTTTGTAACATATTGATCTGCCCCATAATTTAGACTCATTAATTCATCGATTTCATTATCTCTACTTGTTACCATAATAATTGGTACATTTGATAGTTTTCTTACTTCTTTACATACAAATTCTCCGTCCATATATGGCAAATTGATATCTAATAGTACTAAATCTGCTTTTTCATTTATTATATCTTGGATAGTATTATCAAATTTCTCTAGTCCTTTTGCCATAAATCCATTTTTGTTTAAAAATGTTTCTAGTTCTTGTCTTAATTTTTTATCATCTTCAACAATTAGAATTTTTTGCATTTTTTATCTCATCCTCCCTAGTCATGAATTTCCCCTTGCTTTATTAACTTATATCTTAAGCATATTTGAATTTTTCTGTATATAAAAACTTCTTATATTCCAAATTCTTTTGCATATTGAACAACACCTTTTTGCTCAGCTGTTTCAAATGCTGTTCTTATTAGCTTATATACCTCGTCATAATCATTTTTATTTTCTTGTCTTATTTCTAACATATACACTCTCCTTTAAATTTGCTATCTTTACGGATTTATCTTAACACAGATACTTATAATTATCAATATAATCATTTGAAACTCCATTTACTTTTATCTAAAGGTAAATCTTCTATTCCTCAAAGAAAAGAAATGCTTGCTATCCAAAGAGAACTTTTAATCAATAAAATTAATGAGTTAAATGAAAGTATCAAATATATTGATTGGAAACAAAATTTCTATAATGATGTTCTAACTGGTAATATTCCTTATGAAAGTTATTTGATAAATACTACTGAGGAACAATAACCGATATTGCTCTTGTATAGGAAAAAGCGATTTTCCCTATACAAGAATGTTGTTTTGTTCTAAGAATTTTCTATTACAAAGTTTTTATACATCTTTCTTTTTATCAAGATAATCACATAACTAATAATTGCTAAAATCACAATTATTCCTATTTGTTCACCTGTTAATGGTGATAATTTTAAAAGATTTTTAAATAGATATACTGCTACATAAAATCCAATAGCTGTTGTTCCAAATAAAAATGCATGAACTTTATCAAATGGCATACAAACTTCTTGAACTGCTAATATACTTACAAATCCAATTAATAAATACATCATTGTGGTTAATGTATTTTGCTCTATTCCCATACCATTTCCTAAAACTGTTAAAATAACGATATTTAGCATAATTACAATAGCAAATGGGAGTGCATTTGTTAAAGCTGTTTTCAAAAATGTTCCTCTTATTGTTTTTTCATTTCTTTCAAAAGATATAAAGAAAGAAGTATATGCTTCAATTACTAAGTCAATTAATGTGATTTGTATTGGTATAAATGGAAATTCCATATTGGTTAATATACAAAATACAGATAATAGCACAGAATATATGGTTTTAATGAAAAATATTCTTGCGACATTTGTAATGTTATTAACAACTCTCCTTCCTTCCATTAATACATCTTTTAACACACTAAAATCTGAATTTAAAAGTACAATTTGAGATACTTGTATTTATAAAAAATAGACACTTCTTTTTGAAATGTCTATTTTTTATATTTTTCTCCACATTTAGCACAATACTTATCATTGTTATTTACAACAGAACCACATTTCTTACAAGTTTCATTTAATTTTGCCCCACAATATGTGCAATATATATGGCTTTTATCTTGTGACGCACCACATTTAAAACATGTTTTTTGATTTTGTTTGTAAATAATATATATGATAACACCTGCTATATTTGTAATTAATGTAATACCTCCCCATAAATATGGATTTAATTTTGATTTTAATGCATTTTGATAAATATATAAAGCAAGTAATACCCAATATATCATAAAGAAAAACATCATAACTGCTAATGCAACTTTTATATAAGTTTTTCCATTTTCAACTGGATGTATTTCATTTATAAAATAGATTTTTTCTCCTGTATTTTCATTTGTAATATAACTTAACAAATAAACATTTTTATCTTGATAATTTTCTTCATAAAAAACTTCATCTTCACATTCCTTTTGAATTTCTGTATCAAAGTTTGATAATACTGTACTTATAATTAGTTCTTTATCACTTGTTAATCTAAATATATTGTTATTATCATCTGCATTTATAAAATAATGATTTGGCATATCATCTGCTTTATTTAATGTAAAAAATTCTAAATCACCTCTCCATTTAATATAATCTATGATATTGGCCATATATTTTACTCCTTTGCTATTTTCATACACAAATATTATTTTATTTTTATTTATATTACCATAAAAGCAGACAATTGACAACTAATCATCTGTTCTAACATTCATATTTGTAGAAGAACAAATTGGCTATATTCATAAACTTGAAGAAGATGTATGGGATACAATGAATAAAGAAAAATACTTTATTTTAATGAGGAAATAGCATAAAGATTTATCGACACGAAAAATTTCGTAGCAATATAATTAAATAAACTACAAAAAATAGCAGATATTCTGAAGTAAACTCTCCTTATTAAAGTTTTTTGTCTAATAATTGGGGCTCACTCCAAAATATCTGCTATTTTTATATATTTAATAAATTCATTTAATTTTATCAATAATTTTTATGTGTTAAATATATTTTCTTAATTTAATTAGATGTCCATCTTAGCATTCTTATATCATTGTATTTACTAACTACTTCTTTGTACTTATCATATTCTTCTTCCCATAATTCATCTGGTACTTTGTCAAATGCTTTAAATATTTTTTCCGCTTCTGACAAATATATTATTTGTTCTTGTGGTGTCATTCTTTCATATTGCTTTGCAAACATATATAATCTATCTAACATTTGGTTGGCTTCAATAAATCCCCAGAAATCTTTTACTTTCATTCCAAAAAGTTTTATTTGCATAACTGCATATGCCACAAGCACACATATTACAAGTATTAACATATATATTACTATAAGTACTGCCATAATTAATTACCACCTTTTATTTGCTTTAGTACCTAATAATTATACCATATGCAAAACAATTTTGTAAATAGTTTTCATTGTAAATTGAGCACCAGGTATGTGAGTTCATCTTACATTTTAATTCTTTTTTAGTTCTTTTGCATTTTTTACTAGCCCAACAAATAATGGTGCTGGTCTATTAGGTCTTGATTTTAATTCTGGATGAAATTGTCCAGCTATAAAATATGGATGATTCTCTATTTCAACCATTTCTACTAATAAACCATCTGGTGAAGTTCCTGAGACTTTTAATCCTGCTTCTTCTAACCTTTCTCTATAATCATTGTTATATTCAAATCTGTGTCTATGTCTTTCTGATATTTCGGTTTCTCCATAAAGCTTTTGTGCCAATGTTTTTTCTTTTATTATACATGGATATGCTCCTAATCGCATTGTTCCACCCTTTTTGTTAATTTTCTTTTGTTCTTCCATTATATGAATAACTTGATTTTTAGTTTCTTTATTAAATTCTTCTGAATCTGCATCGTCAATTCCTAAAACGTCTTTTGCAAATTCTACTACTGCCATTTGCATTCCTAAACAAATTCCTAAGAATGGAATATTGTTTTCTCTTACATATTTTATCGTTTCTATCATACCTTGTATTCCTCTGTCTCCAAATCCTCCAGGAATAACAATACCATCTAATTCTTTTAATTGTTCTTTAACATTTTCTCTTGTTATTTTTTCAGAATCAATTAATTTTATTTTTACTTTAACATGGTTAGCAAATCCTGCATGATATAAACTTTCAATTACAGAAATGTATGAATCTTCTAATTTTATATATTTCCCTACTAATCCAATATTGACAATTTCATTCTCATCTATATTTCTTATTTTTTCAATCATTTCTTCCCATTTTGTGTTATTTGGTATGTATTTTTCTAATCTTAAATGATTACATACTTCTCTTGCTAACCCTTCTTCTTCTAGCATTAAAGGTACTGCATATAAACAATCTGCTGTCTTATTTTGAATAACACTTGATTTTCTTACATTACAAAACAATGATAACTTTTCCCTTACATTATCTGGTATCTCTTGTTCTGTTCTGCAAACTAATATATCTGGTTTTATTCCTACACTTTGCAACTCTTTTACTGAATGTTGAGTTGGTTTTGATTTTATCTCATTAGAACCAAATACATATGGTAATAATGTTACATGAATATATACTACATCTTCTTTGTTCTTCTCTAATCCCACTTGTCTAATTGCTTCTATGATTGATACACCTTCTATATCTCCTACTGTTCCTCCTACCTCTGTTATGACAATATCTGTATCTGTATCTTCAAAACCATATATTTTTTCTTTTATTTCATTAGTTATATGTGGAATTACTTGTACAGTTTTTCCTAAATAGTCTCCTCTTCTTTCTTTTTCAATAACACTTTGATATATTTTTCCCATTGTAACACTTGAATTTTTTGTTAGATTTTCGTCTATAAATCTTTCATAATGCCCTAAATCTAAATCTGTTTCTGCTCCATCGTCTGTTACAAAAACTTCTCCATGCTCATATGGATTCATTGTTCCTGGATCTACATTTATGTATGGATCAAATTTTTGGATTGTTACTTTATATCCTCTATTCTTTAATAATCTTCCTAATGAAGCAGCTGTTATTCCTTTTCCTAGTCCTGATACTACTCCTCCTGTTACAAAAATATACTTTGTATTCATTTTATACCCCTTTCTAAAAAAAACTGAATTCTAATTTATTGGAAATATACTTTTTAATTTGTCCTTTTGAGACTTAATAACTTAAGGTTTTACATAATTTTCTATTTAATCAAAAAAAGATTAAAAAAACTTCCCTTCAAAATCGGTTTTTTTTTAATCTATTACTATTTTAACATGCATTTATGCAAAATACAAGCTATTTTTCAATTTTTCTTGCAATTAGTGCTTTTATCTTAATCCCTTGCTCTGAAAACATTTTTTCATGTTCTGTTTCTATATTTCTTTCAAATATATTTTCTTTGTGTAAATCATATGTTTTATTTAAAACTTCAAAACCTGACTCTTTTAAATATATCAAACTTGAATTAAATAAATCATCATCATCTGTTTTAAAATATATTTCTCCATTGTCTTTTAAAAACTCTCTATATTTCTCTAATTGCCTTGTATGTGTTAATCTTTTCTTTCTGTGCTTTCCTTTTGGCCATGGATTGCAAAAATTGATATAAATTCTTTCTATTTCATCTTTTGAGTCTAAAATTAATAGAATTCTTTCTATATCAAACCTTGTTAATACTATATTTTTAGGCTCTATATTTTTCTCTTTATATTTTGCTTCTACATTTCTTTTTGCTAATCCTAACATTGCATCTATTAAATCTATTGCTATATAGTTTATATTCAAATTTTCAGATGCTAATTCTGATATAAATTGCCCCTTTCCACATCCTAGTTCTAGATGTATAGGATTATCGTTTTTAAAGTATTCTTTCCATTTACCTTTCATTTCTTCTTGATTGTCTATATAAAAACTACTTGCTTCTAATTCTGGTCTTGCCCATTTTTTATAACGTATTCTCATTTCTACCTTCCTTTTTGTTAATTTTGTCCATTTGTGTCCATTTGAACCAGGTTCGTTTGGACATTTATATTATATTCGACTCTGAATTGTCTGTCAATACTAACTTTCTTGCCATTTTAAGATATTGTTTGGAAAAACTTGATTTTTCTTTTGAAAATAAAATATTTTATTTTCACTTTGAGCCTAAGTAACTTAAAGTTTCATATTGTTTCCTATTCAATAAGAAAGAGCAAAGCTTATAACTT
>CALXJV010000031.1 GCA_944388715.1 uncultured Clostridia bacterium
GGTGGAAGACATACACCATTCTTCAATGGATATAGACCACAATTCTATTTCAGAACAACAGACGTTACAGGTGTTATCGAATTACCTGCTGGAACAGAAATGGTTATGCCAGGTGATAACGTATCAATGACAATTGAATTAATTACACCTATCGCTATCGAAAAAGGATTAAGATTCGCTATTCGTGAAGGTGGTAGAACAGTTGGTTCAGGAGTTGTATCTGATATAATTGCATAATATAGAATATAATTAAAAAGATTACCAAAATTAACATCTTGGTAATCTTTTTTCATACAATAGGAAAGTCATCCATTATTCTTTTATTTTGAATGAAAGAAAGCTTGATTTTATGTAAATATTGAGGTATAATATATACATAAAAAATATTAGGAGGTAAAAACCATGAAAACTGTAGAAGGAATTTGCCGGGATTTAATAATCCGAGCAAGAGATGAGAAAATGAGTATCTCTGCATTGATTGTTTTGCTTGAAGAAGAATGGAAAAACAACAATGTTACAAAAAGCATCGAAGAAAAGGAGAAAAATAAAATGACAGAAAGAGAAAAAACTCTGGAAGAAGAAATATTAAAGCTCAATGAAGAGATGGAAACATTGATGTCTGAAATAAGAGACAAATATGGAGAAAGAATCGAAAATTTAAAAAGAGAAACTGCACATTCAATAGTATCTGCTGAAACAGAAGAAGAAAAAAGAAACATAATTAGCAAGTTTTATACCGAAGTAAGAAAAATAGAAGGAGAGCAGATACAAGAAGAACAGTACTTAAAGAGACAAATCTTAAAAAACATATTATTAAATAAGTAGATTTTCAACCCAGCTATACATGATTTTGTGTAGCTGGGTTAAATGTTACAATTCACAACCGATAATAAAATGTTGATATATTAATATTTCATAAATTTTTAGGCTCAATACGGAATACAAGAATTTCTAAAATGCTTTTATGGCACCCTTTCACTTAGTCCTCGCTAACGCTCGACGCGAACATTTTCCATAAAACCATTTAAGAAATTCTAATATTCCTCCAATCACACAAAAAATTTAATCAATATTAATATATCAACATTTTATTAAATATTATCGACTGCGAATTGTAACTATTAGTAACTAGTAATCGAAGAAAAATCAAAAAAGTACTTGTTTTTTTATAAAAAGAATAATAAAATAAATATATCATAAATAAAATTAATTAATACAATACTAGGAGGAGTCAAAAGTGAAAATAATACTAGATGCAATGGGTGGAGATAATGCACCAGATGCCAATATAAAAGGAGCAGTAAATGCAATTAACAAAGTAAAAGCAGAAGTAGTTTTGGTGGGAAAAGAAGAAGTAATAAGAAGTAAAGTAAAAGAATTTTATGGAAAAGAAATCGAAGAAATATCTGACAGATTAAAAATAAAAAATGCAACAGAAACAATAGAAATGTGTGATACACCTACATTAGCAATAAAACACAAAAAAGATTCATCAATGGTAGTAGGTTTCAAAATGTTAAAAGAGGATGAAGGAGATGTATTTATATCAGCAGGAAATTCAGGAGCATTACTAACAGGAGCAGCACTATTAGTAGGAAGAATAAAAGGAATAGATAGACCAGCATTAGCAGGAATATTACCTGCATATAAAAGTCAATTATTATTAATTGATGCAGGTTCAAATACAAATTGCAAACCTATTAATTTATTACAATTTGCTCAAATGTCTAGTATTTATTTAAGAAATACTTTTGGTATAGAAAGACCAGCAATAGGATTACTAAACATTGGAACAGAAGAGACAAAAGGAAATGATTTAGCAAAAGAAAGCTATAATCTATTAAAAGAAAAATCAAAAGAATTAAATATAAATTTTGTAGGAAATGTTGAAGGAAGAGATGCATTCTCTGGAGAAATAGACGCAATTGTTACAGATGGATTTACAGGAAATGTATTTTTAAAAACAACAGAAGGATTAGGAAAATTTGTAAAGAAAACTTTAACAGAAAGTCTAACTAAAAATTTATTAACAAAAATATTATCTATTCCAGCACTTCCAGCAATAAAAAGATTTAGTAAAACAATGGATTATAAATCATATGGAGGAGCATTATTTTTAGGAGTAAAAAAACCTGTTGTTAAAGCACATGGAAGTAGTGATGAATTATTATTTGAATATACAATTATACAAGCAGAAAAATTTGTTGAAAACAAAGCTGTAGAAAAAATGATAGAAGAATTTCAGAAATGATGATTTAAGGCTGGAAAGAAAATCATCATTATCTCAGCTTAAACAAAATGATTTAGGTATGGAGAGAACATCATTATTATTTCAACTTGAGCAAAATAAATTGACTTGCCAGTACAAAATAAAAATATTTATTAATTTTACTTGACAAAAATAAAAACATATAATATAAATGAAAATATAATATGAAAAATATCAAATGAATAAATCATTTGCAAACTTGAGAGGAGGTGAACTCGGGAAAATGAGTTCAGAAGAAATTTTAGAAAAAGTAAAAGGGATAATTGTAGAACAATTAGGAGTAGCTGAAAACACAGTTACAATGGAAGCATCTTTTATAGATGACTTAGGAGCTGATTCATTAGATATAGTTGAATTAGTAATGGCATTAGAAGAAGAATTTGATATAGAAATTCCAGACAGTGATGCTGAAAAAGTTGTTACAGTAGGAGATGTAGTTGAATACATAAAAGAAAATGTAAAATAAGAAATAATTTTTATGGATTTGGGGACGGAGAAAAAATCATTTTTTCTCCGTCCCCAAAATCATCAAAAATATTATAAAAGTTTTTATAGAAATAAAGCATATAATCAAAAATAGATTTTTTTTCAACATCAGAGTCAGTTATAATATTGCCAGAATAAATAGTTTTATCTTCTAAAGACAATGTAATAGTACCAATAGACGTTCCTTTACTAATAGGAGAATCTAGGACATAGTCACAAGTTATATAAAACTGGAATTTATCAACTAAATCATTTCTTATAGGAATAGTAGAATGTTCTAAATCTTCATATTTTAAGTCCAGATAACTTGAAATTCCTTTATTTATTGTAAAAGAATTTTTATTATTTTCTTTCCATGTTTCAAAATAGTTAGAGACCATTTCTTCTATATTTACATATTTAAAATTACTAAAAGAGTATTCAAGAAGTTTAATACTATCAGTTGTTCTATATTTTTTAGTATCAGCCCCTAGAACTACACAAATTAGATCCATCTCACCTCTTTTACAACAGGTTACTAAACATCGATTAGCACCATTTGTAAAACCAGTTTTTATGCCATAGACACCATTTAAAGAACCTAGTAGTTCATTAGTGTTTGTTAAAGTTTTAGGATATCCATTAATTGTTATTGTATAATTTTTAGTTCCTACTATTCTAGCAAATATTTCATTATTCATAGCATAATTAGAAAGAAGAGCTAATTCATATGCAGTTGTATAATGCTCATCTTCATCTAATCCATGTGGAGTTACAAAATGTGTATTAGATAATCCAAGTTCAACAGCTTTTTGATTCATTAAATCGGCAAAATTACTAATAGAGCTAGCAGTATGTTCTGCTAAAGCTACAGCAGAATCATTTCCAGAACGCATCATTAGACCATATAATAAGTCATAGACTGTTATTTTGTCACCAGTTTTTAAACCAAGTCTAGAACCTCTAGTAGATGCGGATTTTTTAGAAATTTCAACAGTTTCAGAAAGATCACAGTTTTCAATGACGATTAGAGCTGTCATAATTTTTGTAGTAGAAGCCATTTTCTTTTTCTGATTTTCATTTTTTCCAACAAGTACAGTATTAGATTTTCTATCAATAACAACATAAGCTCTAGAATTTATTGTTGGAAGTTCAGATGAACTACTATTTGTTTCTATGCTTTCTGCATCTTCTAAAACTTCGTAAATATCAAAATTATCATCCAATGGAGATATATCATCTGCAAATACATAATTAGTAATAAACATCATAAGAAAAAATGGTAAAAGAATTTTATAAATACGAGAATTTTTCATATAACATACCTCTTAATAATGTTATGAAGAGAAAAGCAAAGATATGACATAAATGAATATAACTTACGGAAATAAAGAAAAATGCAAATAATTAACATAAAAGGTTGAATTTATAACAAAAATGTAATATAATTGTAATGTGGGGATAAAAAAAGGAAGAAAACGTGTATAACGTATATCCCTAGCAGAAAATTTTTCTTATTTTTATAAAGTTAAAAATAAGAAAAAAATGTTATTGACTTAATGAAAAAATGATGTAAAATATAAATACAGTGTGATTAAAATAAGGAGAGATATGTTATGTGTAAAAAGAGAATTGTAAAAAGTTTAATCGGAACATTATTAGCAGTATGTTTAGTAATATTACCTAACATAGCAAATGCAAAAACAATGTCACCATCACTATATTTTGGAATTCAAGAGATTGAAGTAGGAAGTGAAATGGGATATTCAATCGGGAATCCAACAGCAAATGGTGATAATACGACAGGAGGACCTTCAGCAAAAATATGGAATATTGTACAATATAGTACATCAACAGCTACCAATCCAATGAAAGTTAATGTATATTGTGTAAAAGCGGGAGTAGGATTTACAGAAGGTGAAGGTATAAGAGGTACACAAGAATATGATTTAGAATTTGATATGTATACAGAAAGAGAGCAAATAGCAGCAGAAGATGCAAGTACAAGTAATAAAATATTATATAATCTTGTAAATGGGGGACATTATAATGAACTACTTGCATTAGCAAATTTAATATATATACCTGGAGTATCAACAACTGCAGAAAAGGAACAGTTATTAGAACTATCAGGAGCAACGGCAATATTAGAAGAATTAGGAGACATAGAAGGAAAAGAACAATATTCTTTGACAGATGATGAGATAGAGTCAGTGCAACAAGCTGCAATGTGGTATTTTACAAATTATGACGAAATGTATAATGAAGAAAGAAAATATGATAAGACAGATGATATAGACTGGTTATGGTATACAACAGATAGCTCAACATATAAAAACTTAGCAGATTATAATCCAACAAATGCAGTATATGCACAAACATATGCAGGTTCTGTAAGACAAGACCAAGCAGAAGCATTATATAAATATTTAATAACAACAGCAACAGCAAATGCAGATCAATATGCAGACCCAAATGTTAGACATAGAAATAAATTAACATTATATGCCTCAACAAAACAAAGAGATGCACAACCATTAATGAAAGTTGAAAGAGAAGACCAAGAATTTGACTTAGCATTAAGAAAATACATAACAAAAGTAAATGGGGAAAATGTTACAGACACAAGAGTACCAAATGTAGATGAAAGTACTTTGACAAATGGAACAACAGCAGAATATAATCACAGAAAAGATCCAGTAAAAGTTGAAAATGGAGATACAGTTACATATAACATCACAATATATAATGAAGGAGATTTAGACGGAAGAGCAACAGAGATAATTGACCAATTGCCAACAGGTTTAAAATACTCAAAAATAAATACACCAGGATTTACAGCATCATATGATGAAGAAACAAACAGATTAACAATAACTAGAAATGCAGATAACACAGAAAATATACCAGCATATACAGCAGGAAATCTAGTAGCAGAATCAGAGACTATAGAAATAGAATGTACTGTAGATACAAGTGAAAATGGAAAAGTTTTAACAAATGTAGCATGGATATCAAAAGAAGTAGATGAATATGGAAATGAAATAATAAATGAAACAGGTGCTGACAGAGATTCAGAACCAGGGACAGCACCAACTGTGGATAAAGACAATATGGAAGATTATACAGGAAACGAAGATAATCAAGAAGACTTAACTGATTCAGATTACTTCTATGAAGGACAACAAGATGATGATGATTTCGAAAAATTAATTATTGATAGTAATGAATTTGATTTAGCATTAATAAAAAGAATTACAGAAATAAATGGAGAAGCAGTTCCAGAAAGATTATTAGGTGTAGATATCACAAATCTAGCAAATGGAAGTGCAACAACAGCAGATTATCAACTAAATAAAGACCCAATTACAGTACAAACTGGTGACTTAGTAACATATACATTTAGGATATATAATGAAGGAAGCATAGATGGATATGCAGAAGAAATAACAGAAGACATTCCGGAAGGACTAACATTTTTAGGAGCAGATGTAGATGAAAACATGGAACCAATAACAGACGAAGATGAATTATCAGCAGTAGAATTTAACACATCAATGGGCTGGACTTATGTTGATGGGGATACTAATATGATTTCAACAGACTACTTAGGAAGAGGAAAAGGAGAAGAAATAACAACACCAGGAGCTAATCTAATAAAAGCATTTGATCCAAATAGTCCATACTCTGACACAGAAGATAATAGAAATCCAGATTACAGAGAAATATCAGTAATACTTAAAGTGACTGCTGAAGATCCAAGTATAGGAATTATAAGAAATGAGGTAGCAATAACAGAGGATGCTGATAGTGAAGGAAATCCAGTAGATGACAGAGATTCAAGTCCAGAAGAATGGGTAAAATATGAAGATGATGAAGATTATGATAATATCATGTTACAAGAATTTGATTTAGCATTAAGAAAATTTATCACAAAAGTAGATGAAGAAGATGTAACAACAAGAGTTCCAGAAGTAAGTTATGACAGAGATGAAGATCAAATAACATATAATCATACAAAAGACCCAGTAGAAGTAGTAACAGGAAACGTAGTAGAATATACAATAAGAGTATATAATGAAGGTGATATGGCAGGATATGCAAGTGAAATAACAGACGATATACCAGATGGATTAAGATTCTTACCAGAAAATGAAACAAATGTAGAATACAGATGGGTAATGTATGATGAACAAGGAAATGTAACAGAAAATGTAGAAGAGGCAGTAGAAATTAGAACAGATTACTTATCAAAAGAACAAGAAGAAACAGAAGGAGAGAATCTATTACAAGCATTCAATCCAGATGAACCAATAGGAGAAGGAAATCCAGATTATAGAGATGTAAAAATAGCATTTGAAGTAGTAGAACCAAATGGTTCAGACAGAATAATAGTAAACTCAGCACAAATATCAGAAGATAGTGATGAAGAAGGAAATCCGGTAGAAGATATAGACTCAACACCAGATGAATGGAATGAAGGAGAAGACGACCAAGATAGAGAATATATCAAACTAACATATTTTGATTTATCATTAAGAAAATGGGTAACAGAAGCAATAGTAATAGAAAATGGACAACAAACAGTAACACAAACAGGACACACAGCAGAAATGGATCCAGAACCAGTAGTAAAAGTAGAATTATATAGAAAAGACTTAAATGATGTAACAGTAAAATTCAGATATAAAATAAGAGTAACAAACGAAGGAGACATAGCAGGATATGCAAAAGAAATAACAGACTATGTACCAGAAGGGCTAATGTTTGTAGCAGAAGATAATCCAGGCTGGACAGATGAAGGAAACAATATAATATCAACAAGATTATTAGAAAATACATTATTACAACCAGGAGAATCAGCAGAAATAGAAGTAGTATTAACATGGATAAATGGAGAAGACAATATGGGACAGATGACAAACATAGCAGAAATATCAGAAGACTACAATGATAAAGGAGTACCAGATAGAGATTCAACACCAGATAACCAAGTAGATGGAGAAGATGATATAGATGACGCCCCAGTATTGTTATCAATAGAAACAGGTAGAGCAGTAATGTATTTTACATTAGGATTTACAGTATTAGGAACATTGGCTGGAGGAATAGTCTTAATTAAGAGATTTGTGTTATAATGAAGGTTGCTTCTTAGATTTATGTTTTAGAAATTAGAGGACACTCAACGAAAGGAGTGTCCTCTAAAAAGTTTAATGAAAGTTGGACTTTACAATTAAAAATTGGTATGGTATAATTTGCCATGAAGAATGTTAAAGAGGTGAAAAGTATGAATCAAATCTTAGCCACAAGTGAAGCTACAGCTAAAAAGAAAAGAAGTGGACCAGCAGACATAAAAACAGTTGTTAAAGTATTTGCAATTGTAATGATTATATTTGGAGTTTTCATGATAGGAACAGGTTCATATGCAATATATAAAGATAATGAAAGTAAAAATTCAGAAGTAACAAAACCAACAATAACAGAAACACAAAAAGACGAAAAAACAGTACTAGTATCAGTTGCACATGATAAAGCAATAGATAGAATTGAATACAAATGGAATGATGGAGAAGTACAAACAGTAACAGGAAATGGAAGAAGAAACATAGAAATTGAAGTAGAAATCCCAGGAGGAACAAACACATTAACAGTAAGAGCTATAGATGTAAATGGACAAGAAATATCTACAGATATAGACTATACAGCAGAAGATATAATTAATTTAACTGTATCTGGAAATAAATTAAAAATAACAGCAGAAAATGAGACTGAAATATCATACATGACATATAGATGGGATGAAGAAGAAGAACAAAAGATAGATATTAACTCAACAACTGTAGATCAAGAAATAGATATACCAATGGGAGAACATAATTTAACTGTAATACTAGTAGATATAAATAATGAGACAATTACAAAAGAGCAAAAAGTAAAAGGAGTTACAAAACCAGTTATAGAAATAGGAGCAGATGAAGCAAAAGAAAATTACTTAGTTACAATTACAGATGAAACAGGACTAGATAAAGTAGAAGTTACATTAAGAGGCGAAACTAAAACTGTTACAGTAGAAGATAATGCAACAGAAGTAAAATATAGATTTCCGCTAATAGAAAATGATGAAAATATGTTAGAAATAACGGCTTATAATGTTGATGGAATAGCATCTGATACAAAAAAAGTTAGAGCAAATAAATAAATACAATTGGGGACAGGTAACAAAATGTATTTTGATTTCGACAAAATATGACAATTGTTAATGAAGACATATTAAAAATAATATTTTGTAGTTAAATAAAATACATTTTGTTACTAAATCAAAAATCTTTAAAAATTTTTTGTTAAGGGGAAAAAATGGATAATGCATTTTTTTATATATTAATATATTTTATTATTTATTCGTTTCTAGGCTGGATATTAGAAAGTACAGTAAGAACTATATGTGAAAGAAAAATAATAAATACAGGATTTCTTATAGGGCCATTTTGTCCAATATATGGATTTGGAGCCATAATAATGATATTATTTTTAAATAGATTTGAAAATAATATTATTTTATTGTTTTTTATATCTTTTATAGTTTTATCAATATGGGAATATGTAGTAGGAGTTCTTTTAGAAAAGTTGTTTAAAACCAAATATTGGGATTATTCTAAAAATAGATTTAACCTTAAAGGAAGAGTATGTCTAACAAATTCATTAGCTTGGGGAATATTAGGAGTTTTATTTATAAGATACATACATCCATTTATACAACACTTAATAGGATATGTAGATTATATATATGTAGCAATAATAGCTAGCATAATAGCACTAATATTATTAACCGACGCAATAATAAGTGTGGTAAAAGTAAAGAATATACAAACAACATTACAAAAAATAGAGGAGATAAATGAGCAAATTAAACAAAAATTGTTAGAACTAAAAGAAAAGAATGCTACAAACGATAATATTCAAATACTAGTAAATAAATTAAAAGCTAAAAGAGATAAAACATTAAGAAATTTGTATAAAAGAGCATATAGATTAAAGAAAGCATTCCCAGCGATAGATACTAAAGAGTTTACAGAAATTCTTAATAAAAAAATAGAATTAAAAAAGAGAAAAAAAGAGGGGGATTAAAATGGTTCAAGAAATTTACATTATTGATGATGATGATTCATCTATAGTTATATTTAGAGAATTGTTTAAAAATGATAAAGATTACAAATTCATAAGTGTTAAATCTGAGCAAATAGATATAGCATTAAAAAACATACCTTCTCTAATTATTATTAATGAAGATGCAATAGATAGAGAAGTAGTAGGGATTTGCAAACAGATAAGACGAGATGAGGATAACAAAATAACACCAGTTATTGTTGTCTCATCTAACAATGATAAAGAACATAGAATGAAAATATTAAGAGAATCTATAGAATATTATATTAAGAAACCAGTAGATGAAGAATATCTTTATTATACAGTAAAAAATTTAAATAGATTGTTAACTAACAATAGAAAGGTAAGTCCTCTTACCGGACTACCTGGAAATGTCCAAATACATGCTGAATTAAAAAAGAGAATATCAAAAGGAGAACCTTTTTCTGTATTGTATTTAGACCTAGATAATTTTAAAGCATATAATGATGTGTATGGATTTGTAAAAGGAGATCAAATAATCGAATTTACAGCAGAAACAATTTTAAGAGGGGTACGCTCAGAACTTACGGAAGAAGCGTTTGTAGGTCATATTGGTGGGGATGATTTTGTAGCAATATTGCCGTCAATAAATTGTGAAAGAATATGTCAAGATATATTATCAATATTTGATAGTCAAGTAAAAAGGTTCTTTACAGACAAGGATTTAGAAAGAGGATATATTGAGGTTGAGAATAGAAAAGGAATAATAGAACAATTTCCGCTAACATCACTTTCAATAGGAGTTGTTGTTGCAGATACAGGAAGATTTACTAATATATTGGAAATTGGAGAAGTGGGAGCACAAGTAAAACATGCAGCCAAATCAGTAATGGGAAGTAGCTATGCAGTAGACAGAAGAAGATAAAAATATAAAATATTAATATATCAACATTTTATTAAATATTATTGATTGTGAATTATAGCCGATAAAATCAAAAAATAGAAAAATTATAAAATATATATTGACAAATACTTTTTTTTGGGTTATTCTTAATTTAACATACAAATAAAATTTGAATTTGTATAGTTAGGATATAAAAAGGAGGAAAAAATATGCCAAAATTAAAAGAGTTATCAGGAAAATTTAAAGCAGATGGACAATATAATCTAGCAGAATATAATCTTTATTTAAACAGTTTAGTACTTAGTACAAAAGAAATACAAACAGAGGTAAGAAATGTTGCAAGGAGATTTATTGATACAGTTATGGTAGAACAAAAATGGTATGATGATGCAGCGGCAAGTTTTGCAGGTTGGTGGGATACAGAAGGAGTTGTTTGTTTGAATAAGATTAGTACAGTCGTAGAAGAATTAGTAAGAATAACTGCAACAGATGTATGTCACAAAATGAAAAAGTCAGAACAAACAGCAAAATCATATAAAAAATATGGGCAAATACAAAAATTTGCTGATGCAGCAGATCAATATGTATTGATTGACAATATAACAAAAAAAGATTTAGGAACTATAGGAAAGACAGAATGTAAAGAAGGAGCTGTTATAATAGCAGAAGAAAATGCACTAACAACTTTAGCTAATTCAGTATCAGCATCATTTGATAGAATCGATGATCATATAACACAAATAAAAAAATTGATTACAGTTAATTTGATAAATGGACAAGCAATTAAATTTGCAGGATTAAGTTCAGAGGTATTAAAAAATAAAGTTCAAAAAGTAAAACAACATTTGGAAGTAATCCAAAGCCAATTATATAATCGTATGTTAAGTGCTCAAAATATAACAAATGATACAACAAAGGAAATAAAAGCAGCACTAACTACAAATTATGTAAAAGGTTCTGAAGGATTAGGATCTTCAATTGGGACTGTATCATAAAATAAGTTAAAGAACAATGCTACAGGATAGATAATATATAATATTGTCATCTATCCTGTGGCATTATTTTTTATTCTTATTAATACTCATTTATAAGCTGTAAATCGTAATGCTTAATCACATTACATGTGATACAATAGCTATAAAAAATATGTATTAAAAAAATATATAAAATGTCATATAAATGTAAAAATAACCGCAAATATAGTATCCGTAGAATATATAGACATATAGTAAAAATGCTACATTGAAAAATAATATAAGTTTGTTATAATAAATATATATAATATTTTATTAATAAAAAATCTACAAGTACTCTAATCACATTCGAAATTTATTTAATATTAATATATATACATTCTATAAAATAAATTTAAGACTGTGAAGTGTAACGTGAAATTCGAATATTTTTATAAAATAGAATAGGAGGTGAAATCATTGTTAGCAGTACTAATTGGTGAAGGCAAAATGCACTCAGTAGTATTGCCAAAAGTACCATCAGGAAATTACATTGTTTATGACGAATACGAAGATATTGACGAGGATAGACAATTACTAGAAATAGAGTCTAAAGATGGAAAATGGCAAATAACAAGTGACATTAATGCAAAAATAGTAAATCCCAATTTTATAAACATAACAAAAGCAGAAATAAATGCAACTAATCCATCGGAATTATTTGTAAATAGAATCATTCTAGACAAATATAAAATGTGTGAACTAATAGTAGGGGAAACAGAAGAATTGTATGCATTATGCTGTTTACCAGTATATGAAAACAATTGGTTTCAATTTGATATTAGAAATACAAAAGAAATAACAATAGGAAAAAATACATTAAATACAATTTCCTATGAAAATGATTTAGTATCAAACTCTCATGCTAGAATATTTTTAAATAATGGCAGATGGATATTAGAAAATTATGATAAAAAATATGGAACATTTTTAAATAACAATCTAGTTTATGATAAAGTAAAATTTTTATCTAATGGAGATACAATTTTTATCATGGGATTAAGAATTATTCTAATGGGAAATAGTATATATATAAATAATCCAGGAGGAAGAGTACATTATGATGACAGAATTTTGAGACCAGAGCGAACACGAGAACAAAAGATAAAAGAAGATAGAAATAATGAAGATAAATATACAGAATTATATTCAGCAAAAGATTATTTTCATAGAGCACCAAGAATAAGTCCAAAAATAAGCAAAACTAATGTAAAAATAGAGCCACCACCTGCTAAGAAGTCTGATGATAACATGCCTATGATTCTAACAATGGGTTCAACATTATCAATGGGAGTAATTTCGATTGTTAGTGTAATATCAACATTTTCTGGAATATCCAGTGGAACATTAACATTAGGTGAAAGTATATTACAAATAATAACATCGATAGCTATGCTGATATCTATACTTTTGATACCAATATTGATACAAAAATGGCAGAAAAAAAGAGATAAAAAATGGGAAGCCAAGCGTCAAAAAAAATATAGTGAATACATAGAAAAGAAAAAAATTGAGATAAAAAAAATTAAAAATGAACAAAGAAAGATACTTTTTGAGAATTATGCAACTACAGAAGAATGTACACAAATTATATTAAACAAAGAAAAAAGGTTATGGGAGAGAACTATTGAGGATCCAGACTTTTTATCAGTAAATCTTGGAGTTGGAGATATTCCATTAGACATAAATATATCATATCCAGAAAAAGAAGAATTTTCAATGGAAGAAGAAGATAATCTAAAAATAATGCTAGAAGAATTTACAAAAGAAGTAAAAACATTAAAAGAGGCACCAGTCACATTATCACTAACAAAACAAAAAATAATTGCTTATATTGATAAAGAAGAAGAAAATATAGATAAATTTATGCAAAATTTATTTATACAACTTATGGCATTTCAAAGTTATGACGAACTAAAACTAGTATTTTTACTAAAAAAAGACAATCTAAAAAAATGGGAATATGTAAAAATGTTTCCATATGTTTGGAATGACGAAAAAGATTTTAGATTTTTTGAAGATGATATTAAACATATGGAAGAACTTTCAAAATATTTAGAAGATGAATTTAACAGAAGAGCTTCCGAACATGATGATACATCACCTAATAATGATCCTAAGAACTCACCATATTACTTAATTATAACAGATGATTATAGAAAAATAGAAAATTTAAAAATAATTACAAGTATATTTGAACAAAAAGCTAATTTAGGATTTAGTATTTTTTGCATAGCAAAAGATATTGCAGAATTACCAAATGAATGTAGAACATTTATTAGTATAGAAAATAATACAGGGAAAATTTTTACAAGTGATTTAGCAAAAGAAAATGAAATTAATTTTAACTTTAACAATTTAAATACATTTTTCTTTGAAAGAATAATAAAAAATATATCAAATATACCAATAAAATATAAGCTAACAGAAAAAAATTCATTGCCAACACATTATTCATTCCTAGAAATGTATAATGTAGGACTAGTAGAACAATTAAATATCTTAGACAGATGGAGAAACAATGACTCAACACTTTCCTTAGCAGCACCAATAGGAGTAAAAGCAACAGGAAAACTGATAAATTTAGATATTCATGAAAAATTCCATGGACCACATGGATTGATAGCAGGTTCAACAGGTTCAGGAAAAAGTGAATTTATTATAACATATATATTATCATTAGCAATAAATTACCATCCAGATGATGTTACATTTATCATTATAGATTACAAAGGTGGAGGATTATCAGGGGCATTCCAAAAACAAGATATAAAGTTACCACATTTAGTAGGCTCAATTACAAACATAGATAAAGAAGGATTAAAAAGATCATTAGTTTCAATACAAAGTGAATTACGTAGAAGACAAATTTTATTTAATGAAGCAAGAGAAATGATAGATAGTGGTGTAATTGATATATATAAATACCAAAAATTATATCATACAGGAGTACTAAAAAAACCAATATCACATTTGTTAATAATATGTGATGAGTTTGCAGAATTAAAACAACAACAACCAGACTTTATGGATGAACTTATAAGTGTTTCAAGAATAGGACGTAGTTTAGGAGTACATCTAATTCTAGCAACACAAAAACCAAGTGGAATTGTAGATGAACAAATTAGAAGTAACAGTAAATTTTCTATTTGTTTAAAAGTACAAGATAAATCAGACAGTACAGATGTAATAGAAGTGCCAGATGCAGCATATCTTAAACAATCAGGAAGATTTTATATCAAGGTAGGAAATGGAGATTACTTTGATTTAGGACAATCAGGTTGGTCTGGAGCGCAATATTACCCAGCAGATGTAACCCAAAAACAAGAAGATGACTCAATAAAATTTATTTCAAATACGGGAACAGTAGTAAAAGAAATAAATGATTATACTAAAAAGAATGTAAGTAGTAGAGGAGACCAATTAACAAACATAGTTACAGAAATGTATAATATAGCAGAAAAAGAACATATATCAGCACAAAAATTATGGTTAGATGATATACCAGAAAATATTTACATAAAACAAGTGAAAAATAAATATAACTTCAAGAAGAAACCAAATAACATTATAATAACAATAGGAGAATATGACGAACCAGAAAATCAAAAACAAGGAATTTTGAATTTAGATTTAATAAAAAATGGAAATACAATAGTATATGGAAGTGCAGATAGTGGAAAAGAAACTTTATTAAGCACAATGATATATGATTTAATGACAACATATACAACAGACGAAGTGTGGATGTACATAATAGATTTTGGAACAGAATCATTTAAAATATTCAAAGAATGTCCACATGTAGGAGAAGTTATATTTGCAAACGATGTAGAAAAACTAAGTAGATTCTTCACAAGAATAAATGAAATAACCAAAGAAAGGAAAAAAATATTATCAGAATATAATGGAGACTACGGATTTTTCTTACGAACAAGTGGAAAAACAATGCCATTAATCATAATATTTATAAATGGATATGAAAGCTTTGCAGAAAATTATGGAGCAATATTTGAAGATTTGCTATTAGTTTTAACAAGAGAAGGACAAAAACTAGGAATAACATTTATAATCGCAACAGCATCATCGAATGATATGAGATATCGTATGAAACAAAATTTCAAACAAAAACTAGCATTATCATTAAATGATTCAGGAGACTATAGCATAATTTTTGACGGAATAGGAAATAGAGCACCAGCACATAGATTTGGTAGAGGTTTTGTAAATATAAGAGAAAAAGTTCTAGAATTTCAAACAGCAAAAGTTTGCGAACCAGAAGAATATAATGTATTCATAAAAGATGAAATAGAAAAAGTAAAAAAACATAATGAAACAACAGCAGAAAAAATAGAAATATTACCAGAAATTGTAAAAATAGAAAACTTCAAAGCACAAAATATAACTATTGAAAATATGCCAATAGGATTAACTAGAAAAGATATAAAACCAGAATTTTATAATTTTAAAGAAAACTTTATAACAATTGTTACATCAAAAAATATAGAAGAATCAATACAATTTTCATCTAATATATGGCAAGAAATGGACGAAACAGCAGAAGTAAACACAATTGTATTAGATCCAGACAGAAAAGTCATAAGTGGAAGAAACGATTTAAAAAACAATTTTGAACAACTATTAGCAAATCTAAAAAAGAAAACAACAAAACACAATATATGTTTTATTCTAGGATTAGATAAATTCATAAATTATCTAGAAGAAACAGCAAACAAAAATGGTGATGATTCAGAAGGTGGAGAAATATTAGAATCAGTCATAAAAAAATGTGAAACACAAAAAAATGTAAGTTTCATAATTGTAGATACATCAGCCAAAATCAAAGAACATAAATATGATGATTGGTATAGTGAATTTGTATTAGATGACAATGTTATATGGATAGGAAATGGAATAGATGATCAATATATTATAGAGGTAAATGCACCTAGAAGAGAAATTTCAAACAACTGTGGTTGTAGCTTTGGATATTTTAATAAAAAAGACAAAACTATAATGCTAAAACTCCTAGGAATGAAAGAAAAGAGGGAAGAAGAGGATGAATGAAGTATTAGTTAAACTATATGTTCCAACAATTGGAGAACAATATGACATCTGGTTACCAGTAAACAAAAAAATTCATACTATTATCACATTATTGGTAAGATCAGTAAATGAATTAACAAAAGGATATTATCTTCCAAATAAAATGCCATATCTATATGACAAAGAAACAGTAAAAGCATTTGATATAAATCTAAAAGTTATTGAAACTAGTATAAGAAATGGTAGCGAATTAATATTAATATAAAAATGTCCAATTGAGGACGTTTCTGTTTTGGACATTTTGTCCATTGGGGACGTTTTCGTTTGGACATTTTAAAAAGTGTAATGAGTATAAAATTTTTAGGAAAAATATAGACTTTTAAAAAGAATTAATGTAAAATAATAGACATAGAAAGTAAGATAAGCAAATGTGTAGTTGCCCTTCGACCTTGATTTCTAATCAAGAGTTAGGGGGTGAGGCTTTATGTTAGAGATTTTAGCATTCTTAGTAATAAGTTTAATGATTTCGATAACAATAAACTTAGCCTTGCTATGTATTATATACATAAAATGGGTTAAAGAACAGATAAAATAAAAACTACACATTGCTTAAAATGAATTGCAGAGCAATGTGTAGTACCAATTATATTGGGCAACCACGCTTTTGTGATTACTTACTTTCTATATTTATTATACACCTAACTAAATATAAAAGTCAATGAAAACAGGATAAAAAAATGAAAACTTTTTAGAAACTCATAAAATTATTGAAATAACTAGTGTATAAGCAACAAAAGTAACA
>CALXJV010000032.1 GCA_944388715.1 uncultured Clostridia bacterium
AATTGTAAGGAAGAAACTATAAAGAAAAAATATTTTTCTATAATATCAACTGAGTTGATGAGAATGGAACGATTTGGACCGTCCCTATCGTTCCATTTCTTCAAACAATTTAAGTTCTTTTTCACTACTCATCTTAGTAAGAGGTAGTCTAGGTATTCCAAAGTCAAACCCCATATGATTTAAAGCAGATTTCACAGGTATAGGATTTACCTCAGAAAATAGAGCTTTTATTAAAGGGATTGCGTTTAATTGCATTTTGGTTGCTTTATCAATGTTTCCGTCAAAAAAGTTTTGAATCATATCATGAGTATATTGTGGTCTTATATTTGATAAAACAGAAATAACACCTAAGCCCCCTAATGATAATATAGGTAATATTTGATCATCATTACCTGAATATATATTTAAATTATCACCACATAGATGTGCAATTTCTGCGACTTGTGATAAATTTCCGCTTGCTTCCTTTATTGCTACAATATTATCAATTTTTGATAATTCTAAGCAAGTTTCTGGTAAAATATTTACACCAGTTCTGCTAGGTACACTATATAATATGATTGGTAAAGATGTGTTTTCTGCAATAATTTTATAATGTTCTATTAATCCTTTTTGTGTACATTTGTTGTAATAAGGTGTAACAATTAAAAGTCCATCAACTCCTAAAGATTCAGCTTCTTTTGAGTTTTCGATAACTTGCATTGTATTATTACCACCAGTACCAGCAATAATTGGTACTCTTCCATTAGAAACTTTTACTGCACATGAAATTGTGGCTTTTTTTTCTTCTTTTGTCATTGTAGAGGATTCTCCAGTAGTACCACATACAATTATAGCATCTACTCCATTTTGGATTTGAAATTCAACTAGTCTTTCGAATTCTTTGAGATTTACACCATTTTCATTAAAAGGTGTACTGATAGCTGTTCCACAGCCTTTGAATAAAATTTTTTTCATATAAATCACCTGATTTTTAAAAAAGTAGATAAAAAATATATTTATATTTTCTATACATTGCAATTATATTACAAAAAATAGAAAAAGAGAATATGATATATAAAACTTTTTTTATACTATCAAAATCTAATCATTATAAAGCTAAGAAATACATAAGCATAGCGAAGAGCCCTTTTCATAAGTAATCTAGATTTTAGGACTTCAAGAGTTTCAGATGTTGCACAATATTTATCAACAAAAGTTAAGATAAAACCTTCGATAGAAGTAGGAAACTTCATAGTTACAGGCCACATGTGAGTTATAATCATATCCTTTTCTTTTTGGTTTAAATCAAATAATTTACTAGCATTTTCACAAGCAAGTTTACCATGTGTAAAAGCATGTAGTCCTTTTCTATCAGGTTGTCGAACTCTCCAATCATACAAAAATAAATCATGTAACATTCCAGCTCTTGTAGCAGAAATATAATCAAGATTGTATTTTTTGCATATTAAATAACAGTAATATGAAACCATATAACAATGGTCAAAACATGTGGTTTCATAATGCTGTCTATATTTTTTCATTTCTTTTACAGTTTCATTATTCACAAGTTCATCGATGATAGTTAAAAATTCTTGGTTATCTATATTAAATTTATTAAAAAAGTTTTTCATTAAAATACCTCTTAATAATATTTTATGGAATCTTCATAAAAAATTCCATTCATTTCTCATTTACTTAAAGGCACACATTAGTCATGAAAGTTAATTTCTTTCAAATTAATGTTTTCCCTATAATTTAATTATAACACAAAAAATAATTATAGTAAATTATGATGCTGAAATTAACTTCAATTCGTAATAAAATTTTTTTGCTCCTAACTTTCAATTTTTGGATTTACATTAAGAGTCTTATTATTTTTATAAATAACCATACCAGGTTTGCTACCATTAGGCTTTTTTACATATTTAACCTCGCAAAAATCAACAGGAACATTAGAAGAATTTCTAGCCTTACTATGATATGCGGTAATTTCAGCACATTTTATCAAAATATCATTATCTGGGTAAGGTTTATTATTTAGTACTAAGATACAATGACTTCCATGAATATCTTTAGTATGGAACCAGATATCAGTTTTTTTAGCATATTTTAAAGTAAGATAATCATTTTCAGTGTTATTTCTTCCTACCAAAAGGATATAATCCTCAATTTTATATTTTATAGGATTGAAATTCACATTTTTGTTTTTAGTTAATTTAGATTTTTTCACTTTAGGATGCTTTTTCTCCTTGTATTTATCTGTTCTTTCCTTGAAAACAGAACTTTCAGAAATTTCTTCAAAGATATTAGTTATATCATCAATAGAAGAACATGTTTCTAATTCATAAACTACACTTTCAATATAATCTAAATCTTTTAGAGTTTCTTGTTTTTGATTGCCCACTATTGTTAAAGCATTTTTTAATTTATTATATTTTTTAAAAAATAATTTAGCATTATGACTAGGAGAATATCTCTTGTCCAAAGGAATTGTGATAATAGAATTATTATCATAATAATTTTCTAATTCTAATTTATCAATATTATAATTTTTTATTCTGTACAAATTAGCAGTAATCAATTCTCCATACAATTTGTATTTATCCATATTGTCACATTCTTTTAACTTTTCATTAATATTAAAAAGTCTCTTGTTATATTTTTTTAAAGTATCTAAAATCAATTTTGAAATACTGTTTCTATATATTTTAAACTCCTCTGAACTTTCTTTATCAAAATAGTAATCATCTATAAAAAAATTAAGAGGAAAAATCTTATCTACCTTTTTCTTAGTCAATACATAATCTTTAGTAACACCATTAGAATCTTTTACAATTTCAAAACTTAAATCCAAACTGTCAGTACTTATAATAATATCATTTATGTAATTATAAATTTGTTCTAAAATTTTATCATTCACAATAATAGAAGTGTCTATATTTAGTGTCTTGATAATATGTTTTACAAAATTTTTACTTATACCATTAAAAATATTTGAAATATATGAGGGTAATTGATTTACAGTAATTTCATTATAATTTAATTTTAATTTGAAATCATTAAAATCTGTAACTTCTAAAAAATTAAGTTTATTTGTAGTAGGGTATATATATTTTACATGGGGAATTATATTTCTAGTTAATTCATTATCAGAAGATGATATATGTCTTAAACTGTCAATAATAATGTTGTTTTCATCAACTAATATAATATTGCAATGTCTGCCCATTAGTTCTATAATTAATTTTTTTGTGATTATATCATCAATATCATCAAATCCTTCAAATTCAATTGTGACAACTCTTTCTAAGTTCGCAGATATAATATTTTTAATTCTTAGACCTATTAAATTTTTTCTAAGTAACATGCAAAAATTAAGAGCTGTTTTGGGATTAGGTTTAGAATGTGTAGTTAAATGTATTCTATAATTTTGTGAATTTGTACAAATATTTAAAGCATAATTAACACCATTTAAATAAAAACCTAAAACAACTTCGTTCTTATTTGGTTCATATATTTTATCAATCCTACCCCCAACTAATTGTTGCAATTCAGATGTGATAGCTTTTGTAACAATTCCATCAAATGCCATAAGGGTCACTCCTTTACATATATGCACACCTTTCTTATAACTCATAAGTAAAAGTATTTATCTATAGCGAAAAGTTATATTATAATATTTTTCTAATTTATTTGGCTAGCTCCATAAATGACGCCTTCTAAACTTTAAACAAACGAGCCTCTCGCTGTATCGCGCTTCCTCATTTGTTTAAATTTAAGAAGGCGTACATCTATTCCACGTCACACAACTAAATTAGAAAAATATTATAATATAATTTTTCGCTTTTATAAAAATAGATATGAATTATTGTAACGTGCTATTACTAATGATAACATATTTTTACTGAAAAATCTATTGATTAAAAAATATTTTAATTATATAATGTTGCTAGATATATTAAAAAGGATAGATGCCTATGAATTATGATGTAAATGAATTAAGCCTTGAGGAAAAAATTGGACAAATGATAATTATTGGCTTAGATACAAATATTACTGAGAAACTTTTAGAAAAAATAATAAATAAGTATAAAGTAGGGGGAGTTCTACTATACAAGAAAAATTATAAAAACTATGAAGAGATGATAAATTTAGTCAATAAAATTAAAGAGTTAAACAGTAAAAATAAAATACCAATTTTTATATCAATTGACCAAGAAGGCGGAAGAGTAAATAGAATACCAAATGAGTTTGAAAATCTTCCAGGAGCAACCAAGCTAGTGGAAAAAAGTGTAGAAGAAGATTTGGTGAAAATGTCTGGAGAGATTACAGGAGAGATGTTAAATAAATTGGGAATAGATATGAATTTTGCTCCTGTTTTAGATATAAAAAGATTTAAAGACACTCATGCAATAGGTGATAGAGCATATAGTAATGATGTTGAAAAAGTATCAAAATATGGTATTGAATACATGAAAGCATTACAAGAAAATAATATTATATCAGTAGTAAAACATTTTCCAGGACATGGTGCAACTAAAGAAGATTCTCATTTTAAGTTACCAAAAATAAATTGTGATTTTGAAAAATTAGAAAATGAGGATATGAAACCATTTAAAATAGCGATAGAAAATAAAGTAGATGGAATATTAATAGGACATCTAAAAATTAACAAAGTTACGCTAAACCTTCCTGCATCAATGTCTAGAAGATTTATCACAAAATATATAAGAAAAAAATATAGATTTAATGGTTTGGTAATTTCAGATGATGTAAGAATGAAAGGTGTTAGAATAAGATATGGAAAAGATAATGCTGTGAAAAAGGCATTTTTGGCTTGTAATGATATTGTTATTTTTAAATATGATAATGATATTAGTGTAATAGATAAAATTGTGAATTTAGCTAAAGAAAATAAAATAGAAATGAAAAGAATAAATAGTAGTGTAAGAAGAATTTTAAAAGTTAAACAGAAATATAATATGAATAATTACTATATAGAAAAAGATGATGAATTTATAAATAAAATAAATGAAAAAATAGAATATGTTAGAAGTAGAGTTCTTTAATTCAATTCATAATTAAAGGTGAAATACCAACTATTATAATATAAAGTCATTACATGATTTTGTATAAGCTAAATTTTCAAAGAAATTCTAAAAGAAAAAAATGTGCTCTTGCACTCAGACCCTCTCTTATCGAGAGTACCGTGCATATCCCACATTCTTTTCTTTAAGAATTTCTAATTCAAATTTAGATACGCAAAATCATTTCATTTTTTTATATTATAATAGTTGGTGTTTTACTTTTAATTATGAATTGAACTTCTTTCAAATAAAAGTGGACATTTTTATAAAACTTGTGATATACTATAACATATAATTAGGAAAGGAAATAAAAAGATGTCAAAACCAATAGTAGCAATAATAGGAAAACCAAATGTGGGAAAATCAACGTTTTTCAACTATTTAGTTGGGAGCAGAGTATCGATTGTTGAAGATACACCAGGAGTAACGAGAGATAGAATATATGCTGATACTAATTGGAGAGGAAGAAATTTTACATTAATTGATACCGCAGGGATAGAACCTGACTCAGAAGATATAATATTATCTCAAATGAGAGAACAAGCAAATCTAGCAATATCGATGGCAGATGTAATAATATTTTTAACAGATATAAGACAAGGAATAACAGCAGCAGACCAAGAAATCGCAGTTATGCTTAAAAAATCAGGTAAGCCAGTAGTGTTAGTCTGTAATAAGGCTGATAATTTTCAAAAAGATAAAGAAGAAGTTTATGAATTCTATAATTTGGGATTAGGAGATCCATATCCAATATCAGCAAGTAATGCCATAGGGATAGGTGATGTATTAGATGCAATATATGAAAAATTCCCTGAAAAAACTTCAGACGAAGAAGAAAATGATATTATAAAAGTTGCAGTTATAGGAAAACCAAATGTAGGTAAATCTTCCTTAATTAATAAAATATTAGGAGAAAACAGAACAATAGTAAGTGATATAGCAGGAACTACTAGAGATGCAATTGATTCTAGATTTGAAAATGAAAAAGGAAAATATATTTTAATAGATACAGCAGGAATAAGGAAAAAAAGTAAAGTAAAAGAATCTATAGAGAAGTTTAGCATAATGAGGACATTGCTTGCAATAGAAAGAGCAGATGTGTGCTTAATGATGATAGATGCTTTGGAAGGAGTTACAGATCAAGATGCAAAGATTGCAGGAGAGGCACATGAAGCAGGAAAAGGGATAATAATAGTAGTGAACAAATGGGATGAATATGAAAAAGAAACAGGAACATTAGAAAAATATAAAAAAGAAATTTATAGTAAATTATCATATTTATCATATGCACCGATTATATTTATATCAGCAAAAACAGGACAAAGAGTAAATAAATTATTTGACCTTATAAATCATGTAAATGAACAAAATAGTATAAGAGTTAGTACATCTGTATTAAATCAAGTAATAAATGAAGCTATAGCAATAGTACAACCCCCAACAGATAAAGGAAAAAGGTTAAAAATATTATATGGAACACAAGCATCAACAAAACCCCCAACATTTGTAATCTTTGTTAATGATAAAGAATTATTCCATTTCTCGTATGAAAGATATTTAGTAAATCAGTTCAGAAAAGAATTTGGATTAGAAGGAACACCTGTAAGAATAATTGTAAGAGAAAAACAGGAAAAGTAGTTAAGTTTCTTGTCATATAATTAATATGATAAAAGACATAAATGAAAAAAAGGTAAATGGATTAGAATACAAATTGTTAAAATCAGAAGCCTAACCTTGTTGTATACGGAAAAATCCACATCGGGTCAAGATAAAATTCGATTTTTCTTTTGAAAATAAAATAATATTTAATTTATTTTCACTTTATATTGTGCAACTAAAAAGTTTCATAGAGTTTCCTATACAATAAGAAAAGCAAAGGAGGAGAAAATGGTATATAATATAATAATAGCAATAATTGCATATTTAATAGGAAGTATAAATTTTTCAGTAATAATAAGTAAAAAAATGGCTGGATTTGATGTAAGAGAAAAAGGAAGTGGAAATGCAGGAACCACTAATATGTTGCGTTCAGTAGGAAAAAAAGGAGCAGCAATAACTTTAATTTGTGATATATTAAAAGGAGTAGTAGCTATATTAATAGCAATGTTTATAGGATGGGCATTCAAAGTAGAAAATCAATCACTTCTTGTTCAAATAGCAGGAATAGCAGTTGTAATTGGGCATACTTTTCCAATATTCTTTGGATTCAAAGGGGGAAAAGGAGTAGCAACATCTTTAGGAATATTAATAATGACTAACTGGCAAATTGGTTTAATTTGTCTAGTATTTGGAATTGTACTAATAGTATTAACAAGAATGGTTTCTTTAGGTTCATGTACAGCAGCAGTATTATTTCCAGTATTAACATTATTTATTTCAGAAAACTATATAGTTTCACAAGGTAGTGGATATTTTGTATATAGTGTAATATTAGCAATAATAGTTCTATTCAATCATAGAAGCAATATAAAAAGAATTTTAAGCGGAACAGAAAATAAAATAAGTTTTAAAAAATAATGTAAATTTAAATCATAAGAAGAAGGGAAGGATAATAAAAATGAAAAATATAGCAATAATAGGAAGTGGAAGTTGGGGAGTAGCATTAGCTACTCACCTTGCAAGATGTGGAAATAATATAAAAATATGGTCATTTGCAGAGGAAGAAAGAGACTTAATAAATAATGAAAGGAAATGTAAATTTTTACCTAAAGTAGAATTACCAGAAAATATAAAATGCTCAACAGATTTTGAAGAAGTAATAAAAGATGCAGAATTTATACTTCATGTAACACCATCAAAATTTACAAGAGATACATTTAGACAATATAAACAATATGTAGGACAAAAACCAGTAATAATATGTTCAAAAGGATTTGAAAAAGAATCATTAAAAACATTAGACGAAGTATTAAAAGAAGAATTACCAGATATCAGATTAGGAGTATTATCAGGACCTAGCCATGCAGAAGAAGTTTCAATTGCAATTCCTACAGTATTAGTAATAGCATCACATGATAAAGAAATATTGAGTTTAATTCAAGATACTTTTATGTGTCCTGAAATGAGAATATATACATCAGACGATGTAAAAGGTGTAGAACTAGGAGGAGCATTAAAAAATATAATAGCATTTTGTGCTGGTGTAGCAAGTGGAATTGGACTAGGAGACAATACATTTGCAGCACTAATAACAAGAGGATTAAACGAATTAACAAGACTTGGCGTAGAATTAGGCGGAGAAAAAGAAACTTTTTATGGACTAAGTGGACTAGGAGATTTAATTGTTACTTGTTTAAGCGAACATAGTAGAAACAGAAGAGCAGGAAAATTAATAGGACAAGGAAAGACTATAGAAGAAGCAAAAAAAGAAGTAGGAATGGTTATTGAAAGCATTGATAACATAGAAGTAGCCTATGAATTAGGAAAAAAACACAATGTATATATGCCAATTGTAGAAACAGTATATCAAGTAATTTATGAAAAATTAGATCCTAAAGTAGCAGTAAATAATTTAATGACACGCGAGAAGAAAAGTGAATAATGTCCAATTGGGGACGTTTCTGTTTTGGACATTTTTATGTAAATATGGGGGATGAATATGGAAAATAAGAAATCAAATAAATGCAGAAGAAGTTTATAAAGAAATAAAGGAAATTTCATCTCCATATATAGAAAGAATACAAAAATCAGAGGATTTATTAGAATAATGAATAATTAGCAAAGCAATTACAAATAATATAAGAAAAATTGAAAGGAATGTTGTAAATGGATTTTTTTGATAAATTAGGTAAGAAAGCATCAGAAGCATATAAAGTTACAGCAGATAAAACAGGAAAAATAGCAAAAGAAACAAAACTAAAATTCAAAATAAGTGAATTAAAATCTAAAATAGAAGAAATATATGAAGAAATAGGAAAAAAAGTATATGAAAAACATGTTGCAAAAGAAGAAATTTCAATAGAGAAAGACTTAGCAGAACAATGCAATAATATTGACCAAATGAGTAACGAAATAGAAAAATTATTACAAGAGTGCCTAGAATTAAAAGATAAAAAACAATGTCCAGAGTGTTTTAAAGAAATAGACAAAAATATGAAATTTTGTCCAGAATGTGGAGCAAAACAAGAAACAGAACAAGTAAAAGAACCAGAAATAATTATTGAAACAACAGAAAATTCAGAGGACATAAAGAGTACTGAAAATATAAATCAAAATGAGGAAGATAATAATTTTCAACAAGAAGAACCAAAAGTAATTAGTAGTGATGAAAATGAATTTAACAATGAAGAAGAAAAGACCAATTTAGAAAAAACAACAGAGATAGAAATAAAACCTGATGCACAAGATATAACAGAAGAAGAGATGAAAAATATAGGAAATTAATTAAGAACTATAAGATTTTCCGATTTGTTATATTTAGGTTCTTAGGTTCAAAAAGAAATAATATAGGAAAGAATTCATAAAGTAGTAAAGTTTAAAAATAGAAATAAAAAAATAATTGTTATAATAGGAGACAAAGATGAAGCTTGTAATACAAAGAGTAAAAGAAGCAGAAGTTAAAGTAGAAACAAAAACAGTTAGCAGAATCCGGAAAAGGCTTTCTAGTTTTAATAGGAGTTACTCATAATGATACAAAGGAAAATGCTGATTACTTAGTAAAAAAACTATGCAAGTTAAGAGTGTTTTCAGATGAGAATGATAAAATGAATTTAGCTTTAAAGGATGTAGGGGGAGAATTGTTGATGGTATCACAATTTACCTTATATGCTAATTGTGCAGATGGAAATAGACCATCATTTACAGACTCAGCAAAACCAGAAAAAGCAAATGAGTTATATGAATATTTTTGTGAAGAATGTTCTAAAACTGGTATCAAAGTAGAAAAGGGAATATTTGGAGCTGATATGAAGGTAAGTTTAATAAATGATGGACCAGTAACTATAATAATGGAACGTTAGGGACGGGTCAAATCGTTCCAAAATGGAACGAAAAGGACAGACTCTGCAGTGTCAAAGGATTGTCAATGAGGACGGAGATTTTGACAACATTATCAATGACAATGTTGTCAAAATCTCCATCCTCAACGTATACTTACCATGGGAATCTTTCATACAAATATTTTATAATATCATTACCATTTTTTTCATTAACATTTATATAAACATTTTTATCAAGACAAATCCACATATTAATAAAATAATCATCTATGTTGTCGAGAAAGACACCAATAATTTCAGCTATTTCAATCGGATTATTATATTTTTTTTCCCAACTTAAATCATTATATATTTCAAGATTTGTATTATAAAATTTACTTAAAAAATTATTTAATTCTCCTAGTTTTTCACTATATAAATTAACACTTACAAACATAATATTCTCCATAATATTTATTATAAAAAAATAATTAATTTTTATACCTAGAATAAAGTTGTAAAAAAAGTAAATAATAAAAAATAGATAAAAAAGTGAAATAAAGATGAAATTGAAAATAGTAAATAAAAAAATGTAATAAAAATGAAATTGAAAATAATAGAATAAAAAATACTAAAGATAAAAATTAACTACAAAGTTAAAAAGATGACAACAAAAAATAATATGGAGGGATTGGTTTGAAAAAATTTAAAATTATGTCATATATAATTTTATTAATAGTATTGGTAGTATTAGCATTAACGGTTTATACAAGTGCAACACAAAATAATGAAGAAGATGAGAAAGAGAAGGTATCCGCAGAAATCAAATATTTAGATACTAAATTAGTAGATTTATTTAATAATATGAACAATATTGAAACGAGAAATTATAGGATATATACAACTAAAGTAGAAGAATCTAGGTCAGCTGAAAATTCTGGAGAAGGAGGAAGTTCATCAGAAGGAGAACAAGGGAGTGGCAATAGCTCTAATTCTAGTTCTGGTTCTGACTCAGGTTCTGGAAATGGTTCAAGTTCAAGTAATTCTTCAGGAGGTTCTAGTAATAATACAGAAACTGAAAATACAGAAAAAAGCTATGAAATGGAAGAGTCTGGAATATTGACAAGTGATAGAAATATTGATTGGACAGCCTGTAAAAATGAATTAGAATTGATTTATACATCTGTTTCTACAATTACTCTGGATTTATATAGTTTAAATGTATCACAAGATGATATATTAAATTTTAATAAAGAAATAGATAATTTGACTATAAGTGTAGAAAGTGAAGATAAGCAAGCAACTTTAGACAATTTGGTTAAAGTATATGAATATATACCTAAATTTGCTCAAAATGCGATAACTGATACTTTATATAAAACTATAATAGATACAAAATTAAATGTTTTTAAAGCATATTCAAAGTTAGATAGTGAAGACTGGGATGGCATGAGTACTGATATTACAGACGCAATAAATGTATATTCTTCTTTATTAACTAATGCAGAAATTGAAATAAATAAGCAAGCCAGTGTAAATAAGGGATATGTAATGTTAAATGAACTGAAAAATGCAGTAGATGTAAAAAATAGTTCAGTATTTTTAATAAAATATAAAAATTTACTAGAAGAGATTAATAATATGTGATATAATAAATAATAGAGTAAATTGAATAGTCGCTGGTAAATTTCCGAAAGGAGTTACGAGAGGAAAGTCCGGGCTCCATAAGAGCAAAGATGCTAGATAACGTCTAGTGGGGGTGACCCTAAGGAAAGTGCAACAGAAAATAACCGCCAATTTTTTGGTAAGGGTGAAAAGGTGAGGTAAGAGCTCACCAGCAATATGGTGACATATTGTGTTTGTGTAAACCCCATCTGGAGCAACACCTAAATTAGAAGATTAAGCCAGCTCTGGCGCCTTCTTAAATTGCGTGGCTTGAGGTATATAGTGATATATATCCTAGATAAATGACTATTTTAAACGACAGAACCCGGCTTACAGATTTACTCTTTTTTTATTGTATAGGAAATAAGAATCTTTTAATAATATTTAAGTATATTTCTAATAATTGAAAATTATAAATTGTAATTACAAAAAATAGAATATATACAAAGATCCTAATTTAGTAATAGTTGAAAATCATCAGGCAAAGGACAAGTAAAACATTGTTCTTTTTTTGTTATTGGATGAGAAAAAGAAAGTTTATTACTGTGTAATGCCTGTCTAGAAATTAAACTAGAAATATTTCCATATAAAGTATCTCCTAATAAAGGATGCCCAATACTACTGAAATGTACACGTATCTGATGAGTTCTCCCAGTTTCTAAAATACAATTTACTAGAGAAAAAGCTAATATACCATTTTCAGTATTTTTTTGAAATTCTTTTAAAACGTGATATCTAGTTACAGAGTTTTGACCATTTTCATCAATACATCTTTCAATAATACTACCAGGTTTTCTGCCAATAGGTAAATCAATAACACCAGATTTTTTATCCAAAAATCCTTCAATAATGCAAAGATATTCTTTTTTAAATACATTTGTAGACATTTGTCTACTTAAACATTCTTGAATATATTCACATTTTGCAAAGATAACTAACCCGCGAAGTATTAAAATCCAATCTATTCACAGGTCTAATTTTCTTTTTTAAACCAATTGAATCAAAATAATATTTAATCCCGTTTGATAAAGAATCAGAATAGTGTAATATAGAAGGATGTATGGCAATTCCAGCAGGTTTATTTACAATTAATAACCAATCATCTTCATATACAATATCTAAATTCATTTCAGTAGGTACTACATTAGTGTTATCTTCTTCAAAATTAAAATCTATAGTTAAAGTATCATTAATATTAAATGGATTTCTTGTATCACAATTTATATCATTTAGCATGATACATTTTTTGTTTATTAATTTTGTAATTAAACGATTAGAAATTTGAAGTTCTTGAGATAAAAATGAATTGATATTTTTATATTTTGATTTATCTTTTGCAGTTAAAATGTATTTTATTTCCATATTTTTAATCTCCTTAGTTTTTTAGGGACGTGTCAAATTGGACATTTTTTAAATTCTAGGAAAGTGCATTTCCTAGAATTTAAAAAAAACAGAATTGCACAGAAAAATTGTTTTACAATTTTTCGCGCAACAAATCTTATACGCTTCTTACTAGACCATAGATTAATATAGCAACTGTTAAAAAGTAGATAAAAGGTCTAGCGAAGCTAGATTTGTTCTTCAATTAATTTAAATGAACCATCTTCTTGAATTTGTATTTCAAAACCAGCATCTTCTATAGCCTGATTTGTTTTTAGTAAGATATCACTATTGTTTACACTATTATCCAAAGAAGCTCTAAGCGAATTAAGTGCATTAAAATATAAATAAGTCATTATTATTAAAATAATAGCAAGTATTATAGATATAATTAAAAAAATTTTACCTGATTTATTCATGGTGATTCCCCCTTTTATTAATATTTTTATATTTTTTATTGTAGAGGATTCGAATATATTTGTCAAATTATATGATGATTTTTTTTCCATTCCAAAATCATCATTATTATATTGCTAAACAGACTTTTATGAGTTATAATCTAAGTTAAGTAGAGGTGAGTATTTTGGAAAAAGAGAAAGGATCAATTACTATATTTGTGATAGTTGCAATGTTAATGTTTATAGTAATTGCATTTGCAATATTTTTTAATATTAGTAATAAAAATATAAGTCAAGAAACTGAAATAGAGAAAATACAAGAAGAATATGGTGAAGATATTAATAATATAAATGAGATTTATGAGAATCAATTACAAAATTCAAATAATACATAGTAAATTAAGCAAGAAGGTTGAATAAAAATAACAATTTTTTGTCGACTAAATTTGCGTTTTTGAAAAGGGATGATGGTAAAATGATAAAAGCAATAGTGTTAGATTTAGACGGAACACTTTTGAAAGAAGATAAAACAGTATCACAAGAAACAATAAATGCATTATTAAAATTTAAAAGTCAAAGTAACAAAATTTTATTTGCAACAGCAAGACCACCGAGAGATGCCTATAAATATGTTCCAAAAGAACTAAGAGATAATCCTATTATTTGTTATAATGGTGCATGTGTAATTAATTCTCAAAAACAAATATTATATAGAAAAGAAATGACCCAAAAAGATATTTTAGAGATATTAAAAGAAATTAAGAAATTTGGATATAATCAGTTATGTCTAGAGATAGATGATGCATTATATTCAAATTTTGATACTTCAGAATTTTTTGGGAATGCTTTAACTCAAATAGTGGATTTAGAAAAATTAGAATTTGAAACAGCATACAAAGCTATAATATGTAGTGAAAATCCAATTCCTAAAGATCTGTTAGAAGAGTTGCCACATTTTGTTAAAGGTGTAGTTACAGATAATGGTACAATTTGTCAAATTATGAATAGTGAAGTGTCTAAATGGAATACAATAAAATCACTAACAGAAAAATTAGGAATAGATACAAAAAATATAATAGCTTTTGGTGATGATTATAATGATATAGATATGATAAAAAATGCGGGAATTGGTATAGCAATGGGAAATGCTGAAGAAAATGTAAAAAAGGTAGCAAATTTTGTAACAGATACAAATATGAATGATGGAGTTGCAAAATATATAAAACAGAAAATTTTAGAAGAAGTAGAAAGATAAAAATGACTTAAACATTATATATTATTTTAGTGAAAGTTATATAAGATGATAATCATATACAGTTTATTGCTAAATTGAACCTTGTAAATGTTAATTTAGTAACAAGCTATATATGATTAAATAATAAAAAAATATATAAGATTAAGACATTTTCTATGTTTCTAATTTGCATTATTAAATTCAGATAAATAATAAGTTCCATTTGCAGAATCTAGTTTAAAAGTAAACACGTAAGTATCTAAACGATTTGCTAGATTTGCAACTGTTTGATTAGACATTGAGTTAGTTTCAGTGTTATAATAATCACTACTTAATATTTCAGTTATAGGTTCAATAAAGGTTTCTGTGTCAAAATCGAAGTTTTTATATAAAGTATAATTAAAATTATTTTCATCAATATATTCACTATCAACAAAAACTGGATTTACATATAATTCTATTTTGTCATTATATTTTATAGCTTTTTGCAATTCATTATGTATAAAAGGAACGTCTCCTCCGCCACCTTGAAATACATTTGCAGTATATAAATTATTAGAATAGTTTACAATTCCCATTTCACCAGTATATGCTGAATACCCATGGAATGTAGAAACATCTACTGGACTAAATGAAGAATCAGTATAATTTATGTCATTTCCAAAAATATTTGAAATACTTTTTTTCAATGCTGAGCTTGTAACAGTTTCTTTTAGACCGTCTCCAGTTTGTGATTTGTCTGATGGATTTAGATTATCCCAACCTAATCTTAATATTAAATCATTTGGTATAGTAGAAGTATTAAAGCCTCCTGTTTTATATATGCTGGCCATAGATGGTGTGTCAAAATTAAGTTTTTCCACTAAAGAGTTTACGACAGTATCATTAATATCTAATTCTTCACCAGATTCAATTGATGGTGTGCTGGAAGTATTAGTAGATGCATTTTGAATAGATTGTGTATTGTTAGTAGCTGAATTTTCATAAGTAATAAGATTTTCGCTCAGATTATTAGAGTTTGTTTCATTTGTGTTTTTAGAAAAGTGAATGTATAGAACCGAAATTATGAGTGCTATAAGTAGTATGATAATTATAGAAATAAGTATTGCTGTACTAAGACTTAATTTTATGTATTTCTTGTTATCTTTCATTTTTTATCCCCCTTTTTCTTTTGAATAATAATTATATTTTCTATGATGAAATAATAACATACTAAATATAAGATGTCAAATGAAATAGAAAAAACAAATTTTATATGATTTGTGACGAGATAAAGTAATAATTGGGAGTTATAGAGATAATTTTAGAAAAAATTATTATAAGATAAAAATTAAAAATGTGGCGATAAAAAATGTTGATTTTTTAGAGTGAATTTTAAAATGAAATAAGAAAAAAATCGTAAAGTTGAATACTTCACGAATGTTAAACTAAAAGTATAATAACAATAAAGCCTATAAAAGTCAAGAGTTATAAAAAAAAAATATTTATAAAAATTAAAAATAAGATTAATTTTGTAAAAGCAGAAAAACTTGTAAAGATAGATAGTACAAGCGTTTCTGCTTTTTTTGTTTTCGTGAAGTATTCAACTTCAAGAAAAAATAATGCAAATGAAAAATGAAAGGAAGGGTAAAAGATAATGAAAAATTCAAAGAGAAAAGAGTCAAAAAAAGTTTTGAGATTTCAAAAAACAAAAAAAGAGAAAGGTATTACATTGATTGCTTTAGTAATTACAACCATATTCTCTTATGACGAAAATGTAAAATCTAGTAATAACAAAGGTTTCCTCCTACAATCAATTTAGTAAAAATCATAAATTTTTAAATATTTAAAAGATGAATTGTAAAAAACATTAACAATTTCATCTTTTTTTGATTTTATAATAATAATTAAAATTTAAAAATTGAGAGGAGATTTAAAAATTATGGAGAATAAAGAATTAAAAGAAAAATTTGTAGATGAAAGAACAAGAATTGAATATAGTTTAGTTGGAGATTATTATATCCCTAATATAACAATACCAAATGCTAGAAGAACAGGAAATATAGGAAAGTATGGAAGATTAAAACTAAGCTATATGAAGAAATACAAAATACCAGAATATACAGAAATGTTATTAAGTAATGAATTAAAAAGTTATTTACTAGATATAGAAGATGAGTGCAAAGATAAATTAGAACTTTTAATAAAGCAAATGGCAGAAAAAGAAAATGTAACTGAAGACTTAAAAGTAAATAATCAATTAGAATGGGTTGCAAGAATGAATAATATTAAAAATAGAGCAGAAGAAATCATATTAAATGAGATTATATATTTATAAAATTCAAAGGTATCGAATTTGTAACCTTTGAGAAATGTAAAAAATTGACTTTTTTAAAATTTTTAATGAAAAATTTGGAAATAAATGTTATAATAAAAATGAAAAATTAATTTTCATAAATTTTGCATACATTATCTGCAAAATTAGAAAGAAGGTAATAATGAACGAATTAGAACAATTAGAAAATATAAATGTAGATAAATTATATAAAGATGTATCAGATTTAATTGAAAGTGCAAAAGTTAAGGTGGTTTCGCATGTTAATACAGAGTTTGTTATATTAAATTGGAATATTGGAAATAGAATAAAAAATGAATTACTAGATAATAAGAAACCCGAGTATGGTAAAAAAGTTATCAAAAATTTAAGTAAGAGATTAATTGAAAAATATGGTAGAGGTTATAGTTATTCAAACTTATATAGAATGTTACAAATAAATCAAGATTTTGAAGATTTTGAAAATTTTGCGACACTGTCGCAAAAATTGAGTTGGTCTCATTTTGTAGAAATTGTAAAA
>CALXJV010000033.1 GCA_944388715.1 uncultured Clostridia bacterium
GATTGGAGAGAAATAACATATATATAGCAAAAAAAAATTAGTATTTGCAATACTTTTAGAGTTTTGCAAACGACTAATAATATATTTAAAAGGAGATTACTTCTTTTTTCAAGTATTTTTATACCTTTATCTATTTATATTTTTATTTTTAATATCTTTTTAGGGCTTTTGTTAGAGTTTACTTTCCTTCTTCTCTCTTTGCGTTTTGGATGCTATCTTCTTGTTTTAGGACCACGCGCTAGCGTTTAGTACAGTACAAAAATATTTTCTTCTAAACTCTTGAAATTAACCTTTTCATTTGATAACATATTCATAAACAAAAGCACCTCGTATTTTTATTGTTTTCGCTAAACAAATTATATACTCAGTGCTTTTGTTTTTCTATATTTTTCTAAAATTTTATTTTTATTTTTTCCCCAGATTATTTAACTCATATTTTATTTTTTTACAATTAAATAAAATTTGATAAAACTTGCTTGTTGCATTTATAAGCCTATACTATTGCTAAATAAAACTCATATAAGTTTTTTATTCTTTTCTGACATGCCATTCCGCTCAAAGTATTTATATTACTTTACCTGTTTAAAAAATTGAACTATTGGGCACGTCCCTATTGTTTATTTATATTTTTGATACTATTTATTACAACCTATACAATTGCAACTATATAGTTAAAACTATACGAAATGAATAATCTTCAAAAGCTCTACCACTAGCATGATTCGAATAAAACACTCCTGCTGCTGAACCAGAACTATATTTTCCTCCTCTCCTAAAAAAGGGATAATCTTTATTAAGGCAATAAGAATAATCATTGAACCATGCTCTATTAGAATTTATATAAACTTCATAAGTTGCATCTCCAATCTTACAATTTTCTGAACTTGGGATATTTGTTTCAGAATTATATTTTGTTGCATATTTAGTACTATTTTTATTTACTCCTGAAAAAGATATGCCATTTGCTTCTTCATATGAATTAGAATCTATAGAGTTAAATGCTGCGACATATTCCCATGCTCCTCCTGATAAATCATATATTCCATACATATTTCCTGTACTACTAGTAATTTCTCCTCCATATCCAGTTAAATATGATATATTCGACTCACTAGTAGGGATTTCTTCTCCTTTTCTTCCATAATTACTATGACTCAAATACGCAACAGCTCCCCATTCACTATTCTTTATCAAATGACTTTCTTTACTTCTATCATAACTAAATGCCGTTGAATAGCAATCTCCTATTGTTATATTTCTATAGCTTTGTACTCCTGATACTATTTTTATCTCTGAACTATTTCCTTCCATTAAATCTGTTGCGTTTTTTCTTGATGTTTCATATTTTCCAACCCAAAATCCTGAAATTTCTTTATCCCATCCGCCATGAGAAAAATCATTTTCTGAATCGTTTATAAAAGCTGGATGTATATTATATCCTGTATTTGCTACTGTACAAGATTCTGATATAAAGTTTATTTCTATTTTTCCACAGTTTGAATCACTTGGTATTGTATCTTTTGATTGTATAATTTTATATTCATATCTTGGTATCCATACCCAATAATTTCCATCACTAGTTTTAACATTTGCCCATCTATTTTCAGAATAATTATACCAATTTGCTTGATCAAATGTTTCTGAACCTTCTACTATTTCATTCCCATCAGAATCCCAATATACTTTTTTCATATCTTCAGTCAATTTGGGCGGATTTGCTCCACTTGTATCTCCATTAATATAATTCTCTAATATATCTAAATGTTGCAACTCATCTTCTTTTGCCTCTTCTGTTTCTTCTTTCGCCTTACTTGCCTTTGTCAATATCCCATTATCTCCTGTTAAAGTTGCAATTGTTACTCCTGCTAGTATTATCAAAACTATGATAGTAATTACTAAGGCTATTAATGTAATACCTTTTTCCTTTTTGTTTTTTAAAAATTCAGAATTTCTTTTTGAGTCTTTTTTCTTTAAATTTTTCATTATCTCTTACCCTTCCTTTCATTTTTCATTTGCATTATTTTTCCTGAAGTCAAATACTTCACGAAAACAAAAAAAGCAGAAATACTTGTAATATCTATCTTTACAAGTATTTCTGTTTTTATAAAATTGATTTTATTTTTAAATCTCATAAATATTTTATTTTTTCATAACTCTTGACTTTTATAGGCTTTATTGTTATTATACTTTTAGTTTTACATTCGTGGAGTATTTGACTTAACGCTTTTTTGCAATAAAAAAAAATTCTAGAAAAATTCCTTGTTTCAGATTTCGAATTTTTGGATATGTTCATCATAAAAAAACTTATATATAGTAAACTTTTTTATTGTATAAATCTCATACTTTGATCCATAAATTTAGAGAAGATGTTTTACTATCCCCTCTTTAATTTTACTTTATTTCTTCTACATATATTTTATCATTTACTGCTACTACTGTGTATTTATAGATATTTTTTAATTCTTTTATTTCCTCAAACTCCCCATATTCTTTTATTTGCTCTCGTGCTTCCTTTTGCTTTTCTTCTAATTTATTTTCTTCTCCTTTTTTCAAATATTTAAATTCTATCATTACTCCTTTATATCCTTTATCTCTTTCTCTTGGGATTAATAATATATCTGGATACTTTCTTTGTACTTCCATTTCTGATTTTAATCTAAATATTTAATTGTCATTTATATCTATATTAATTTCTTCTCTCAATATTTTTAGAAAATAATCTGAATAGATTTCTTTCATTACATTGTTTGGTATTTTTAATTTTGGATATCCTACTTCATCTCCTTCTATTGTTAGATATCCTAAATAATATAACATTGATACTAAATCTGTCTCTGTAAATTCCATTGCTGGATTGAATTTTTGTCTTATTTCACTTACTATTCCTTCTCCTGATACTGTTTTTTCTATTACTTTTTCTCTTTCTTCTCCTTTACATGAATCTAACATTTTTCCTAATTTTGTATAATCACTTGCTATATTCATATCTATTATTTGTTCTGGTATCTCATTATATCTTACATAATTATTAAAAAAATATAAACACATATTTGAATTATATATCTTTTCTTTACCTTTTAAAGAAAATTTATATCCATCATAATTTTCTCTCATAACTGGTAATATTTCTTTTTGTCTTTCTTCTTCTATTTTTTGCTCTTTCATCAATTGTTTTAGTTCTTCTTCTGTAAACCCCATCATTTCATTAAATTCTCTATCTTGTGTTTTATCTGAACTTATATTAAATCCTGATGTTAGACTATCTAATGTTATCGGAGCAACTCCTGTTATAAATATTCTATCTACTACACTTTCTGTTCCCTTTTTTAATATTTCATACCATTTTCTTACTTTTCCATTTTTTGATACCAAGCTTTTAAATTGGTTTGTATTAAATCCTAATAATTCATTTGCAAAATGGTCATATTCATCTATTATTACATAGATTTTTTCTTCTGCTTTTTGTACACCAAATGCTTTTATTAAATTATCTAATATATTTTCTGCTTCATCATCTGTATTGATATAAAAATCTAGTCCATATTTTTTTATAAATACCTCTATAGATGATGCTACTTCCTTTTTGAATCCTTTTATTGTTGTTTCTTCATTTGTTGTGTCTATTCCAGAAAGGTTAAATTTTAATATGTGATATTTATTTTTTAATTTTGTTGGATTTTTTCCTATATATGTCTCTCCATATAATTTTTCAAATTTTTCTTCTTTTAATATATCATAATAATTCTCTAATGTACTTGTAAATAAGGTCTTTCCAAATTTTCTTGGACGTAAAAACATTATATATCTCTCTGCTAAGTCCTCTAATTTTTCTATATACATTGTCTTATCTACATAATAATAATCGTTTTCCACTAGCCTTTCATAGTCACTTATTCCATATGGTAATTTTTTCACACTAACCACTTCCTATCTCTATAAATGAATGATTATCTCTCGATACTTCCATTTATCTTTAATTTTTATATTTTAAATTTAATAACACCTTTAATAGACACACCAAGAAATGTATTTGTTATGTTAACTTTGTATGTTGTCAATGGAGAAAATGTATAAATTGACTTTACTCCTTGCATTGACTTCTTTTAATTTATTTACTTCTTAATTTTACTATACATAGATAAAAATAGCAAGCAAAAAACAAAATGCTTTTAACTGTTGATATTTTTTCTAGAAAAAATTTATAGAACTAGTCTACGGTACGCAAGACCAAATCAAGCTCAATCCATTAACATCAATAATATTAGAGCTCATTGGATATTCTTAGAGTATCTAAAATTACGACACTCTAAGAAAAAATCCTTGAAACTAATGTATTTTTAAGGATTTTAGATTTATTAGTTACTTACTATTTTTATATATTAATAGTAAATTATTTTATTTTTTTGATTTTAATTTTTCTTAATTTTTTATTGACTTTAATATATTTTATTGATAAAATTTAGATAGAAAAAAGTTTCTTAGAGTGTCGTATTCTAAGAAACTTTTTTACACTATCATATATAAATGAACAAAAAATCAAAATTTTCCACTTTATCTTATACTATTTTTTATTCATAATTTTAATCATTTTTCTCTTTTATATTACTTTTTTAATTTCTTTAACTAATTTTTCTTTTGCCTGTTCAACTGTTCCTTGTATTAATGCTCCTGCTGCTCTTGGGTGTCCGCCCCCCACCAAATACATAACATATATCAGAAACATTTATATTTGAGCCATTTCCTGCTCTCATTGAAACTTTGTACAAATTTTCTTCTTTTTCCCTTATAAATACAGATACTTTTACTCCTTCTATACTTCTTCCATTTTCAACAATTCCTTCATGGTCTCCAGCCTCTGCATTAACTTCTTCTTCATCTTTTTTATTAATATATGTAAAAGCAATTTTTCCATCTTCTAATAATTCTAATCTATTCATTGCTCTTCTAGCTAATTCAAAACTTGATTTTGTTTTTGTTTCCAATACTCTTTGGTATATGTCAGATACATTAACACCTTTTCTTAAAAGTTCTGCTGTAAATTCAAAAGTTTCTGATGTGACACTTGGATACTTAAATCCTCCTGTGTCTGTTATGATTCCTGTTAATATACAACTTCCTATTTCAGAGTCTATTGATATATCAAAATATTCGAATATTCCTGCCAATATTTCACAACAAGCTGGTGATACTGGGTTTACAAAGTTTATGTCTCCATACATTGCATTTGTACTATGATGATCTATCACTATTGTTCTTTTTGCTTTTTCAAAATATTCTTTTCCTATTAATCTTTTTAAATCAGCACAGTCTAAAGAAATTGCTAAATCATATTTTTCTATATCTGAATTAGATTTTACTTCATTTGCTCCTGATAAAAAGTCAAATGTTCTTGGAAATTCTCTTACTATAACATCTGATTCTTTTCCTAATTTCTTTAGGGCTAATCTCATGGCTAACATACTTCCTATTGCGTCACCATCTGGTGTTTCATGTGCCATTATTACTATTTTTTCAGCTTTTTTTATTTCTACTAAAATATCATCCAATGTCATTTTTCATCTCTCCTCGTTTTAATGTTAAACAATAGCGGGCTTTTTTATTGTATAGGAAAAATCGAATTTTATCTTGACCCAATGTAGATTTTTCCGTATACAACAAGGTTAGGTTTCTGATATTCGTGAAGTACTGCGAAGCAGTCTTCACATGTGTGCGTCGAAATCTTTGATTTCGTTTACGCACGCCTTTCTTACTTATAACCTTTTAAAGCCCGCATCATTATCAACATCTTTATTTATAATATAGTCTATTCCTATGTTAATTTATCACAAAGTAAGATAAATTAAGACTGTTGTAAATTATAGATTTATTTCTCATCTTGTTCTTCTTTTTTTGGCATAATTTCTTTTAATATAGAATCTATTTTTGCTCCATATTCAATTGAATCATCTAATTCAAATATCAATTCAGGAGTATTCCTCAAATTTACTCTTTTAGCTAATTCACTTCTAATATATCCTGATGATTTTTTTAGTCCCGCTAATGTATCTTTTATATTTTTAGAATTTAGAATACTTACATAAACTTTAGCATATTTTAAATCACTTGTTACTTTTACTTTTGTGACACTTATTAATCCTGTAACATTTGGATTTTTTAATTCATATCCTATAATTTGACTAAGTTCTTTTTTGTATTCCTCATCTATTCTTCCTAATCTAGGATTGTTTTTTCCTTGCATTTATCACTCTCTCCTTTATCTTGAGATTTCTTCCATTACATATACTTCAATAATATCTCCTTCTTTAATGTCATTATAATCTTCTATTTGCATTCCACACTCAAAGCCTTTTGTAACTTCTTTAACATCATCTTTAAATCTTTTTAATGTTGCTAAATGTCCATCATGTATTACAATATTATCACGAATTACTCTTACATTTGCATTTCTTTCAACTTTACCATTTAAAACAAATGCACCAGCTATTGTTCCTACATTTGAAATTTTGAATGTTTGTCTTACTTCTACATTTCCAATAACTTTTTCTTCATATTTTGGTGCTAACATTCCTTTCATAGCTGATTCTACATCTTCTATAGCTTGATAAATTACAGAATATTGTTTTATTTCTACTTCTTCTTTTTCCGCCATTTCCTTAGCTGTATGGTCTGGTCTTACATTAAATGCTATTATAATTGCATGTGATACTTTTGCAAGAGTTACATCTGATTGATTTACAGCTCCTACCGCACTATGAATGACTTTTACTCTAACTTCTTCATTTTGTAATTTTTCTAATGATTGTTTTACTGCTTCTACTGAACCTTGAACATCAGCTTTTACAATTAAATTCAATACTTTTAGTTTTCCTTCTTCCATTTGACTAAACAAGTTGTCTAATGTTACTTTTGTAACTGAATTTATTGCTTTTTCTCTTGCTTGACGTTTTCTTCTTTCTATTAAATGTTTTGCCATTTTTTCATTTTTAACTTCATAGAATGTATCTCCTGCTTCTGGCACATCTGTAAGTCCCATTATTTCTACTGGTGTTGATGGTCCTGCTGATTTTACTTTTTTACCTTTATCATTTATCATTGCTCTAATTCTTCCAATTGATGAACCAACAACAATTGTATCCCCAACATCTAATGTTCCTCTTTGTACAAGCATTGTTGCAATTGCACCTCTAGATTTATCTAGTCTTGCTTCTATTACTGCTCCTTTAGCTTGTTTTTTAGGATTTGCTTTTAGTTCTAAAACATCTGCTTCTAATAGTACCATTTCTAGTAATTGATCTATATTTTGGTTTTTCTTAGCTGAAATTGGCACATATATTGTGTCTCCTCCCCATTCTTCTGGGACTAAATCATATGCCATTAATTCTTGTTTTACTTTATCAACATTTGCATCTGGTAAATCTATTTTGTTTATAGCAACTATTATTGGAATTTCTGCTGATTTTGCATGGTTTATAGCTTCAATTGTTTGTGGCATTACACCATCATTTGCTGCTACAACTAATATCGCTATATCTGTAATTTGAGCTCCTCTGGCACGCATTGCTGTAAATGCTTCATGTCCTGGTGTATCTAGGAATGTGATTTCTCTGTCATTAATTTTTACCATATATGCACCTATTGCTTGTGTAATTCCTCCAGCTTCACCTTCAATTACATTTGTTTTTCTAATTGCATCTAATAATGAGGTTTTACCATGGTCTACATGTCCCATTACAACAACTACTGGTGGTCTTGGTTTTAAGTCTTCTTCTTTATCTTCTGACTCGTCAAATAGTATATCTTCTTCTGTTACAGTTTCTTTCTTGGTTGCTGTAATTCCAAATTCTTGTGCTATTAAATATGCTGTGTCAAAATCTATTTCATTATTGATTGTTGCCATTACTCCAAAACCTAATAATTTTTTAATAACCTCTGCTGTTGTTTTTTTCATTTCAGCAGCAAAATCTTTTACTGTAATTGTTTCAGGAATTTCTATGTCTGTTAATTTAAATATTTTTTGTTTTGTTCTTTCTTCTTGATTTTGATTTTTCTTTTTCTTTCCTCTTCTTCCTCTTTCTGTTGTTAGATCATAATAATCTAACATTCCTCCTTCTTGGTCATCAAACATATTTGATAATCTATTAGCTGTTTTTAGAGTTTTTAATTTTCCTTCATCAAAATTACCATTATTTGAATTTCTTCTATTTTTTCCTTTTTTATTGTTTTTATTCTCGTCAAATCTATTGTTATTTTTTTGCTTATCAATATTTTTATTATATTCTCTTACAGTTTCTTTCTCTACGGTTTCTGTAGACATTATATTTTTTATATTTTTTTCAATTCCTTTTTCATCTAATGGTCTTTTTCCATATCTATCATTATTTGCATTTCTATTGTTAAATCTATTGTTATTATTTCTATTAGAGTTAGAATTACCATTAAAATTATTATTTTTTCTTTGATTATTAAAGTTATTATTTCTATTTTGATAATTATTATTGTTATTTGCTTTGACTTTTTTAGTTTCTGTTTTCATATCTTTTCTTTCTTCAACCTTTTCTGTAACTTTTTTAGATTTCTCTTCTTGAACAGTATCATTTTCTTTTTTTGCTTTTTCTTCTACTTTCTCTACCTTTTCTACTGTTTCTTTTTCTTCTTTTGGTTTTTCTTCTTTCTTTATTTCCTCTTTTTTTGGTTCTTCTTTTTTCAAACCAAATAATTCACTTACTGTCATAGGTTTGTTTGGTTTATTTCTATATACAATGTTGTAATCTTTGTTTGTTTTTCTTTCTACAAAACCTATATTACTATTTCTTTTTTCTTGCTTTTTTTCTACCTCTTTATTTTTTTCAGATTCATCTTGAGATATTATTACTTCTCTTCTTATAATAACAGGTGTATCCTTTTTATCTTCTTTTTTGGTAGTTTTCTTTTCATTATTTTTTTTCTGTTTAGTTGAATTTTTTTCAAGTTCTTCTTCTATTCTTTTTGCTTCTTCTTCTTCAACTCCACTTAAATGACTTTTTGCTTCAATATTTAATTCATTTGCCACCTCTAGTACTTCTTTACTGGTTAAGTTAAATTTTTTTGCAATTTCATGTATTTTTATCTTACCCAATAACTTCACCCCCATTATTGATTTTTTTTATTTCTTTAGATAAATTTACATCTTTTATACCAATTATTGCTTTATTATTTTTTCCTATCGCTTTACTTAATGTTTCTATATTTCCAAATTGTATTATTGGTACATCATAGTTTTCACATATTCTTTTAAATTTATCTTTTGTTCTATTTGATGAATCTTCTGCCACGATTACTAGTTTTATAGTTTTCTTTTTTATATCATTTTCTACGCTATCTGCTCCAAATGATATCTTTCCGTGCTTTTGCAGATAATCCAATTAACCCCAATATTTTTTTATTTATCAAGAATTACACCTCTTAAACTTTCATAAATTTCATTTGATATTTTTGTATCTAAGACTCTTTCTAGTCTTTTTGATTTTATTACTTTTTCTAAGCAATTTATGTCATCACATATATATGCCCCGCGTCCAGCCATTTTGCCTGTTCTGTCTACGTTTATTTCATTTTCTTTATTTTTTACAATTCTAATTAATTGATTTTTATCTTTTTTTTCATTACATCCCATACAAGTTCTCTGTGGTATTTTTTTCATAATATCCCCCTTTTATTGTATGTTACACATTTTTAATTATTCTTTTTTTATTTATTTAAATCTCAAAAGTATAATATTTCAGGTAAAATATTGACTTTTCTATTAAGTTCTTTTCAAAACTATATTACTCTTCTTGTGGTTCTTCATTTATGTTATTGCTTTCTTCTTCATCAACTTTTAGCTCTTCTTGTTCATTATTTGCATTCATTAACATTTCTCTGAATTGTGTTTCTGATTTTATATCTATTTTCCAATTTGTTAGTTTTGCTGCTAGTCTTGCATTTTGTCCAGATTTTCCTATTGCAAGTGATAATTGGTCATCTGGAACAATTACTTGTGCAAATTTTTCATTTTCTTTTATATCTACTGCTAATATTTTTGCTGGTAATAATGCAGAAGATATATATATTGATGGGTCTTCATTCCATTCAATAACATCTATTTTTTCACCATTTAACTCATTTATTACATTTTGGATTCTTATACCTTTTTGACCTACACATGAACCTACTGGATCTATATTTGGGTCTGGTGAATATACTGCAACTTTACTTCTGTGTCCTGGATCTCTTGAAACACTTTTTATTTCTATAACTCCTTCATAAATTTCAGGTATTTCAAATTCTAATAATTTTCTTACAAAATCAGGATGACTTCTAGAAACAATTACTTGTGGTGCTCCTTTTGCTCCTTTTTCTACATCTAATACATATCCTTTAATCTTATCATTTACTCTATATGTTTCTGTTGGTATTTGTTCTTTTGTTGGCATTATTCCTTCTAATCTTCCTAAATCCATTACTACTATATTTTTATCTGCTTTTTGAATTATTCCAGAAACAATTTCTCCTTTTCTATCATTAAATTCTGTAAAAATGATTTCTCTTTCTGCTTCTCTTAATTTTTGGATTATTACTTGTTTTGCTGTTTGAGCTGCTATTCTACCAAAGTTTCTTGGAACAATTTCTATTTCTACACTATCTCCTATACCAGCATCTTTCTTTACTTTCTTTGCTTCCTCTAAACTAATCTCTAATGCATTATCTTTTGCATTTTCAACTACTTCTTTAATTGAATATACATGTGTTGCTCCTGTTTGTGGATCCATTACTACTTTTACATTATCTAAAGCATCAAAGTTTCTTTTATATGCTGTAAGTAATGCTGTCTCTATCGATTCTAATAAATATTCCTTTTTTATTCCTTTTTCTTTTTCTAAATCTTCTAACGCTAATATTAATTCTTTATTATCTATAGCTTGTTCTTTGCTTCTCATTTTCTTTTTCCTTCCTTTCTTACTTTTTAATCCAGATTGGAAAAGAATTAAATTTTGGCAAGGAAAATTTCATTTAAAAGGCAAGGGAGCATACGTTTGTATGTAACCGCGTTTTAAATGGAATTTAACGTAGTCCAAAATTGTAATTATTTTTCAATCCCAATTATATACTGTTTTTATTTGTGCTATATTCTTTCTTTCTACTTGTATATTTTCATCCAATTCTATAAACTCTTCATTAAAATCTTTTAGTATTCCTTGATATTCTTTATTTCCTGCCTCATCTTTTTTGAATAGTTTTATTACTATCTCGTTTCCTTTATTTTGTTCTAAGTGTTTGTCTTTTCTTAATATTCTTTCTATTCCTGGTGATGATACTTCTAAAAAGTATTGTTCTTTTATATAGTCTGCTTCATCTAGTAAATCTGATATTTCATCATTTACTTTTTCACAGTCTTTTAAATCTATCCCTTCTGGTTTGTCAATATAGATTCTTAGGAAATAATTTTTGCCTTCTTTTGTATATTCTACATCATATAGGTCATATCCTATTTTTTCTATTTTATCCTTTAATAGATTTTCTACTTTTTGTTCTATATTTGCCAAGATGTTTTCCTCCAAAATATCAAAATTTAAGAGTGGGATTTGTTCCCACTCTCTCGCTCATCTTGTACCTTTAATATTATACCCATTTCTTGCCAAAAATGCAAGGTTTTTTAGAAAATTTCTTTATTTTATTAATCTTTTATATATAAATCTATGTTACCTTTTTTATATTCTTCCATAATTCTCATATTTATTTCATTTTGTACATCTCTTGCTTTTTTCGGATGTACTAAATATCTTAAATACATTTCTATGTGTGACCTTTCTATTTTTATATAAATAATTGGATCTAAATTATTGTAATATATTCTGTATTCCAAAATTGCTTCATCAACAGCATCTTCCATCTTCTTAGGAATTTCCTTTAATATTTCATTATCAAATAAAATCTCATACAATATTTCTTCTGTTTTCTTAATATCTGACTCTAAAGTAATATCTACTTTAATTTCATCCCAAATATATTTAAATACCTTTGTATAATTTTTTAAAGTCTTTGTAAAAATATATGAATTTGGAATATGTATGATTCTACCTGTACTTTGCTCTCCATACACTCTTTTGCCTATTTCTAAAATTTCAAAACTTAATGCATGTTTACTTATAACATCTCCCATTACATCATCAATTTCAATTCTATCTTCTATTTCGAAAGGTCTATTGATGTTAATATACATACCTGCAAAGAAATTGAATATGATTTCTCTTATCGCAATGGTTAAACCTGCTGATATAAAACTAATCAATGTAATAAGTCCAGATAGTTTTTCTCCCCAAAGAAGAAAAACTAATATGAAAGATATTACTGTTAATATGATTCGTATTTTTCTATTTCTAAAAAATTTCTTTTTATCATTTACAGGCAAATTTGAATATATTTTTTTAATTATTGCTTTTATTATTCCAAATACTAAAAATATCAATATTGTTAATATGGATAACTTTATATATTCACTATCAATTCCTGTCATTTTTCCCAAATATTCAGCAAACTCGATTATATATTTCATTACATTCCTTCCTTTTTGCTATTATCTATTATATTTCTATACCGTTTTCAAATGTTTTATTAAGTTTTTTATACCATCTTTCTATATATTCACTATCAGGTTTATTTTTAATTTTTTCTATTATATCTTCAATTTTGTCTAGCTGTCTTATAAGCTTTTTTTGCTCCGCATAATCCATTGTTGGTTGTATTTTAATGTATATTTTTTGTTTTAGATTTTTAAAAGTTTTTAATATATATTTTATTTTTTTATCTTGCTCTTTATTGTTACTTTCAGAAATATTTTCTTTTCTATCTGGTATTTTTATTTTACCACTAATATTTTTTTTAATTTCTGCTTTTTTTATATCTGTCTTTTCTTTAGTTTTTTCCTTTTGCATTCTAGAGCTTTTGTTTTTTTCCGCTGGTTTACTTATACCACTTTGTTCTTTTGGACTTTTTCTTTCTATTTCTTTTTCTTGTTTTGACTTTTTTTGCTTCTCTTCTTGTAAATATTGTTGATTTAAGTTTTCATCAAATTTCCAATTTAAAATTTCATCATAAAATCCCATGTCAAAAATAGTTGTTTTTTTAGACTTGCTTTTGTTCAAAATTTTAATCAATATATTTTGCTGTTCTGGTGTAAAAGTATCTTTAGTAGATTTTATTATCTGCATGATTCTTTGTTTTAAATGTCTTTTTTCACATATGGCCAATAGCATAATAGTTTTTTCATAATCATCTAAATTGGCACTTTGCTCTATTTGATCTATAGTATCATTTGTAATTCTATCCCAATATATTTTCGTTCTTAATTCTTTTTTTTCAATTGAAGCTTCTGTTTCTTTAGCTGTTTTAAACTCTCCTTCTTTTATTGCCATAGTTTTCATTTGAGATTGGATTGATTCATTATCTTTAAATTTTTCTCCTATTTCCCTGGCTGTTTTAAGGTCTCCTTCTTTTATTGCTATCGTTACCATTTGAGATTGGATTTGTGCATTATCTTTAAATTTTTCTCCTATTTCCTTAGCTGTTCTAAAGTCTTCCTCTTCTATTGCTATCGTTATCATTTGAGATTGAATTGGTGCATACCCTTTAAATTTTTCTCCTATTTCCTTAGCTGTTCTAAAGTCTTCCTCTTCTATTGCTATCGTTATCATTTGAGATTGAATTGGTGCATACCCTTTAAATTCTTCTCCTATTTCCTTAGCTGTTCTAAAGTCTTCCTCTTCTATTGCTATCGTTATCATTTGAGATTGGATTGGTTCATTATCTTTAAATTTTTCTCCTATTTCTTTAGCTGTTTTATGGTCTCCTTCTTTTATTGCTATCGTTACCATTTGAGATTGGATTTGTGCATTATCTTTAAATTTTTCTCCTATTTCCTTAGCTGTTCTAAAGTCTTCCTCTTCTATTGCTATCGTTATCATTTGAGATTGGATTGGTGCATTATCTTTAAATTCTTCTCCTATTTTTTTGGCTGTTTTAAAGTCTTCCTCTTCTATTGCTATCGTTATCATTTGAGATTGGATTTGTGCATTATCTTTAAATTTTTCTCCTATTTCCTTGGCCTTTTTAAAGTCCTCCTCTTTTATTGCTATCGTTACCATTTGAGATTGGATTGGTGCATACTCTTTAAATTTTTTTCCTATTTTTTTGGCTGTTTTAAAATCCTCCTCTTTTATTGCTATCGTTACCATTTGAGATTGAATTGGTGCATTATCTTTAAATTCTTCTCCTATTTTTTTGGCTGTTTTAAAATCCTCCTCTTTTATTGCTATCGTTACCATTTGAGATTGGATTTGTGCATTATCTTTAAATTTTTCTCCTATTTCTTTAGCTTCTTGAAATCTTTTTTTGTTAATTAATATAGTTATTCTTTGTGATTGAATTATAGGATTGTTCAGATATTTATTTGTTAACTTAATTGCTGTATTCCACTTTTTTAATTTGATTAGTTGTTTTATTTCTTTACTTACATTTATTTCATCCAAAGACACTTTATAACCAGTTTCTTGTTTTTTAAGTATTTCTTTATTTTTCTGTTGTTTTTCCCAATTATATAATGTTGACTGACTAATTCCTGTTTTCGTCGAAATATCTTTTATTTTTTCTCCATTTTTTATTCTTTCCAATACTTTTTGTTTTACTTCTATTGAATATGCCATTTCATTTACACCTCTATCTATGTATTTTTACATCCTTAATATAAACTATTATTTTTCTTGTTTAATATACAAAAATTCTAAAGTTTTATTACCTTTAGAATCTTTTTCATTTTATTTTTCTTTTTTCTTTGTTTCTGCTAAATCTTTCATTGTTAAATTAATTCTACCTTGGTCATCAATATCTGTAACTCTTACTGTTACTTTATCTCCAACATGTAAAACATCTTCAATATGTTTTATTCTTTCATTAGATATTTGTGAAATATGCAATAATCCTTCTTTTCCTCCACAACCCAAATCTACAAATGCTCCAAAGTTCATTATTCTAACAACTTCACCATAATAGATTCCATCTACTTCAACATCTCTTACAATATCTTCTATCATTTCTAAAGCTTGTTCTGCTTTTTTGCTATCACTTGAATAAATGAATACTTGTCCATCTTCTTCAATATCAATCTTTACACCTGTTTCTTCAATAATTTTATTAATCATTTTTCCACCAGGTCCGATTACATCTTTAATTTTATCTACTTTAATTTGTGTACTAACTATTCTTGGGGCATATTCAGAAATATCTGCTCTTGGTTTATCTATTACTGGTAACATAACATCTTCTAATATATGTTTTCTTGCAATTCTTGTTTTTTCAAAAGCTTCTTTTATAATATCATAAGATAATCCATCAACCTTTATATCTACTTGAATTGCTGTAATTCCTTTTTCTGTTCCTCCAACTTTAAAGTCCATGTCTCCGAAGAAATCTTCAATTCCTTGAATATCAACTAACATCACATAATCTTTATCATCATCTGGGTTTGTAACCAATCCCGTTGAAATGCCTGCAACTGGTCTTTTTATTGGTACACCTGCATCCATTAATGCTAATGTACTACCACATATACTTGCTTGTGATGTTGAACCATTTGAAGATAATACTTCTGATACTACTCTTATTGCATATGGAAATTCTTCTTTTGAAGGAATTACTGGAACTAGTGCTTTTTCTGCTAATGCTCCATGTCCAATTTCTCTTCTACCAGGTCCTCTTGATGGCCTTGCTTCTCCAACACTATAACTTGGGAAATTATAATGATGCATATATCTTTTTGAATCTTCTGTATCTATTCCATCTAATACTTGTTCTTCACTAATCATTCCTAGAGTTGCAACTGATAAGACTTGTGTTTGTCCTCTTGTAAATAAAGCACTTCCATGTGTACGTGGCAATAAACCTACCTCACATGATAATGGTCTTATTTCATCTAATGCTCTTCCATCAACTCTTTTATGTTCAGCAAAAATCAAATGTCTTACACATTTCTTCTCTAATTTATATATTGCCTCTCCAATATCTGCTTTATGTTCTTCTGCTGATTCTTGTCCAAATTTTTCTTCATAGCTATTAGCTATTTTTTCTGATAATTCTGCTATATTATTATCTCTTGTTTCTTTGTCCTTTTCTTGAACTTTTTGTAACATTTCATCTTTAAAATTATTTTCTACAAATTCATAAATATCTTCTGGAACTGCAAAAGATTTATATTCAAATTTTGGCTTTCCTATTTCTTTTTTCATTTTTGCAATAAATTTACAAATTTTCTTTATTTCTTTGTGCCCTTCTTTAATAGCTTTTAGCATAACATTATCTGGTACTTCATTTGCACCTGCTTCTATCATGGCAATTTTCTTTTCTGTTCCTGCAACAGTAAGAGTTAAATCACTTTTTTCTCTTTCTGCTTCTGTTGGATTTATAATAATATTCCCATCAACTAACCCAACATTTACAGCTGCTGTTGGTCCTCCAAAAGGTATATCTGATATAGATAATGCTGCTGAAGCACCAATCATAGCTGCTATTTCTGGTGAATTATCTTGGTCAACACACAAAACAGTTGCAACAACAACTACATCATTTCTAAAATCTTTTGGAAATAAAGGTCTTAATGGTCTATCTATTGCTCTTGATGTTAAAATTGCTTTATCACTTGGCTTTCCTTCTCTTTTTATAAAACTTCCTGGAATTTTTCCTACTGAATATAATTTTTCTTCATAATCTACTGAAAGTGGAAAGAAATCTATTCCTTCTCTTGGCTCTTTAGAAGCTGTAACATTTACCATTACAACTGTATCTCCATATCTAACCAATACACTCCCATTGGCAAGTCCTGCCATTTTACCTGTTTCAAATACAAGTTTTCTTCCTGCTAATTCTGTTTCATAAGTTTTAAACATAAAATATCCTCCTAAATTAAATAAATTTGCACCACTTTCAAACTTTAGTAAACTTAATTTAGATGGTAACCTCTATGATAAATTGGAGACGGGATTAAGGGACGGTCCTCCATTCCGCCTCCAATCCATCATACAAGCTACTTACCTAATCTCAAGTTTACTAAAATTTTTTTAAAGCTCGATATATATTACACCGAGCTTATTTTTATTTCTTATTTTCTTAGTCCTAATTTTTCGACAATTGTTCTATATCTGTTAATGTCTTTTTTAGCTACATAGTTTAATAAATTTCTTCTTTTTCCAACCATTTTTAGAAGTCCTCTTTTTGAATGTTTATCTTTTTTT
>CALXJV010000034.1 GCA_944388715.1 uncultured Clostridia bacterium
TTAGTAGGATTAAAAGACAGTTACTATGTAAATTCAAATAGAGAATCAGGAATGGGAAGATATGATATAATGTTAGAGCCTAAAGATAAAAATGGAAATAGTTTTATAATGGAATTTAAAGTATTAGAAGATAGTGAGGAAAAAACGATAGAAGAAACAATAGAAAATGCAAAAAAACAAATAGAAGAAAGAAAGTATGAACAAGATTTAAAGATGAGAGGATTTAAAAATATAACAAAAATGGTGTATGCGTTTAAGGGGAAAGAAGTAAAAATGGAGGTATATTAAATAAAAAATAAAGTTGGATTTTGTGCGAATTCAACTTTATTTTTTATTTAATTATAAGAAATTGAATTTCATATAATCAAAATGGTTGTATACGAATTTTACTTACATATAATCATTAAGTTGGATACTCTAAGAAATTTTTTTTATATAAATCTTATCAATAAAATATAGTAAAGTCAACAAAAAAATCAAAAAAATTAAATCTAAATTTTCAAAATAAACTATTATAAAAAGTAAAAAAGATTAATAAAAAAACAAATCAAAAATGCTGGGAAATATATATTTACAAAAGATTTTAATTATTCATTTTTTTCTTAGAGTATCCAACTCTGAGAAAATTTTAAAAGGAATCCAATTGCAATAGGTATACATAAGCTCACTATTGTAAACAACAAAAGAAAGGGGTAAAAAAATATGAGTTTTAGAACGAAAGAGAAGAAAGCAAAGAACGGAGGAATTACTTTAATAGCACTTGTTATTACTATTATCGTGTTATTAATATTAGTGGGAGTAACAATTGCGACACTAATGGGAGATAATGGAATACTTAACAAAGCAACAAAAGCAGATATATCGACAGAAAATGCAACTGTACTTGAACAATTACAATTAAAAGTTATGGATTATAAAATAGAATTAGAATCAACAAATGCATATGAGGAAATATTATCATTATTAAAACAAGATGGATATGTAAATGAAGATAATACTGTAAATGTAGTGAACTTAGTAGATGAAGAATTAGATACAGGGAAAGGCAGTATAGAAAATGGCGATATATATGTTTTAGAACAAAGAGAAATAATAGCGACAACAGTTGAAACAGACCAAACATCTAATTTGCCATACTATTTGATATATTATAATACAAATAAGGAAGACATAGTTTTAGGAAAGCTATTTGAAAGTATAGATGCAGTAGGATTAGAATTTTTAGAGATAACAAAAGAAGGAGAGGTTTCATTAAAAGAAGAATATTCATATTATGGAACAGGAAATGAAACTGGAAATATAGATTTAATAACTGAAATAAGAATACCAGAGTACATAGATGGAATTAGGGTAACAAAAATCGCTGATAATGCTTTTTCAAGATGTAAAAATTTAGAAACTGTAGTTTTACCAGATAGTATAACTGAAATAGGTTGGGGAGCATTTTATGAATGTACGAAATTAACAAATATAAAAATTCCTGATAATGTAACAGCTATCGAACAGAAAACTTTTTCTTATTGTGAAAACTTAACTGAGGTAGTTTTATCGGAAAATATAACAACTATTGGTCATATTGCATTTACAAACTGTAGTCAATTAACAGAAATAGAACTTCCTTCAAATCTAAAGAATATAGGAAGTTCAGCTTTTAGTTATTGTGAAAACTTAAGTCAGATAGAAATTCCGCAAAATGTGACAAGTATAGGATATGCAGCTTTTAGAAACTGTTATAATATAAAGCATATATTAATTCCATTAAATGTGACAGAATTAGATAATAATGTATTTGAAAATTGGAAATCAGATCAAACTATTTATATAGAATATAAAAAGAGTGAGATTCCGAATGGATGGAGTCAAAGTTGGAATACAAATTGTCGTGCACAAATAAGATACGGATTTGATAAAAATTACTTTTATTTTGCTCAAGAATATTTGTTAGATAAAAATCAAGAAGAATTAGAAGAATTGATACTAAAAACTGCAGGATATTCAGGAACCTTCGATCAACTTTTAACAGAAGCGGGCATGACGAGAGATGAGTGGGAGCAACAAGGGACAGATAAAGGAATGACTTATATGGAATATCTAAAAGATCTTCTAATATATGGAGATAATGGATTTTCATGGGTACAAGTAGAATTTGAAGTTTCAAAACAAGGAGGAACAGGAAAAACAGTAGAAGAATTGGAAACTCTTTATGCACAAAAGTATGGTGCAGAGTCATTCGATGAGTTGCTGGCAAAAGAAAATATGACAAAAGAACAATTTATAGAAAAATTAAAAAAACAAGGGTTCAGAACAGAAGAAGATTTTTTAAAAGTTTATGTATATTTTGTCCCAGATGTTTAAATGAAACTATTAACTATTTAGGAGAAAAATGAAAATATTTAAAATAATAGCAAGTATCATAATATTATTAACATTTATATTAATAGGCTCACCAATAAAATATAATTGTTTAGCACTAAATATAGGAATTATTATTATTGGAAGTATATATATTTTCTATAAAATATTAAAAGAAAAACAAAATATTATAAATAGAAAAATAGATATTATTGTATTAATATTTTGTCTATCACCAATAATACCATTAATATTTAACACATACAGTAGTTTAGAAGAAACATTAATATCTTTTATAAAATATATATCTATATTTAACCTATATATAACAATAAAAGATATAGTAATAAAAGAAGAAAACTGGATTACAAATATATTAATTTTAGGAGCGATGATATTAGTAATATTAGGTATAGATGAAATGACTTCAAAAACATTAATACAATATGCAGAAGCAATAGGATTACCATATGTTATTAATTATGAGAAAAGAATGTTTTCAATATTAGGATATGCTAATTCCTTTGCAATTATAATGGCAGTCACACTATTAATAGCAATTTCGAAATGTAAAACCACAAAAGAAACCTTTTCTGGTTTTATATTTCTATTTCTGTCAGGAGTACTATTAAGTTATTCAAGAAGTGTATTACTTCTTTTTATACTAATATTCTTAATTTATATATTTTTAGCAAAAGACAAAACAAAGATATATAAGATATATGTAGTAATAATAAATTTAGTGCTTTCATTTATATATATGAAAATCTTTGAGATATCGTTATCAAAAGAACAATATATATTAATTTGGATGACAACACTTATCTTGTTTATATTATCAATTATTGTAGCTAAACTTATCACTAAAAACTATGAAAGATTAAATAAAATAAAAAGAGACACATATATAAAGTTAGGAGTACTAAGTGTAATTTTAATAGGAATAACATATTTTATAGGAATACATTTAGATGTGCCTTTGAACTTGTTTTTTGATGGAGAAGAAAATGATGAAGTGAGGTATAACATTTATAACATCAATCCAAATGAAGATTATATCTTTACTTTTGATATAAATGCTAAATCAAAATTAAATAATGTAGAAAATTATAGTATTAAAATCATTGATAAAAAAACTCAACTATCCTTTAACTATATTAATATAGATATCAAAAATTTTGTAGTAATATGTAATCATTTATATTTTTAAAAATTAATGAAAGTTTCTAATTGCAGAAATTAATAATTTATTCAAATTTTTTAATTCATAGTTTAATTCTAGAGTATAATATCAATCAACAATTAAGATATATTAAAATTAAGTAAAAATTTAACCACTAACCATTATATAATTTTAATTTAATTCGAAATATAATTAATCATTAAAAATTACAATATTAGAGTCTTAATAATTGATCTATATATTCTGAACAAAAATAGATTTTAAATCATGAATTAAAAATTACTAATTGAAGTGCTTGAAAAAGTAAAAGAAATTTATTAAAATAGAAAGGAGAAAAGCATGGAGAATAAAAAGAAAGAGCAAAAGGTAGATATGTTACCATTAACATCAGATTATGTATTTAAAAGAATTTTTAGTAAAGGAGGGAACGAAAGAATATTAAAAAGCCTATTAGAGGCAATATTGGAAATAAAGATACAAAAAATAGAAGTAAAAAATCCAGAAATACCAAAAGAAACAATAAAAGAAAAGTTAAGTGTATTGGACATAAAAGCAGAAATAAACGAAAACATTATATTAGACATAGAGATGCAAGTAGGAAATACAACAGCGATAGACAAAAGATTAGTAGTGTACAGTTCAAAATTGGTATCAGGAGATATAAAGGTAGCAGAAGAATATTTAGATGCAAAAAATACAATAGTAATATGTATAACAACAGATAATATATTAAAGAGGAACGCATATATGAGTGTAGCAAAACTAAAATTCGAAGAAACACAAGAGAAGAGATATGTAAATATGGGGGACAAGAAAGAAGAAGAAAATTTAACAGATATGGTAAGTTATTACATAATAGAATTGACAAAGTTAAAGGAAAACAAACCAAGAACGGCAGATTTGCTAGAAAAATGGTTATTAATAATAGGGGGCGATGCAGAGATGATGGAGAGATGTAGAAAAGAAGAAGGAGAAATCAAAGAGGCAATAGAACAATTAGAGGAAATGAGTGCAGATGAAAAAGAAAGAGAAATATATGAACAAAGAGAGAAAGGAAGACTAATCTATAATACAGAGATGAATGAAGCAAGAAGAAAAGGCTTAGAAGAAGGTAAAAAATTAGGAGAAAAGATTGGAGAAAAAAATGGAAAGAAAGAAAAAACCGTAGAAATTGCAAAAAAATTATTAGAAAAAAATATAGATATTGAAATAATAATAGAAACAACAGGAATAACAAAGGAAGAACTTGAAACTTTAAAAAATGGATAGGTATTATTTAAAATAATAGATAAAAAAACCAATTAATTTAGATTATAGAGATTAAGAATAGATAATATAAAAATTAATTAGAATCAGATTTTAATTAATAAAATGGTTATAAAAGAAAAGTTATTTATAAAAATATTAAAAAGTTTGTAACATTAAGAAAATAGCAGTGTTACAAACTTTTTTTGTATATATGATAAAAAATAATTTTATGTCTTTAAATTCTTCTATTATTTAATTTCAAGAAAATTAATTAAAAGAACAATTATAGCAGGTGTACGTAAATCTGTTTATTGTAAAGATACAAAAGAAAGGGGCAAAAAAATGTAATAAAATGAAAAACAAATTTATCATAAACGGAAAGATTTTTACTAAGAAATATATAAGTGGTGTACAAAGATTTACATTAGAAATAATAAGAGAATTAGATAACATCATCGATAAAGACGAAATAGAAATATGTGTACCTAAATGTGCAAAAAATATACCTAACTATAAGAATTTAAAAATTGTAAAATACAGCAGATTAAGAGAAATTCCATGGGAACAAATTGCATTTCCATATTATGTAGCAAAAAATAAAGGAATATCAATAAACTTAGGAAATGTATCTCCCTGGATAAATCCTGGTATTGTATGTATACATGATGTAAATTGCATAAGGAATCCTAAAAATTTTCAAAAGAGGATGGTAATTTGGTACAGATTTTTATTTAAAAGAGCAATGAAAAAAGCAATAAAGATAATAACTGTTTCAGATTTTTGCAAAAGAGAAATGCTAGATTGCTATAACATAAATGAAAATAAAATTGTAGTTATTAATAATAGTTGGGAACATTTTTCTAGAATAAAAGTGGATGATTCCATATTTTCTAGATATCCACAACTAAAAAAAGAAAAGTTCTTTTTCTCAATAGGAACTTTAACAAAACATAAAAATTTAGAATGGGTATTAAAAATTGCAAAAGAAAATCCTAAATATTATTTTGTAATATCTGGTTTTGTCAACATACAAAAGTTTAAAAATGAATTAGATTTAGAAAGTCCGCCTAATGTAATATATTTAGGTTATTTAAGCGACGAACAAGTTAAAGCAATATATAAAAAAACAACGGCACTATTATTTCCATCTTTATATGAAGGTTTTGGATTACCTCCGATAGAAGCTCTATCAGCAGGGGCAAAAGTTGTTGTGGCAGATATAGAATGTATGCATGAAATTTTTGAAGATACAGTATTATATATAAATCCATATCAATACAATATAGATTTAGATAAACTGTTGAATCAAGAAACAGCGAGACCAGAAAAAATATTAAATAAATATAGTTGGAGAAATTCAGCACAAAAGCTATTAAATTTAATTAGGGAAGAAGATAACAAAATATATGAAGATAACAATTAATGGAAAAGCTTTTGCCAAAAAGTATAAAACAGGAGTACAAAGATATTGTTTCGAAATATTAAAAGAGTTAGACAAACTAGTAAAGTGTGAAGATATAGAATTAGTAGTTCCTAAATATTGTGAAGAAAAAATTGAATATAAAAACATAAAGATAATCAGATATGGAAAAACAAATATAAATTTGTGGGAACAAGATGATAAAAAATACATAGAAAATATATCTAAAAAAACAATAGGACATATCAATGTTATAGAAAATATAATAGAACCAAATAACTGGATAAATAAAAATATAAAAATAAGAGAACCAGGAAATAGGACAAGATTAGTGTTTTTAGGAGTAATGAATTACAAACCCAATATAGAAGCAGTATCATATATTATCAATAAGATTTTGCCAAAACTGGGAAAGGAATATACATTAGAGGTGATAGGACCTAAAATTCCATATAAGCTAAAAAAACTAGAGACAGAGCAAATAAAATTTTCTGGATATGTAAATTCAGCAAAGGTTGAGTTAGAAAATAATGATATATTTATATGTCCTATTTTTAATCGGTGCGGGAACTAAAAATAAGATAATACAAGCAGGAATGACAGGATTGCCAATAATATCTACATCTCTTGGTGTGGAAGGATTAAATAATAATATCAAAAAAGAAATATATATTGCAAACAATGAAGAAGAATTTATAAATGAAATAAGAAAAGTACAAGAAGAGGATACAAATATTTTAGAAAGAAAAATAAAATTACAACAAGAGATGATAAAAAAATATAATTCTATGGATATTATTGCAGAAAAATTAACAATGCATATACAGAATGGGCCAGGTCATAAAATGTATATTTTTTAAATAGAATGTAATTTATATGACAGTGAAGTAAAGGTTATTTCAATAATAGGTAGAAAAAATTGAGGTGTAAAGAAATGGATGTAATTATATTAGCAGGAGGTTTAGGAACAAGAATAAGAAGTGTAACAAAAAATCTTCCTAAAGTTATGATAGATTTAAATGGAAAACCATTGTTAGAACACACATTTAACTATTTAAAGAATTTCAATGTTCAAAATGTAATTTTAGCAGTTGGTTATAAAAAGGAATATATAAAAAATATTTTGGAAATCAATATGAAAATATAAATATCATTTATTCAGAAGAAAAGGAACAACTTGGAACAGGGGGAGCCATAAAAAAAGCATTAAACTATACTGATGAAGAAAATGTCATAGTAATGAATGGAGATTTATTAGTAAATGTAGATTTAGACGAATTGTATAGGTGTCATATAAATCAAGAAAATGAAGTAGAGTCAACTTTAACTATTAAAAAAATGCAAGATTATGAGAGATATGGTACTATTGTAGAAGAAGATGGATTTATAAAAAAATTTAAAGAAAAAGAATATACAAAAGAAGGATTTATTAATGTTGGAATATATGTAATAAATAAAAGTAAGTTTATAAGTGAAAATCCTGAGAAAATTTTTTCGATAGAAAAAGATTATTTTGAAAAAATAACTAAAATAAAAAAATTGTATACATATAAATATAGTGGCGAATTTTTAGATGTAGGAATACCAGAAGATTATAAAGTTTTAATGACGAATAGATTTGAAGATTTTGTCCAAAAGATATAAGCTTTAAAATTTTAATTATATTTTAAAGCTTATATTTTTTGAACAATATTAGTTAAACAGATAGTTTTATTCATATTCTCTCTTTTAGATATTACAAAGGATATTCCATATTTTAAGAATTTTTATTTCAAATTAGACATGCAAAATTTCCATTTTTTTATATTTTTATTATAGCATTGTTTTTTAGCAATACTTAAATTAATGACATGGGAAGATGTTAGAAAGTTCCTGGTGTTCCAGGTCTATTCCTTTCGTTCCATTTTGGAGTGGTTTGGCTCATCTCTTCATCATTTAGATTTTCCTCAACATCTTTAGAACGCTTGTAAGGTTTTTGTACATCAGTAATTCCTAGTAAGTAATCAATTGAAGTATCATAATATAAAGACAAATTTATTAAAATCCTTGTAGGGATATCATTTTCACCTGTTTCATATTTTGAATATCCGGTTTGAGACATATTTAAAATAGAAGCTATTTTTTTCTGTGTTAAATCATGGTCTTCTCTTAAAGAGCGTATTCTACTATAAATTTTAAAATATTTATTACTCATATGATTTTATTTTTCCTCCTTTACATATTTTCCTCATTTATTTCTTAAAAAAACAAAATACAAGAAAAATTTAAAAAACATGTGGAGTGGTTGTGAAATAAATAAAAAAAAGGATTATAAAAATATTTTAAAATATATAAAAATTACTATTGACTTCTAACCTGAATTAGGTTAAAATATAAATCGAACAACCTGAATTAGGTTAAAGATAAAAACTAAAAAGATAACAGCTTTTGTACAATTATAGGGGGCTATGAAATTTTTTAATAAAGTAATTAAAAAATAGAATAAATTTAAACATTATATTCATTTCATAGAAAATACATTTTATACAATTTCTTTATAAAGTTCCTATAATTAGAATCATTAAAACAAAGCTGATTATTAAATTCTTAACTATAAATATAGTAAGAAAATAAATACAGTAGATAAAATAAGGAGGTGAAGGAGGAAGATGTGAAAAGAGTTATATATCGTCGAGGTAAGAGGAGTGCTAGAAAAAAGGTAAATAAAAAAAAGGTACTAGTATTAATCTTTCTACTTTGTATAATTGCAATATTATGTTTTTATACAGTTAGAAAAAATGAAAGCAATGCAAATAGTAATATACAAACCTCATCACAAGGAAATAACGAAGAGACACGGAAGTAATCAAATACCTGAAGAAGAAAAAAAAATTGTAGATGTGGATATTCCAGATACTCTAGGAAATTATAATGTTCTTGGTCAACTTGTCATTGAAAAAATAGGAGTTACACAAAATATTTTAGATAAGACAGAAGATGAGTCTTTAAAATTGGGCGTAACAAAATTTTATGGACCTAAAATCAATCAAGCCGGAAATTTTTGTATATGTGGACATAATTATACAAATATTTTAAAAAGGTTAGATGAAATGCAAGTGGGAGATGAATTTTATATCATCACAAAAGAAACCAAGCAAAGAATTGATTATAAAATATATGATATGTACTCATGTGTTCCAACTGATTTATCTTGTTTAAAGCAAAACCAAGACGAAAAAAGAGAAGTAACTCTAATAACATGTAATCCTGGGGGATTAACGAGGCTAATATGTAAAGCGAAGGAAATATGAAGATAAATGTATTAATAAAGATACATAAGATTATAAAAAAAATAAGAAAGGAATGTGAAAAAATGAAAAATAAAATAATAGGAATAGTTATAACTTTAATAATATTAGTAGGAATGATGGCAAGTCAAGTAATGGCGGCTACATTAAGTGCAAGTAGCACAGAGGTAAATAAAGGAGAGCAAGTAACTGTAACAGTTAACTTAGACAATTCTACACAAGCTGTAGGTTTAGAATTAACATATGATGCAAGCAAATTTGAATATGTAAAAGGTTCAGTAAGTTCAAGTATAGGAGATATAACAACAAATGATACAGTTGCAGGAAAAGTAAGTATATCAGCAGCAAATGCAACAAAATCAACAAATTCTGTAACATTTACATTTATAGCTAAAGAAAATACAGAAGGAGCTACATTCCAAGCAAGTGGATTAGTAACAGAAAGTGGAGAAACATTTTCAGTTGATTCAGTATCAGTAGCAGTTGTAGAACCAGCTCAAGAACCAACACAACCAGAAAATCCAGAAAACCCAACACAACCAGAAAATCCTGGACAAATAGGAGATGAACAACAAGAAGGAACAACAAATAATGAACAAAACGCAGAAGAAACAAATGCAAATGGAGCAATTGTTGACGAAAATGGAAATGTAATTACAAAATTACCTCAAACTGGAGTATCTGTTTACCAAGTAATTGCAGGAGTAGCAGTTGTTGCAGTAATAGCATTAGTAGTAGTCAGGAAAATAAGAAAATAAAAATAACTTTATCATTAAAGGAGATCTTCATGAAACTAAAATAAATAATTTTCAAATAGTGTATTTGAGATAGAGTTAAAAATTAAGGTTTTGTGAAGAATTTCCTATATAATAAAAAGTTTTTAATAAGGGAGGAAATTAAGTTGAATAAGAAGTTAAAAATAGTATCATCATTAGCATTAGCTGGTATGCTAGTAACAAGTAGTTTTGGAATGAATAAGGTATTAGCAAGCACAGAGGATTACACAACAAATCCAGTTGCAGTTTATAGAAATTTGGTAGAGGGAAAAACAGTAGTACCTTTTGTATTAGTAAACAAAGATGATGCTCTTACAGTAAAAGATGTTGTAGAAAACGAAATGTTTAAAGGGAAAGTAGAAAAAATCAATGGTACAACAATATCATCTCTAGATACTGTAGTTGGTACAGGTGATAAATTTACAACAACAGATGGAACAGAATATACAATAATTGTATATGGTGATGTTGATGGAGATGGAAAAGTAACTGTATTAGATGCATTACAAGTTGAAAAAGCAAATGTAAATATGCTTACATTGAATGATGTACAAAAAGAATCAGCAGATGTAAAAAATGATGGAAACATAAATCCATTAGATTCATTAGCAATCAAAAAATATAATGTAGAATTAACTGATAGTGTAATAGATATATTACCTGAAAAAGAAGAAGTTGTAGAAGATTCAAATTATACATTAACTTTAAATAATGGTACATATATAAACAATGTAAATTATACAAATAATAAATTAGCTATAGAATTAGCAGAAACACTAGATAAATCAGCACAATTAAAATTAGTTATTTCTGATGGAGAAAATAAAATAGAAAGAAATGTAACAGTAGAAGCACACAAAGACTATATGGAAATAACAAATATTGATTTATCAACTCTAAAAGATGGAGCAATAAAAGGGGAATTATATGAAGGTGATAAAATAGTAGGAACATTTGAAGCTACAAAAAACACAGTAGTTCCAAATGCTACAAATGTAACAACTAATCGTACAAGTACAAGAAAAGCAACACTTTCATTAGAAAAATGTGGAGAAAGTGATATTGCAAAAGTAAAATATGTTGTTAAAGGGTTAGAAGAAACAGCTACATTAAAAGAATTAACAAATTCAGTAGATGTTCAAGATGGAAAATTAGTAGATGCTACTATAGCTGAAAACTTGGAAACAGATACTGCATATAAAGTATTCTATGTAGTAGAAAATCAATATGGTTCACAGTCTGCAATTAAAGAAGCAATCATTGCTAAAGATAATGCAGATGTAAAAGCAGAAAAAGAATTAGAAAAAGTTACAGCTCCAAATTTAGGTGAAACAGCAACAGCTGAATTTACATGGACAGCAGAAGCTTCAAAAACATATATTGCAACATTATATAAAGATGGAAAAGCAATAGCTGAAAAAGAAGTAACAAGTGGTTCAGTAGATTTTACTACAGATATGAAAGCAAATGGAACATATAAAGTTTCAGTTGTAGTAAAAGGAAATAATGAAGGTACAACTACAAATTCAAAAGCTACAGAATCAGGAGAAGTAACTGTATCAACATTAAAAGCTGTAGAAAATGTACAAATAGCAAATGGAGAAAATGGAAAAGTTATTCTTTCTTGGACAAATTCAAATGGAAAAGATGATTTTAAAGCGTATGAAATCAGCCTATATACAATTGATGAAGAAGGAAAAGAAACTAATAAACAAACAATAACTCCATGTGAAAATGATAAAAATCAAGTAGATATAACAAGTTCAATTACTTCAAATACAATATATGTTGCAAAAGTAAAAGTTGTAGCAAAAGATAATCAAGCAACAACTTTAAGTACAGAAGAAGTTTCTTCAAATCAATTCTATAAAGTATCTGCTCCAAACATGGATACAGCAAAAGCTGGAACAACAAGTGTTACATTTACAGTAAATCCTATTAAAATGGCTAACAAAGATGTAACATACAAAGTAAAAGTATATGATGTAAAAACAGATAATGATCAAACAGAAGCAAGATATACATTAAATACAACAAAAGATGTTGTAATCAATGAAAATAACCAAATAACAATTGATGGTTTAACATCATTAAATACATATGCATTTAAATTAGTTGCAACTGTTGATGGAAATGAAGTAGAATCAGAATATAGTGATGAAATTAGAACATTACCAATAATAGAAAACTTAACAGTTGATACAGTAGCAGAAGCTAAAAAAGAGAATTCTGGAAAAGTTGCTGTTGATGGAAATAATTTAATTGTAAATGGAGAAAGTTTTGATACAACAGTAATAACAGAATTAGCAACAGCTAAAACAGTTATTTCAACACTAAAAACAGGTGATGTTGTAACAATTGATGAAAATGCTACAAATGTTACTTTAAAATTAGATGGTGGAGCATCAGCAAATGTTGCAGAAAGAGATTTAGGCAACTTAAAAGATGCAGTAGTAGAAGTTGAAAGTAATGAATATAACAAAACAATCAAAGGAACATTTAAAACATTAACTTTAAAGGGTGTAGATTCAATTTTCACAGTTGATGGTGTTACAGCTCAAAATCCTATTGTTTTAACTGATGGTGTAGAAGTAAATGGAAATCAAAACTATAAACTTCAAGCAGGTTCAACAGCTATAATAAACAAAGTAAAAGTTAGTGCAAGTCAAGATGCTACAATTTCAGCTACAGGGAAAGTATTAACAATTAAAGCTAATGAAAGTGCTAATGACTTAGTATTTGAAAATTCATCAGAAGGAGAAGCAGTAATCACATTTACAGGACTTGATAACAATACATCAGAACAAAAAGGAACAATCACTATTAAATCAAATGGTGGAAAAGTTACTGTAGAATCACAAAAAGTAAATGTAAGTGCTAATATCAAAGTTGAAGTAAATAACGGAGAAGTTGATATTACAGAACCTTCATTAACTGGTGATAAGACAGTTACAGTTTCTGCTGAAGAAGGAAAACAATCAACAATTGTTGCAAATGCTACAACAAAAGCTCCTGTAACAATGAATAATGTAGAATTAAAAGATTACACTGATGAAGAAATAAAATCAACATTTGGTGTAACAAATCAAGATGAAATCATTGCTATTGACCAATATATTAATTCTTTTGAATTAAATGGTAAAGGTGCAACAATTTCAGTAAATAAAGGTGAAGATAAAGTTACAATTACTGTAAATGGAAATGCTCAAAACTTAGAAATCGGTAACTTAAAATAATAATTTAGCCTAAAAAATCATATTTATAAACTTAAAAATAATAGAAGATATGGATAGTGTATCTTCTATTATTTTTTAAAAATCATAAAAGTTATTAAAAATGTAACCCTCTTTTTTTAAATAATCAATAGAGTCTTTTAAAACTAAATCAGTTTCATTAACATCAGAAGTATCATGCATTAAAATAACTAAAGTGCCTTTGTTTTTACAAGAATTTTTTAAATTATTTAATAGTTCAGAATTAGTATATTTTTTTTCAGAATCTTTATTTAAACAGTTCCAATCAATATATGCATAATCAATATCATTAAGCAATTTAGCATACTGTTGCTTTTGAGATTTAAAAGCACTTGCCATATATCCATTAGGAAATCTAAAAATATGAGAAGAATAATTATCGATTCCAATAGCTTTACCAATTTCTAAATCAGTAGATTTAATTTCATTTATAAAGCTATCACCACTAGAATATAATTTGTTATTATTATGACTATAACCATGATTTGCAATATAATGACCATCATTATAAGCTTGTTTAACCAATTCAGGATTTTGCTTAACATGTTTTCCTATAACAAAAAAAGTAGCTTTAACATTTTCTTCTGATAATATTTCCAGGATTTTTGGAGTGGATTTAGAAGTAGGACCATCATCAAATGTTAAATAAGCAATTTTTTCATTTCCATTCATAAGATTAGAAATTTTGTCTTGAAAATTTTCCTCTTCAAAAGCACTAACAAGTAAAGTTTTTTTATTAACAAGATTAAATATAAAATAAACTATTAAACAAATTAAAATACATAATATAAAAAATAAAATAACTTTTTTTCTTTTAATAATAAAAAACATTATAATTCCTCCATTATTTTAATGTATTAAAAAGTAGCAGATGGAACAAGTCTATCTGCTATTTAGCAATTATATAATTTTTATTAATTCAGAAATTATAGACTAACCATAAGATAAATGGAGATAACTATGTCTAACTTAACTAAAGATTATCTTAATAAATTAAACCAAGCTGAATATACTTTTTGGCTCATAGTAGCAATATCAATTTTATTAACCGAAACTTGAGAAACAAGATTAACAGTAGATAATATTTCACCATCTAAAGAAAAAGTAATTTCACCAACTTTTTGACCACTAGAGACCGGAGCAGAGATATTTTCATCAAGTGTTACAGTTTGTTCTATGTTTTTTTCATTTCCTTTAGCTAATAATATACCTGCATCATTTTCTAATACAACAGGAATTGTTGCTTGAACACCTTTATCAATACTAGTTGTTTGAATTAAGTCACCAGCTTTCCCAAAACTTTGGTAAGAAAAATTATTAAATCCATAATTTAAAAGTTGTTCAGCTTCAGAAAATCTAATTTTAGTAGTAGGAGCTTTCATAATAACAGCAATTAAAGATAGATCATCACGTGTTGCACTTGCAGATAAATTATATAAAGCAAGAGAAGTAGAACCAGTTTTTAAGCCAGTTGCACCAGTGTAGTTTTTAATTAATTTATTTGTGTTAGAAAGCCCGAGTTTCACCATCTCTTAATGTATCCATCCAAATTGTAGTATATTTTGTTATGTCAGGATATTTGTTTAACAACTCTCTAGACATTACAGCAATATCATAACTTGATGTAACATGACCATCTTCATCTAGACCATGACAATTTTTAAAAGTAGTATCACTCATTCCAAGTTCATAAGCTTTATCATTCATCATCTGAACAAAAGCCTCTTCTGAACCAGCAATATATTCTGCCATTGCGACTACACAGTCATTTGCGGAATTAACACAAATAGCTTTTAACATTTCATCAACTGTTAAAGTTTCAGTAGTATCTAGCCATATTTGGGAACCACCCATACTAGCTGCATTTTCACTACAAGGAACTTCATCTGTTAAATTAATTTTCCCGAGAATCCAAAGCTTCCATTATAAGCAAAATACTCATAACTTTTGTGACAGAAGCAGGTCTTAATTGTTCATGAATATTATGAGCATATAATATTCTTCCAGAAGATTGTTCAATTAAAATTGCAGATGCAGATTCTAAATTTAAAGAATTATTATCAGTAACATCAGCAATTGTACTTGTTTCTAATGAATTATCAGATGAATTGGTATTAGTAGAATTAGTGTTGGTTTTGTTGCTGTTTGTATTATTTGAATTTACATTTATATTATTGCTGGTAAAATTTGTACTATTATTGGTAGAGTTTGAAGTATTGGAATTATTGGTTGTAGTATTAGAAGGTTTTATATTATCATCTAAAATGTTTAAGGAATTAGAAGTGCTAGACCATACGTATAAAGAATCATCTGTGGCAAAAGATAGAGAACTATAGGAAACAAGAATACATAATATAAGTGTTGTGCATGAGAAAAGTTTAATTATTTTTTTATTATTCATAAGGACCTCCATAGTTATAAAAATATGTCATAAAATAGACAATTAAATTTATTAAAATATATGATAGAAGAAAATAAAAAAGAACTAAGTTGATTTTAAAAAATTATTGATAAAATGCTATATTTTATGCTATTATGAATATAATAATTAAGAACATCATTGTTTTTAATAAATGTGTTTGTCGCTGCCCCTTTGGCGACTAATAAATGAGAGAGTGAATAAATGTGTTTGTCGCTACCTCTTTAAGCGACTAATAAATGAGAGAGAATAAATTATTGGGGCTTACCAGAAATGGTAAGCTCTAAATGTTATAAAAGGAGTAATATAAATGCAAATAAATAGTGAAAAAAAGCATTACTTGATAGCAAGCCACAAATATGATAGAATGAAAATGCTTAATTAAGTTTAATTGGAGGATTTTAATGAGAATTGGAATAGATATAGATAATTGTATATCAAACTTTGATGATGTATTACTAGAAGAATATTTAAAACATGATAAAGAATTAAGAAACACAGGAATTATAAATGGCAAGCCATACCATATAACAGTAGGAATGTTTGATTGGTCAAAAGAGGAAAATGACGACTTTTATTACAATAATATACAAAGAATAGCAATGAGTTTAAAACCACTAAATAACGCAAAAGATGTAATAGACAAATTATGGATCTATGTCAAGTTTTTAGACACATTTTTCTACGAATTTATATATTTTTTCAAGCTTCGCTTGAGCAGTTGAT
>CALXJV010000035.1 GCA_944388715.1 uncultured Clostridia bacterium
AAAATATCGCATCAAAATTATGCGAAACTTTTCCGTCTTATGGGTTAAATGAAAATGATTTATTTATAAAATTATCCAGACTAGATATGTATAAAGCAAAAATGCCTGAAGGTATGGCAGAAGCTAATTATTATTATAAAAATACTTCTATATATTTTAATGAGCATATTCCAGAAGAAGATATGGAAGAGTTTGCTATTCATGAATGTATACATTATCTTCAAGAAGTAAAAGATAAAAGAAATTATCTTCTTAAAATGGGATTATGTGATTATACAGAATTTAAAATTTATGGCTTAGGATTAAATGAGGCAGCTGTTCAATTAATGTCTTCAAAGGTAATTGGTATTCCTAAAGATTATGTTAAATATTTTGGAATAAATTTTGAAACTACAAGCCCTTCATATTATCCTCTAGAGTGTTGCCTTGTAAATCAGTTGGCTTATATTACAGGTGAAGATGTTTTATTTAAAAGTACTTTAAGAAGTGATGATAATTTTAAAATAAAGTTTTCTGAATTAACTTCTCAAAAAGATTTTATGGCTATTCAAAATGCTCTTGATGATATCTTATTTGCCGAAGAAGATATAATAAAACTAAATAATAAGATTGTTACAATAGATGATAGAAATAAAAAAGTTGATGATATGGTTAAGAAAATTGATAGTTTAAAAGAAAAAATCAAAATAACTTTTCTAAGAACACAAAATTTGATTGTTTCTAGTTATTTTGATAAAGCTTTTTCAAATATTCAAAATCTAGAAGAATTAGAAAATTATAGAAAAAAATTATATAATATTAAACCATATTTAGGTTATTGTGAAGGATATACATTTTTTAATGACTACTATGTTGAAAAAATGTCACAATTAGAACATAAATATAATGTACTAGAAAATGGGGGCATAGAAACTGCTATCAATGTAAAAACTAAAAAAGAAAGTAAGATTTTAACTTTATTTAGAACTATTAAAAAGTTGTTATTAGGTAATAAATCTAAAATAAATGAAGATGAAAACACACCTTTGTAAGAAAGGTGTGTTTTCATTTGTTATATAGATTTTATTATATTTTTTGCTGTTTCTCTTCCTGATTTTGCTGCCCACGCAACAGTTCCTTTCATTCCAGCCAAGTCTCCTCCTGAATAAATTTTAGGGTTAGATGTTTTATATTCATCATCAACTTCTATATTTCCCCACTTATTTAATTTTAGTCCTAAATCCTTAACATATTCTTGTGGCTTTGAGCCTAATGCCATAACAATATAATCTACATCAACTTGATAATTGCTATTTTCAATATTTACTGGAACTAATCTACTTTCTCCCTCTTTTTTTATTAAATCTGTTTTTATAAGCTCTACTTTTTCTACTTTATCTTGACCTATTATTTTTACTATATTATTTTGAAAAGCAAATTTTATTCCCTCATTTTTTGCGTCTAAAATTTCCTTTCTTTCAGCTGGCATTTGTTCTTCTGCTCTTCTATAGACTACAGTTACTTCTTTTGCTCCTAATTTGTTGATTGTTCTAGCACAGTCCATTGCTACATTTCCTCCGCCTACAACAATAACTTTTTTGTTAGTGTATTCAGGATGTAAATTATATTCTAATAATTCATTTCCTCCATATACACCTTTTAGTTCTTCTCCCTCTACTCCCATCTTAGAAGAAACATTTGCACCTATACTTAAGAAAATTGCATCATACTGATCTTCTATGTCTTTTAATTCAAAGTCTTTTCCTAGTTCTTTATTATATTTAACTTCAATTCCTAAATCTAATATATCTTTTACTGTAGCTTTTACTATTTCTTTTGGTAATCTAAATTCTGGTATTCCAAATACTAACAATCCCCCTAAGTAATCATATTTATCATATATTGTTACATTTATACCTTCTTTTGCTAAAAATCCTGCACATGTTAACCCAGCTGGTCCTCCCCCTATAATTGCTACTTTTTTATTGGTTTTCTCCTTTTTTTCATAACAATCTGATAAATTATATCCTAATTCATGTACTTTATCAAAAACATATGCTTCTAATTCTCCTATTGAAACTGGCTCTCCTTTTATTCCTCTAACACATGAACCTTGACATTGTTTTTCATGTGGGCAAATTCTTCCACAAACTCCTGGTAATACTGTTGTTTCTGATAGAATTTTATATGCTTCTATATATTCTTCTTTTTTTAATGCCTGAATAAAATCTGGTATATTATTATTTAATGGACAGCCTTTTTGAGAACATGGTTTCACTTTACAATTTAAACAGTAATTCGCTTTTTGTTCTATTTGTTCAATCATCTTAATTCCTCTTTTCTATTGATTTTTCGTAGATATTTTTATACTATTTTTATTTAAATGAATATTTTATCTTTATTCTCAACTATTCTATATTTATTACTAATATAAGTCAATAGAACTGACCTTATGGTTTTGAGGAAAGGTTAACCTCGTCTACTACCTTTTTCAAGTCTTTAATAAAATCTATTTTTTTAGTTTCATCTCTTAGTAATGCTGCTGGATGCCAAGTTGGCATATATTTTATTCCTTTCTTTTCAAACCATTTTCCTCTAGATGCTGTTATTCCATATTCTTGACCTAGTATATTTTTTAATGCTACACTTCCTAATAAAACTATTATTTCTGGTTTTACTAATATTACTTGATTTCTTAAATAATTTAAACATGCTATTGTTTCATCATTTTCTGGATTCCTATTTGATGGGGGTCTACATTTGACTACATTTGCAATATATATTTCATTTCTATCAATTCCCAAAGTTTCAAATGCTAAATTCATTAATTTTCCTGCTCTTCCAACAAAAGGCTCACCTTGTCTATCCTCGTCTGCTCCTGGTCCTTCTCCTATAAACATTACTCTAGCATTTTTATTTCCGGTACCAAAAACAATATTTTGTCTTGTTTTATATAATTTACATCTATTACATCCTTTTATTGATTGCTCTAGTTCTTCCCATGTATCAAACATTTTTATTACATCCTTTACTACAATTTTATATTTTTATAAATTATATTTTTTGACTTCTCGGTTCACACATTTTTAATAAAAACAAATATAAAATATAATTATATATATTCTTTCTCTTTGGATTTCTGTAAATTTGTTCTTCGCCAATTTTACTTTAGTAAAATTGTGTGCAACTAATTTTCTATATTAGGAAGTCAGTATGACTTTCCTAATATAGAACAAATAATTATTCAGATTAGTGTAATTCAATAATTGCTGTTTCAGTTTTGTAATCTTTTTTCTCTATTCTATATGAATGTATTATATCTGAATTGCAAACACTACAAATTCCTGAATCCACAATATTTTCTGGCTTTAATCCTACATTTTGAAGCATAATTTTATTTATCAGTACTGTATCTATATTCCACTTTTTACTTTCTACTTTTTCTTCAATAAAATCTGTCATTTTTACCTTATGTTCTTTATTTTCTATATCTACAAAATTTAAATTTTCTAAATCTTTAAATTCATTTTGGAACATGTCTTTTACATCCACATCTACTTCAAAATGACATTTTCTTATACTTGGACATATACAACAAATAATATCTTTTGGCTCACAACCAAATTCTTTTATCATTTTTTCTACAGTTTTTACAGATATCCTTTGTATAGTTCCCCTCCAACCTGAATGTGTATTTGCAATTACTTTTTTTACTGGGTCAAAAAATATCAATAAAATACAGTCTGCATTTGTAGTCGCCAATATAAGATTCTTTTTATTTGTAATTAATGCATCTTCTATTCCTTCTTCTGTCAAACTAAAATCTGGTTTATCTTTATTTACTTTTCCCTGAACTGTTTTTATTTTATCTGTATGATTCTGATTAGCTTGAACAATATTAATATAATTACTTTCTATAGCATTACATATTTTTTCATAAGATTTTTCTGCTAATTTAAGCCTATCTGGTGGTGCAAATGTTTTATTGGCAGTGGTTGTTTTAAAACCTACATCTAGTCCCAATGTATAGGCATGTTTTACGATATCTTTGTATTCCAACAATTCTCTAAATTGTAAATATTCAATATCATTATTTTTTACATGGATTACATTTTTATTGGTTAAATCTTTCATTTAAAATTTCATTCCCTTCTTATTTGCTTTAATTCATCATATTTAACCTCTTCTTTAGAATATTGCTCTGGCTTTAATCCAACTCTTGTTTTCATATACTTATCCATAAGCATTGTAAATACTATAGTTAAAATCCCCATTATAAGCATACAATAAGATATATTAATTCTATCTAGCAAAAATGAGGCTATTACTCCAATTACAGCTCCCATTATACTCTTCAAAAAATTTCTTGCTGTAAATATTTTTGTATCTATTTTTTCATTTGAAAAATTGCTTAAATATTTTTCTGTTAGTGGATAATATATCCCTTGATATGAGTATCTTATAATATATGTAATTATTATAAATATTATAAATATATTATATTGTTTTGCAAATATTGCACATATTCCTGCTATTATAATTGTCATTCCTATTATTGCTAACAATGTACATAAAGATTTATTCCTGTATTTATTATGAAACTCTTCTTGTTTTTTTGCTATTAGTCCAGATATGATACTTAATATTGCAAAAACAATACATAAATATTTCGCTGGCATGTCAAAATCTTCTAATAAACTTATTTCATAAGTTGCCATAACGCTGATAAAACCTGCTGATACTGCTGAAAATAATATCAGTGCTTTTAATCTTTCTGATTTTAATATGAATTTAAAAGAATCTTTTAATTCTTTTATTTGATTGAATTCTTCTTTTTTATGTTTTTTATTTACTGTTTGCGGGTCTATAAATCTTGTAGATATAATTGTTACTACTATTGTTATTATTAAAGATAATGTTATAGGTATATATGGATTTATATCATAGAAAAATCCTGCTAATACAGTTGCTACTGCATTTATAATATAATAATTTGATATTCCTTTTTGATTAATTTTTGCAAATATTTTACTTTTATATCTTGAAGGTGGTATAGATTCATTTAATAAGGCAGGGTCTGTGGTTTCTTTAATACCAAATGCCAGTGATGATAACATTTCGGCAGTTATTAGATTAAATAAATTACTACTAAACATTACTACCAACATATATATACAATTCAAAAAATTTGCAAAAATGATACTTCTTTTTCTTCCTAAATATTCTATTACAAATGTTGCTGGAATCTGCATAATAATTCCAAATAAAGCATAAAACGAATCAATTAATACAACATCTGCTGGATTAATATGCTTACATTGTGTTAGAAACAAGAAATTTGTTGTGTAAAAAAAGATATAATCCCATCCAAGTGTTTTATATATAGGAAATAATTTCATGTTTCGTTTTCTCATCTGTACTTTTTCTTTTTCTACCATAAATTTTCATTCCTTCTTTAGTTTAATTCTTTTTTCATTTTATATATTATATCATCTTTTGTCAATTTATTAATATAGCGGTATTGATTTTCTTTTTTTCTAGGATCAAATGTACAAATTGATTTATATTCACAATATTCACATGGTGTTTTTCCATCCTTATTATAAGGTTTTAAATCTATATTACCACTAAATATTTCTGATGAAATGTCTTTTATAGTTTTATAAATATATTTTTGTAATATTTCAAAATCTTCTTGTTTTACTCCATTTGTCCATTTTTCTATTACTTCGCCTGATTTGCTAATTGCTGCTGGAACGATTTTTGATGTACCAGTTGTTAATGTATTATCATTCATTTTGATGATTTTTACATCTGCAACAATTAGTCCTTTCATTTTAAAGTTTTTTCTGATTAGCTCTTCTATTTCTTCATCAGATATTTTTTTATCTGCTTTTACCATTTGTTCTAATAAGGAAAAATAAAATATACCTGCTGTAATTAAATCCTCTTCTTTACATACAGCATCTGCATATATTAGAAGTTGTATTTGTAACCCTGCATAAACTTCATTCAAATCAATATTTTTACTTGAAGATTTATAATCAATAATTCTTAAATAATTTCCATCTTCTTCTTTTGCAATATCAATTCTATCAATTTTTCCTGTGATTTCTATTTTTTTGCCATCATCTAACTCCAATTGAATTGGTTTATATTCACCTTTTCTATCAAATTCTACTTCTGTTCCTTTAATATTAAAATCACTATAAATTAATGTTTGTATAATATATTTTAAAGCTTTACTAACAATTTTCTTTAATCTTCTTACCAAAATTTTATATTTTACAGTCGCTTTAAATATATAATTTTTAGATAGTTCTAGGTCATCATCAATTATTTTTGATACAATTTTCTGAATTTCTTCTTCTGTAATTTCAGCTAAGTTCATATTTTGCTCTCTTGTATATTTAAAAAATTCATCGATTGTCTCATGCATAAATGAACCTGTATTAAAACTTTGAATTTTAAGTTCATCTTTTGGTTTTACTTTTAATCCATATTGTAAATAATAAGAAAATGGACATCTTCTATATTGTTCTAATCTTGATACACTTGTATTTAATACATTACCATATAATTTATCTATGTTTTCTTTTTTTATTTTTTTAGGAATATTAGTATATTGCAAACCTAACATATCTTGCTCTAGCCTATCATTCCATTCAGAATTACTTTTATACCATGAATATACTAAATACCATATCTTTTCTATATCTTCTTTATTTTTTAATTGATAAATTTTTTCTAAAAGTTCTTCATATGTAATATTTTGATTTACTATTTCATATTTTTTGTTAACAACATCACTTTCCTCTTCTAGCTTTGGAAAAATCTTTTTTATCTTATTTATTAAAACAGATGGTCTTAATGCTTTCCCTTCTTCATCAGATGAAGAATATGATAAATAAATCTCTTTTTCTGCTGTTGTGAATACTTTATAAATATTAAAGTTTTCTTCATACAAATTTTCTAAAGTTCCATTTGCTAACTCTATTCCATCATTTTTCAAGAATTCTCTATCTGAATCATTTAAAAATCCTTCATCTTTATTTACACTTGGAAAAATCCCGTCATTTAATCCAATAACAAAAACTACTTCTACTTTATGACTTCTTGTTCTTTCAACATCTCCAAATGTTACTTGGTCTTGTGTTGCTGGTATTTTCCCTAATTCACTATTTTTTAAACCTATTTTTAGGATTTTACTATATTTATCTATACTTATCTTGTCCTCATTAAAAACTAATACAATTTCATCTAAAACTTCTAAAATAATGTTATAACTTTCTATATATTCATTAGCTAAATCAATAAATCCATTTTCTTGTAACCATTTTATTTTATTATTCATTTTTTCTTCTATATTTTGATTTTGTAGAAATAAATAAATTTGTTTTGTAATATTGATTGCTGTTTTTTCTTTATCTATATTTTTCTTTAGCTCTACTAATGGATTTATGATTTCTTTTCGTATTTCATTTAGTCTTTGTATTTCTTGCTTTTTGCTTTCATCTTCAAGTTCATATTTAAAATCTTCTTTCCATTTATTTCTTTTTATTCCCCATTTGGTACAATAATTTTCTAGTCTAAATAATTCATCTTCTTCAAAATCTAAAAATCCTAATTTTATATAATTAAACATAGATTCATTAGAATAATTTGTCGTAAAGATTTCTAATATAGAAAGTACGTATTGAACAATTATATTTTGGTTTAAATCTCTTTTTTCATCAATAAATACAGGTATATCATATTTTGCAAAAATACTTCTTACTAATGAAGAATATGTATCTATATTTCTTGCTATGATTGCAATATCTTTATATCTTAATTGTTTATCTCTTACAATTTGGTTAATTGTTTTTGCTGTATTTTCAATCTCTGAATATCTATTTTTAGCTAAAAATAGATGTAAGTTTTCCACATCTTGTACATATTTTGTGGATTTCACATTATAAATATTTTCACTCAAATATTTTAATTCCTCATTTTTTAATCTATATTGTTCTTGAAGTAATACTGGTTTTTCAAGTTTAAACCCATTTTCATCAATTATTCTTATCAATTTTTTTAATGTTTGCTTATTTGAATAAAATATGTCTCTATCTGGATTTGTATTCATCTCTAAATCATCTATACAAATTGTTATATTTACCTGTTTTGCATATTTTATAAATTGTTTTATTACATCATATTCTTGTGCTGTAAAACCTGCAAATTCATCAATATATATTACACTATTTTGTAACCATTTTAAGTTTTCTATATTTTGTGCTAAAAAATTCAATAAATCAGTTTCTTCTATGTAATTTTGAGATATTTGGTTTTCAAAACTCTCATAAATTAGACTAATATCTTTTAACTTTGTTTTTAAATATTTATCTTCTATTTTTTCTATTTCATTATTTAAATTTTCTAAAGTAATTCCGTGCTTTTTTAATTCTGTCAAACTTTGCATTCCAATTTCTATATTTTCATCACTTTTTCCCAAAAATTGAAGTTCATTTTGATGTTTTGACAAAATAGAATATATTAACATCGCTTTCCCACATTTAGATAAATTCGTTTTGTTACTTCCTCCTATTTCATTCAAAGCTCTGTTTGCCATTCTACTAAAAGTAATAACCTCTGCATTAATAACTGCTTTTTCTTTCAAGAAATTCATTAAATTTTTTTCTGCTGTGAAAGAAAACTGCTCTGGTGTTATATAATATATATTTTCTTCCTCTTCAATTAATTTCGCTATTTCAGAAAAACAAAAACTACTCTTTCCAGTACCTGTTTTTCCATAGATAATTCTTAATCCCATAAAACTTCTCCTTATTTTTGTCCAATTGGGGACGTTTCCGTTTGGACATTTTTATGTTAATCACGTTTCTCTTCGCCTCTTTGTTCGCGTGCCAAATTTCTGAAAGAAATTTGTGTACAATTCTTTTAATTATAGAAAATGAAATTTTCTATAATTAAATAGGTATTGTTGTGCCAATCCTGCTAAATTTCCAAATTTATCTTGTGCCATTTTTTCAATCTGTTTTTTATTTACTTTTGTTTCATCTTCATTTTTTATATATAGATCATTCATCACTCTTCTTACCCATACATCTATTGGGAATACTTCAAATCTTTTTAATGTTGAGAAAAGTAAAATACAATCTGCAACCTTTGGGCCAACACCTGAAAGTGTTAACAATTTTTCTCTAACTTCTATTGTATTTGAATTTTCTTCTAATTCTTTTAAATCTACTTTTCCTTCTAAAATCATTTTTGTAGTTTCATAAAGCCTAATATCTCTAAACCCTAATCCTAGTTTTCTGTATTCTTCTACTGTAACATCTTTCAATTCTTCTGGAGTTGGAAAAGTATAATATTCCTTTCCTCTCCATTCTATCTTTTTTCCATATCTCTCTGATAATCTTTCTATAATTCCTTTAATTCTTGGGATATTATTATTTGCAGATATTATAAAAGAAATAATCGTTTCCCATAAATCTTGATTTAAAATTCGTATTCCTTTTCCATATTTAATACTTTCTTTCATATAATCATCAATTTGGGATAATTCTTTTTTTAATTTTTCATAATCTCTATTGAAGTCAAAATATTCTTTTATTTCTTCTTCCAAATTTCTACTTTTACATATGCCTGTAAATATGTAGTCTTCTCCTTCTTTTTTTACATTGACTACATTTTCTTTCCATATTCCTGTATAACTTCCATCTTCTTGTTCATTCCAGCGGAAACATTGTCCACATTCAAATATGTCTTTTAAATTAAAAGTTTTTGCTTTTTCTAATATATATTGTTGTTCTTTCATTTTTATTTTCCTTCCTAATTCTTCAACCTAACTATTTATCTCTCTTTATAGGATATCATATAATTTCATATATGTGCAATGAATTTTCACGTAAAGATTTATTTAACTCCTCTCAAAAGTAGAAAGAACCAGAGTTTGCTCTCTGGTTCCCTTTTTTAAGTTCCTGTTTTGGTCGTAATCACCACTTTTTAGTTTCCTCTTATGGTGGGAATCACCAGCTTTTTAAACAAAATAATCTTGCTCTGTTTTATTATATTCATTTAGAGTATCTTACTTTAAGAAATTTTTTTATTATTTTTAATATATTTTGTATATTTAATCTGTCTAATTATTTTATTAAATATAATTTAAATTTAACATATTATTTATACTTCTTCTACATATATGTTATCATTTACTGCTACTACTGTATATTTATGAATATTTTTTAATTCTTTTATCTCTTCAAATTCTCCATACTCTTTTATCTGTTCTCTTGCTTCCTTTTGCTTTTCTTCTAATTTATTTTCTTCTCCTTTTTTCAAATATTTAAACTCTATCATTACTCCTCTATATCCTTTACTCTGGTCTTTTGGAATTAACAATATATCTGGATATTTTCTTTGTACTTCCATTTCTGATTTTAATCTAAATATCTTTAAATTCATTGCTATACAGTAAAATATTAATTTTATATATTTCTCATCCATTTTTATATAGTCCCTATTTGATAAGTTATTTAAATACTTTTCTAGCATTTCTATTATTTTATCAATTTTACCTTCTAATGCTATTTCTCTTGCTATTTCTGTATAGTTATCATTTATTTCTATATTTATTTCCTCTCTTAGTATTTTTAGAAAATATTCTGAATAAATTTCCTTCATTACATTATTTGGTATACTCAATTTTGGATATCCTACTTCATCTCCTGCTATTGTTAGATATCCTAAATAATATAACATTGATACTAAATCTATTTCTGTAAATTCCATTGCTGGATTGAATTTTTGTCTTATTTCACTTATTATTCCTTCTCCTGATACTGTTTTTTCTATTACTTTTTCTCTTTCTTCTCCCTTGCATAAATCTAACATTTTTCCTAATTTACTATAATCGCTTGCTATATTTACATCTATTATTTGTTCTGGTAATTCATTATATTTTATATAATTATTTAAAAAGTATAAGCACATATTTGAGTTATATATTTTTTCTTTTCCTTTTAATGAAAATTTATATCCGTCATAATTTTCTCTCATTATTGGTAATAGTTCTTTTTGTCTCTCTTCTTCTAGATTTTGCTCTTTCATTAATCTTTCTAACTCTTTTTCTGTAAATCCCATCATCTCGTTAAATTCTCTATCTTGTGTTTTATCTGAAGTTATATTAAATCCTGATGTTAAGCTATCTAATGTTATTGGAGCTACTCCTGTTATGAATATTCTGTCTACTACATTTTCTGTTCCTTTTTTTAATATTTCATACCATTTTCTCACTTGTCCATTTTTTGATACTAAACTTTTAAAATGATTTGTATTAAATCCTAGTAACTCATTTGCAAAATGGTCATATTCATCTATTATTACATAGATTTTTTTATCTTGCTTTTGTATAAAAAATGCTTTTAATAAGTTATCTAATATATCTTCTGGCTCACTTTCTTCATTTACATAAAAGTTTAGACCGTATCTTTCTACAAATACTCTTATTGAAGATGCAATCTCTCTTTTAAAACTTGCCATTGTTGTTGTTTCATTTCTAGTATTTATTCCTGAAAAATTAAACTTTAATATATAATAACCATTCTTTAGTTTTGTTGGATTTTTTCCTATATATGTTTCTCCATATAATTTTTCAAACTTTTCTTCTTTTAATATATCATAATAATTCTCTAATGTACTTGTAAATAATGTCTTTCCGAATTTTCTTGGACGTAAAAATAAAATTCTTTTTTCTGCTAAGTTTTCTAGTTTCTCTATATACATCGTTTTATCTACATAATAATATCCATCTTCTACTAATTCTTCATAATTACTTATTCCATATGGTAACTTTTTCACTCTATACCACTTCCTATCTCTATAAATGAATAGAATATCTATTGCTATCTTCATTTATCCTATTTTTTATTTTAATAAATTTAATAAAATCTTTTTTATTCATGTTTTTATTTTACTATATTCATAGCAAAATAGCAATACTATTTTCCCTTTGTTATTTTTAGATTATAAATTATAACGTTACAACTATATTTTACTCATTTTTAAATCCTAATCCTAATACTTCTCTTGAATTTGTAATTATTACAAAGCTTTTCTTATCGATTTTTCTAATAATTTGTATTGCTTTTGCAATATCCTTTCTAGTTACGGCACACATCAATATTAATTTATCTTTATTAGTATACATACCTTTTCCATATATTCCTGTTGTTCCTCTTCCGATATTTTTTCCTATTTCTTTTGCTATTTCTTCTGACTTTTCAGATACTATATATATTAATTTTGTAAAATAAATTCCTTCAAATAAAATATCTATAATTTTTCCCATTATATAAATTGCAATTGCAGAATATAAACCAATCTCTATTTCTTTCAAGAAAATCATATTTAAGACAACTATTATTATGTCTAGTATAGCGATAATTTCTCCTACTTTTACAGTTGGTTTATATGCTTTTGCTATATAACTTGCTAAATCACTTCCTCCAGTTGAACTATTGACCTTTAATAAAATTGCAGTTCCTACTCCCATTAATATTCCACCATAAATACATGCTAAAAATTTATCATGTGTAAGAGGAGTTAATTTATCTAATATATCAGTAAATATAGATAAACTTATTGTTCCTATTACTGATTTTACAAAAAATGTTTTTCCTACCTTCCATATTGACATTAGAAATAAAGGAATATTTATTAATAACATGCTTATTCCCATAGACATATTTAATAAATAATATGTTATTGTTGCAATACCTGCAACTCCTCCTGATGATAATTTGTTAGGCAATAGGAATAATGATACTGCAATGGCAATTATAAAAGCACCTAATATAGTTCCTGATATTTCTATTATTATATTTTTTATATTTCCTTTAAAATTCATAATAAAAATCACCTATTACAATTATTTGTAAAATTTGGTGATTTTATTCTATAGTTGTTACATTTTTCTTACATTTACAAGGTTTGTGTATAATCATTATTTCTATCTTGTCTATTAGGATTTTCTTGTAAATTTACAGTATCCATTTCTATAATATCTAATTTTGGATTTCGCATTTGTGCCATTTTCAGACTTTTTTTCATTTCTTGCCTTAATTCATATTTTTGCTTATCATCCATCTTAGCATAAGAATCAAGATATCCCTCCACATATTTTTCATTTGCTAATCTTTTCCTTAGATTTATATTCTTATTTGATTGTCTTATCATTGAATTTATAAAACTATCATATAATGTTGTTGCTAATAAATTATTATATGATGGAATAATCTTACTTTCTGTACCATCTTCTGCTATATATTTCCCCTCATCCACCTCTGGTACATAGCATACACTGTTTCCAAGTGTACGTTTCATAAATGGATTTCCTTGTTCACTTCCTTCGAATAATTTTTCATTTTTGCTCTTTATTCTTTCTAATGCTTGTAAAATTTTTTGTGCTTTTACTTCATCTGTATATATTACTATAGCTTCTTGTCTTGGTGTTTTTGCAATATTTTCATCTGCTATAAATTTGAAGTAATAATCTTCTTCTCCAAGTTCATTTATAAGTTCCGCACTTAATAAAGATATATTTTTTCTCTTAGCATTAATGTATAACTTTACCATTTCTTCTTTTGGTTCTTCCCATCCTTTAGTTATAACATGATAAAATCCGGCTGGTTTATTTATATCTTCAGGTTGTCTCCCTAATACTAGTCTTTCATTATTTTCTATCTGATTTATCAAGGCATTTTGATTTTGAAAATTATGACCAGCATCTTTGTTATCTAATCCCCCTAATCCTGTAAGAGCCCTATATGAATTAATTTCTTCACCTTTTTGCATCTGATATATTAATGCATTTAAATATTGATCTATTGCAAAATCTAGTCCTTTAGAAACAATTTTTTCTTTTGCCTTATTTTCTTTTAAAAATTCTTTTCTTTTTTCTTTTGGTGTTATTATATGCTGATTTCTATTTATTGGATTATCTTCGACTATTAAAGTCTTTTCTCCTTCCAAAATAGTTTTTTTTTCTTCAATTATAGTTGATTTTTCTTCTATCATTTTAGGTTGTTTTCTAAATATTCTTTTTATAAATTCAATTAAATTCATATTTTTTCCTTTCGCATTTTACTATTACTTTTCTTTTGTCTTCATATAGATAAAAATTTAAATTTGATTTGTCATTACTTTTCTTCATAAGCAAAATCTTTAAATGTTTTTGTTACTTCTATCTTTGATTTGCCTTGCTTTATATTTTCATCTTGTTTTAATACTAAATCCACATCATAATATTCTTTTAATTTCTTTACATTTTCTTTTTTGTGTCCAATAACATTATTGGCATCTATTGGATTTACTTTTACCTCTACTTCTTTTACTTTTATATTTAGTTTTTTAATCTTCCCAACAATTGCATCATACCACATCGCTGACTCTACTAATTGTCTAAATGCTGGATGATATGGCCCTGCTACTACTTCACTTTTTTCTTGACTAGGATCTGATATTTCATCTGTATTTTGTAATCCTACTCTTATTATATCTATTTTTTTATCTGCAAACATTCTTACTAATTCTTTACATGTTTCAATTGCTTGCGCTAGTGGCAATGGTTGATATATTCCTTCTTTATATTCTTTTTCTAATTTGGTATTTTTTACAACTAATACAGGATATATTCTTACCATTTTAGGCTTTAATTTTATTAATGCTTTTGCTGTATTAATTTCATCAATTCTAGTACTTTCTGGAAGTCCAACCATCATCTGATGTCCTAACTTGAATCCATAAAACCTTATTAACTTTGATGCTTTTTTTACATCTTCAAAATTGTGCCCTCTATTTGCTCTTTCTAAAATATAGTCATTTGAAGATTGCACTCCTAGTTCTATTGTTTTTACTTTGTATTTTTTTAATCTTTTTAATATGTTTTTATCTATGCAATCTGGTCTTGTTGATATTCTTATACTTTCTACTTTTCCATCTTTTATGTATGTATATGCTAATTCTAATAACTCATTTTGCAATTTTTCTTCTATTGCTGTGAAACTTCCTCCAAAAAAAGCTATTTCTATTTGAGCGTTTTCATCTTTTACATTTTGTAGGTAATCATCTATTATTTTTTTTGCTTCTTCTTTTGTCATATTCTTTTTTTGACCACTTATTGATTTTTGGTTGCAAAATATACAATCATTTGGACATCCTAGATGTGGTACAAATATGGGAATTATATATTGATGTTTCATAGATTTACCTCTTTTCTATTTTATTTTTTCTAAGGCTTTTTTGGCAGCCTGCATTTCAGCACCTTTCTTACTTTTTCCAGACCCTTTTGCCAGAACTTTTCCATTAAATCTCACTTGTGCTTCAAAACTTTTATCATGGTCTGGTCCACTTTCTTTTGTTATCTCATATTCTATTTTTACATCTCCACCTTCTTGTAATTTTTCTTGTAATACTGTTTTGTAATCTTTATCTCCTACATGTGTACTTGCTTGTTCAATTTCTTCTTTTAAATTTTTGATAATAAAATTATCTACTATTTCTAATCCACCATCTAAATACATTGCTGCAATTACAGCTTCCACACTATCTGCCAATATTGCTGGCCTTTTATTTCCTCCATTTATCTTTTCTGATTTTCCTAGATATAAATATTTTCCAAAATTGTGTTTACTTGCTATTTTGTATAAACTTTTTTCACATACTACTGTTGCTCTAACTTTTGTCATTTCTCCTTCTCTTAAATTTGGATAATTTTCATATAAATATCTACTTGATAAAAACTCTAATATGCTATCTCCTAAAAATTCTAGTTTTTCATTACTATTTATATGTTTTTCATATGCATATGAAGTATGTGTTAGTGCTGTTTTTAGTAATTCTTTGTTTTTAAATTCATATCCTATTTCTTTTTCTATTCCTTCTAATTCCATTTTTTATCATTCCTTCCTAAGATGTAAACTTGGTTTGGAAAAGTTATTTGTTTTTCAAACTTTCATTTTTCTCTTTTTTTCTGTTTCTATTATATACTATTTTATGGATTTTGCAAGTAAATTAAGGATTTATTAATTTATTTTTGTTGTAGACAATTATTTTACTAGAAATTTTTTCTACTTTGATATTTTTT
>CALXJV010000036.1 GCA_944388715.1 uncultured Clostridia bacterium
TTTTTATCTGTCGAAAAATATTTTTTACTGTTCTACACTTCTACTCTCATCTATTATTTATACATCGAAAAAAATTCCAAATAAGTCTACTAGTTTTTGTCATAATAACTTTCAAGAGTAGATATAAATCTAAAAATTAATTTTAATTGCTTTTTATTACATCTATCTAAAAAATTATCTATTAATTTCCTTATTTTCAAATTATTTGTTTTACTATTTCCATATAAAATATAATCTGTTGTTGAACCCGTCGCGGAACATATTTTATTCAAGGCACTTATGCTAATTTGTAAAGCACCACGTTCTAATTTTCCAAGATGATTTTCAGAAAGTCCACAACGTTCTGCAAATATTTGTCTTGGCTCATTATAATTTTCTTCTCTTATTTTTCTTATTCTAGCACCGATTTCTATATTATCTAATACCATTTTTTAAGCCTCCTGTTCCTAATGCTACTATTTTATATTGCTTTTTAAGAATATTACATACCATAATAATGCCAAAATAATAGCATTATTAGGAATTTTGTGTACATAAAAAAGCACATAAATACATAATTAGACAATTTTTGTATTTTCCAAAAGTGTTATCTTAGCAATATATAATACTAGTTTTCGACAAATTTTACACTTCCATTTTTGTATAATTCTGTTGGGTTTATATACCTATTTAAAAGAACATAAATTGACTGACAAAAGAGGTAGTTTTAAAGCACAAATGATTATGTTTTTTATTACTAAATAGGTATAATAGGCTCATTTTTTATATATTTTTATGGAAGGAGGTTTTTATTTTTGATTTGTGTTCCTTTTAGATAGGAATATTAAACCCAAATTCAAGAAATTTGGGAGGAACACTTATGGAAAGTAAAAACGATTACAGAGAGGAGAAGTTTGATAGCTACCTTAATAAAACTATTATTTTGTCATCTAGGACATATTTTAAAAAACAAATGAATACAATAAACAAAGAAAGGACTATTGTTGATGACGTAGACTATTCAGCTCTATTGCAAGATTTCGTCAATGCTAATAGTTCTTTTTCTAGTTTTGACGATATTGATTCTAAACTAGAATTATCAAGTGCATTAAGTACACTGTCTGTTATTGAGCAGGCAGTTATTTTTTTGTTATTTCAAGAAGATTTAACACAAAATGAAGTAGCAGAAATTCTAAAAATATATTCAAAAACTGTTAGTAAAATAAAAAATAGAGCAATGGGAAAGTTAAAAAAGTATTTGAAGGGAGATTTTGAAAATGAAAAATAAAAGTTTATATGAACTAGGAAAATTAGCACAAAAAGGAAATGATATAGCAATACTAGAAATTATTGAAAGAAAAAGAAAGATGATTAAAAGATACAGTTTTGAAGATGAAGATCGTTACCAATTTATAATTTTAAAACTAATAGAAGGTATAAAAAATTATAAATTTTAAAAATTTTTTTAAAATCAGGGGAGAATTTTGTCGAGATACTCACTGTATATATAATGAAGGGCAAATTTAAAGGAAGCACTATATTAAAAAAGGACAGGTTGGACTAGCTCTTATCTGTCCTTTATCTAAATTTAAGAAAGGAGAATATAAAATATGTTTTTTAGATTTGTATTGTTAGGAATATCCCTTGTACTATTGCTTTTTATATTTGATATTTTAGTACCCAAATTAAAATTAAAATATCGACTATATAAAGAATTAAAAGAAAAGCAAAAAAGACAACAAGCATTTAAAAAGAAAATGGAAGAATTAGAGATTAAATAGTTTCTCTAATAGTTCCGTCATATCTAAAAAGTGTCGACAAAAAATTAACCACTAAATATATAAGGCGGTATTTATGGGAATTTTAAAGGAAAAAATACTTAATCTATTTTATATTGAACATTTAAAAGTAAAAGAAATAGCAGAAAATACAAATGTATCATCTGCTTATATAACAAAGGTAATAAAAAAAGATACAAGATACAAGAAAGAAAAAGAATTTAGAAAAAATAAATCAAAAGAAAAAAGAAAAATTGATCAAAACAATTTTGTTAAGAAAAAAAGAGAAATAAAAAAGGTAGAGGATAACTACGAATTTGTCGAAACACAGCACATACAAGCAGTTATGGAATTGTCAAAGTGTAAAAGATTAAGTGATGAGAATTATAGGAAATGGAATAAAAGTGCTTATAACTATAACCCTTCAAAACATAGGTACGAATTTAAAGAAGAATTAGGTCGATCATATGATGTACCTAAATATATAAAAGAAAGGTAAACAAGTAATTTACTTGTTAAAAGGTACAAATTTATGGAAGAAAAATTGTTAAAAGTATTTAAACTAGCAGATAAATTAAACAATAAGCAAAGTAAAATATATGCAGAAATTAATTATACTGCTAATGATAAACAAAAGCTAGAAATATCTATCAGGAGAAAAAAAGATTTTTCTTATGTTGAAAAATGCGAAATTTGTATTAGAGATAATTCAGAAGAAAAATGGGACAATATTGTTACATTATTTGAAACTTTTATTGGAGGTGTTAAAAATGAATAAGAAAGAATCCGTCGCATATGGCCAGATAGCTTTGGAATCAATGTTACATTCTACATATAAAAAAGAAATTAACTTACAAAATTTTGCTATTGAAATGAAACAAGCATTTAAACTATATCCAAAAAATATTGTATTGAATATTGCAGAAAGCAAAGTGTTTGCTGAAAAAAAGTTAGATACAATAGAAACTGGAAGTGATATAAATGAATGATGAAAAATTAAGTCTTTCTGTAACAGAAGCTGCTGAATTACTTGGCATTGGAAGAAATTTAATGTTAAAACTCGTCACTGTTCCAGGTTTCCCTGCCATACGTTTTAAAAAAAAGATTTTAATAAATAAAAATAAATTACAACAATGGTTTGATGAAAATACCGGCACTTATGGAAATTATAAATATTGATGACTTCAACATTGTTTTTTTAGAGGTATTATTATATAATAAATTTTAAAGCACAAGCTGTTCTATTTATAATTATATCTCTTTAAAACATTGGAGGTATGATAAATGGAAAAAATGATTACAACACCGAAGATGTCAAGAATAGACCTAAATAAAATGTGTTTTAAAATTCTTTTAAGTATGAAAGGAGATAAATTTAGGGCAAGATCTGAAATATTATCACAAATACCTAATATAAAAAATAATAGACCTGAAGCTACAAGTATAAAGTCTTATAATGATGCAGTGCAAAAATTAATCCCAAAAATTCAAGATTCTTTAAAAGATACTGATAAAAAATTGGGAGAAATTTATCAAGATGAAAGTGGAAATATTATATTTTATGTTCATAATATAGTATATAGCGAGCAAAGAGCGATATTTTATAATAATTCTAATAATGTGTCTACTGATATATCGTCTATGTCAAATATGTTTAATATGTTTTTAGCTTTTATGTCTAGCAACAATAATATTCCTCAAAAAAATGTAATTAATCTCTCTACAAATAATTTAGATAAATTAGAAATATCTAATCAAAATAATATAATTAGCAATAATAAAAAATTATTTAGTGAAATTATTGTTGAATGGTTGAGATACTTAAATAATAGAACAAAATTGGATTGCGATAGTGATGAATATTTAAGTCCAACAACATTAGAAAGTTATAATAGAAATTTATGGGCATATGTTTTCCCTTATTTAGAAAAGCATCCAGAATATAATGATATTTCAATTTTTTCTTCTAGTGTCATTGATGACATTTTTAAAGGAATAAAATGCTTAGATACTAAAAGGGTTTTACTTGTTTCTTTTAAATTGATTTTTGAATATGCTAAGAAACATAACTATATAAGTGTTAATACTATATCTGATAAAAAATTAAAGAAAAATAGCAAAAATAGAAAATCAAAAGCAGATTATGAATTTATAGAAGAAGATTGTAGAGCACTTTGGATTGACTATATGATAAAAGACTTTCAAATTAAAGAAAAAATTTATAATGATGCTCCTTTAGCATTCTTATGTACGTTACTGCATGGTAATAGACCAGAAGAAACTTGTGGTACAAAATGGAAAGATTTTGATTTTGAAAAAAATACTTATCATATTCAAAATGCTTATAAGAAAATTCCTATCTATGATGAAATAACAATGAAAAGAATTGGTTGGGATAAAGGTGATGGACCTTTGAAAACTCCGGAAAGTAATAGAATACTATCATTAGATTTACTATTTAAAGAATTATTACTTGAACATAGAGAAAATCAAAAGAAATATTTTAAAAAAATCGGAAAGAAATGGTCTGATGATGAATATGTTTTTAGAAACCGCTATAATGAGCCATATACTCCTGATATACTTTCAAAGAATTTTACTAAATTTGTTAAAAGACATAAAGATTTATCTCATATAGTTATTTATTCTTTAAGACATAGTTTTGCTACACATTGTAAAAATAACGGTATGTCAGCCGAAGTTTTGGCAAGAATTATGGGACATACAGAATATGAAACAACACAAAGATATTATATACATATTTCAAGTAAACAAAAGAAAGAAGAATTAGAAAAAGTACAAAAACAAGATCTTAACAAATATTTAGGTAAAGATAATAGTGAACTAGTACATCTTCAAAACAAAGTTTCAAATTTACAAGAATTACAACAAGATGATATTATAAATTATGTACAATTAGATAATAATACATTATCAACTTTAACAACAATACTTACAAAAATTATTCAAAAGCAAAGAGTTGTTGCCTGAAAAATATTTCATTTGCTTTTTATTAAGAGCATTATTTTTTGGGGACTATGTGGGGACTTTTTGGGGACTTGTGGGTCGCTCGGAGAAATTTATAAATTATCACAAAGCCAGTAAATATGTCTATTCCGTAGATTATTAAATTTTCTACTTTTCATAATTTAATGATTTTGTGGGGACTTTCTGGGGACTTTTTGGGGACTACGTGGGGACTAGATGAAAAAATGAATTAAAATTAGTCTTAAAAAATGATTATTTTTTGATTTTGGGCATAAAAAAAAGCCAATAATCAAGCCCTTCGCAAGACTAATGACCTTGTGGAGCCACTTATCCGATTCGAACGGATGACCCTCGCATTACAAGTGCGATGCTCTGGCCAGCTGAGCTAAAGTGGCATATTAAATTATGTTGGTGACCCGTACGGGAATTGAACCCATGTCTCCGCCGTGAAAGGGCGGTGTCTTAACCTCTTGACCAACGGGCCGTATATATAAAGAACTAAATAATTAGTCTAAAATTATTTAGTTCTTTTGGTGAGCTATCCGCGACTCGAACGCGGGACAACTTGATTAAAAGTCAAGTGCTCTACCACCTGAGCTAATAGCCCATGTACGTTTCATTCATAACGCCTTTATAGTTTACAATATTTTTTTAAGCTTGTCAATACTTTTGTGAAAATTTTGTGAATTTTTTTTAGAATATGACAATTCACATTTAATTCAATAAAATTCAAAATTATATTATAGTATTTTTTGCTGTTATTTGTAACAAAATATTTTATTGACTTCTTAAATTTAATAATTTGGAATTCAAAGGAACAAACCCAATTTCAAATTATTTAATATTAAAAATCTGTCCCTTTGGTTCCATTTTGGAACGATTTAGCACGTCCCTAAGCATTTAATTTTTCTACAACTTCTTCTACATCTATTCCATGTACATCACAAGCTTCTTCTAAAGTTTCCATTTGAGATGCAGGACATCCTATGCAGTGCATTCCAACATTTAATAAAATCTCTGCTTTTTCTGGAGCTTTTTCTAATATTTCTCCAATTCTTGTATCTTTATCAAATTTCATAAATATTCCTCCTTAAAAAATTATTTGTTTTAAATTAACAAAAATTTCAGTCGTTAAAATTGACTATTTTTATAAATTTTATCACAAATTTTCAAAAAAGTATAGACAAATGCAAAAAAATATTGTATTATGGTAAAAATTGTAAGGTGGTGATGATATTTTTACACTTGTAGATTTATTTTTTATATCTCTTATTATTAATCTTTTCATCAGTTTATATTCAATTTACACTTTTATCGAGATAAAAATTTTTCATAATCAACAAGGTTCCAAATTAAAAATCAAGCAAAAATACACTGAAAAAGGAGGTTCTTAGTTTATCAAAAAGTTTTTTACAATAATATTATTTACATTCATACTTATTTTTGTGCATTTCAAAATCTTTTATCCAATTTATACAGCAGATGAATTAATTATTACTTACGGGCTCAAACCTTTTGATATTTGTTCTAAAAATCCAGTATTATGGAAATATTTAAAGATTACACATATATTAACATTCACTTTTTCCAGTATTATATGTACTAATTTTATTATTTCCAAAATTTCCAAAAAGTTTTTTAAACCTAAACAAAAATCAAAAACACTTACAAAAGAAAATTTACTAACCCATTCCTCAAAAAATTTGCAATTACTAATTGGTTTTGATGAAAATTCAAAACATAATATTTACGTTCCTGAAAGTGGACTTTACCAAAACTTTTTAATTACTGGTACTATTGGATCTGGAAAAACTTCATCTGCAATGTATCCTTTTACTGAACAATTGCTAAAATTTAATGCAAATCACAAAGATAATAAAATCGCTATGCTTATTTTAGATGTAAAAGGAAATTACTATTCACAGGTAAAAGATTTTTGCAAAAAATATGGTTTATCTTCTGATTTAATTGTAATAGAATTGAATTCACATATACATTATAATCCTCTACATAAACCTCACTTAAAGCCACAAGTTTTAGCAAATAGGCTAAAAACAATTCTTTTACTTTTTTCAGAAAATAATTCAGAATCTTATTGGTTAGATAAAGCTGAACAGGTTTTAACTGAATGCATCAAGCTTTGTAGATTTTATAATAATGGTTATGTTACTTTTTTAGAACTTCATAAATTAATAACAATTCCAAATTATTATAAAGAAAAAATACCTATTTTGAAAAATTTATTTACAAATTCAAAGTTCAACACTTCTGAAATTTATGAACTTAATTCATGCTTAGATTTTTTTCAAAAAGAATTTGAATCCTTAGACCAAAGAACAAAAGCTATTCTAGTTTCTGAGATAACACGAATAACTAATACTTTTGTATCTGATTATGATGTTATGTCTTGCTTTTGTTCCCCTAAGGAAAAACTAACTTTTACTGGTTTTGAAGAAGTTCTAAAAAAGGGAAAAATTGTAGTTTTGAATATGAATATTTCAGAATATAACATTTTGTCAAAAATTATTGCAACCTATTTGAAACTTGATTTTCAAACAGAAATATTGACAAATCTGTCTAATTCTCATGTTTATCCTAGTGCTTTTATATGTGACGAGTATGATAAATATGCAAGTAAAACAGATGCAGAATTTTTCTCTTTAAGTAGAGAAGCTAAATGTATCAATATTGTTAGTACTCAAAGCTATTCTTCTTTAAAAAATACTATTAAGGATGATTCTTTTGTTAAAGTAATTGTTCAAAATTTGATTAATAAAATTTGGTTTAGAACTGATGATATTTTTACAATTGAAGAAGCTCAAAAACAACTAGGGAAAGAAGAAAAAATACGTACTTCAACAAGTTATTCAGAAAATGCTAGAGAAACTACTTTTAGTTATATAACAAATAGTTTAAACTCTGAAAATTCTAATATTTCTGAATCAGTCAGTACTTATACTCAAAATGATTATATTTATGAGTCAAATTTTTTCACTCAAAATCTTGAAACTTTTTCAGCTTTATGCTTTTTATCTGATGGTAATAGAATATATCCCCCTTGCAAGTTACAAATGATACCATATTTTAAACAACATAAGAAACATAATTAATAAATATCACAACAAAAACAATATATTATAAATTAAAATTTATATACTTTTAGAAAAACTAGAAAGGACTGATGTTTTTATGAAAAATTATAGAAAGAAATCTAAAAAAATATTTATATATATATCCTTTATTTTTACAATATTTATTTTTATGTTAGTTTTTACCCCTTCTAATTCTTTTGCAATAGGTGACCCTAAATTAGTAAGTACGATTAATTCTGCTTTTGAAGATATTGAAGGTTGGATTTTAAAAATTTCTACTCCCGCTGCTGCCGTAGCTGTAGGAACTGGAATATTTATGAAAAAATTTAGTTTTGGTGATGAAGAAAAAATAAGAACAGGTAAAAAATTAATAAAAGGGTCTCTTTTTTCTTATGCATTTATACTTGCAATAGATTTAATATTATCAGCAATTAAATCTTTAGTTGGCTAATCTCTATTTCTATAATTACAATTCTCACTTATTCAGAAAGGAGTCTTAATGGAACAATCCCAAGATATTACACAAATTATTATTGACACAATTAATACAATCTTTGAAAATATTTTTAGTTCTATTGATAACAATCTATATTCATTATTAGATGAACTTACATTTATAAATTCTGATATTTTAAATGATAAGTATTTTCAAGATATATTAGGCACATCTGCATCTAGCGGTATTCTTTTGATTGCTAATGTTCTTCTATTTGCATTTATATTATATTACAGCATTAAATTTTTATTATCTCATTTAACATATGATAGAATTGATAAACCATCAAGTTTTTTTATAAAAATGATAATTTATGCTATTTGTATGAATTCCTCATTTTTTGTAATACAATTATTCATTGACTTAATGTCTAATATTTCGCTTTTTATACGTAGTATAGGAGAAGATTTATTTAACCAAAGTATATGCTTTTCTTCTTTAATCACTAACATAAATTCCACAATATCTGTTGATACTTCTTCTTTAAACATCTTTACTATTGAAGGATTAATAAAAAGCATACTTTCACTTTCTCTATTAAACTTAGTATTTACCTATTCTTTAAGATATATATTGATAAAAGTATTTGTATTAATTACACCTTTTGCGTTTTTATCTTTGATACTTTCTAATACTAGTTGGTTTTTTAAAGCATGGTTAAAAAATTTATTTTCTTTACTTTTTATTCAAATCATTGTTTCCCTTATTTTACTTTTAATGTTTTCTGTAGATTTTTCTAATACAGATTTATTTAATAAATTTATATATGTAGGAGGAATGTATGGTTTGATAAGAGCAAATTCTTTAGTTCGCGATTTTATAGGGGGAGTTTCCACAACTATTACACAATCTGTGAAAAGTTTTGCTAATTTAAAATAATTTTTCTGATAAAAATACATTTTTATAATTTTTAATAGAATGATATTTATGATTCAAATAATTAAATTTATCTTTTTATAAGTTTTAATATCTCTTTTATAAAGATATAAATGAATTTTGAATTATCATTAGATTTTATTAAGAAATATTTTTGTTTATTATTTATAGAAAATGGAGGCGATTTTTTTGAAATTCATTTTTCCTCAAAATTATAATTTCAAAAACAAGATATTTGGTGTTATTGACTATTCTGTTGCTATAGTAAATTTAATTTGGGATTTATTTATTTTTGTATTATTACATCTTTTTATTAGTGATATTAATATTAAAATTATTGTGTTTATAATACTTTGTTTTCCTGTTTTTTTACTTAGTATTTCTGGTGTTCATGGTGAAAATATAATATATATTTCCATTTACTTTTTAAAATTTTTATGTAAGCAAAAATTATTTTTTTTCTCTAAAACAGATAAATATAGATAATTTGATACTTTATTGTTTTAAATTTTGAAAAATTTGTCTTGAATTTTTTGACTAAAAAAGATATAATTTTTATTATTTTTTTTTATAGAAATTTTAATTTTTCTATACCAGAATAATACTCATTTTGAACTTTTTTATGAAAAAAAATAGGAATTGTAAGTCAAAATGTTTTAAGGAAAATAATATTCAAAATATTTTTAATTAAATAACACTTATAACTTATATATTTTTAAAGTTCAAAATTGTATATAACTTAATTGTTTTAGCTTAGAAAGGATTGATAGTAACATGAAACTAGAAAAAAATGATAAAACACTTTTATTTTCTGAAACATCTATACCAGACATATTTTTTTCAGACTATTTATCACAAATGCCTGGAGAATATCTAAAAATTTATTTATATATTATATTTCTTTCTAAATATAATAAAGATATAAAATTAAATGACTTATCGAAAAAATTAAATATACCTTTAAAAACTATTAATGAAGGCTTTAAATTTTTAGAGGAAAATAAATTAATTACAAAAAAAACTACAGGATATGTAATTATAGACTTACAAGAGGCAACTTTACATGAACTATATACTCCAAACCTTACTATTTCTAAGGAAAAAGTTGCTCAAACAGCTAAAAATCAATCTAGAGCTAAAGCAATAGAACATATAAATAATATGTATTTCCAAGGTATTATGAGCCCTTCTTGGTATAATGATATTGATATTTGGTTTAGAAAATATAATTTTGATGAACAAGTTATGATAGCTCTTTTTGATTATTGTTATAAAAGAAGTGCTATGCATAGAAATTATGTTCAAACCGTTGCGGAAGCTTGGGCTTCAAATAAAATTAAAACCTGGAATGATTTAGATATATATTATGAAAAACAAGAAAAAATGAATTCATTAAAGAAATCTATTTCTAAAAAGCTTGGAAAGCATGGAAATTTGACACAATACGAAGAAGCTTACATAGAAAATTGGGTTCTAAATTTTGGTTATGACATGGATGTAATAGAAATTGCCTTAAAACGTACAACTTTAAAACAATCCCCAACTTTTGAGTACTTAAACACAATTATTACAGATTGGCATGATAGAAATTTAAAAACCCCTTCTGAAATTAATGCTTTTATAGAACAAAGAAAAAAATTAAATAAAGATAGCAAAAACTTAAAAAATCAAGTAGCAAAGTCAAATTACGAACAAAGAAAATATGAAAATTTAGACTTTTTATATGCAAACGGAGCTACTGGAAACTTTGAAAAAAATCAAAATATTTCTTAAAATCCTGGAAATTTTGAAGTTAAAGAAGTTAAATTAAATTGATTTATATGTAAATATGCAATATTTTTTTATATAAAATATTTCTGTTATTTAATATATAGATAGGAGAGTGATACATTTGGCAAATGAATTACTAATTTCTTTATTAAAAGAATATGAACAAAAAAAACTTAGAGAAGAAATTGATGCAGAAAAAAGAAAAGAACAATTATATAAAAAAATCCCAAGATTAGAAAAATTGGAAAAAGAAATAAATTCTTGTGCCATTTCTACATCAAAAGATATTTTAAATAAAAAGCTTGATACTTCATCATATTATTTAGTTTCACTTTCTGAAAAAATTAATTCTTTGAAAAAAGAAAAAGAAGAAATTTTGAAGAAAAATAATATAAATATTGAATATTTAAAGCCTAATTATGAATGCTCTCTATGTAAAGATACAGGTTATATACAAAAAGATGATTATAAAACAGAAATGTGTAGTTGCCTAAAGCAAAAACTTTTAGACATTTCTTTTAATAAATCTAATATGTCAAATTTGAATAAAGAAAACTTTTCAACTTTTAACGAAAACCTTTTCTCTGATGAAGTAAATCCTAATAAATACAAATTTGCTATTTCCCCTAGGGAAAACATCAGAAATATCAAACAAAAATCTTTGGAGTTTGTTCAAAATTTTGATAACCAAAACTCTAAAAACTTATTATTTACTGGGAATACTGGATTGGGAAAAACTTTTTTATCTAACTGTATTGCCAATGAAGTTTTAAAAATGGGGAAAACTGTACTTTATCAGACAGCCCCAGTTTTACTTGAAAATATTATAGATTATAAATTAAGTAAACAAAAATCTAATCTGGAAGACATCAATAAATCTGTATTGGAAACCGATTTGTTGATTATAGATGATTTGGGAACTGAAACTTTAAATAGTATGAAATTAAGTGAATTATTTACTATAATTAATACAAGAATCTTAAATTTGAACCATAAGATTACTAAAACTATTATTTCTACTAATTTGAATATTAATGAAATTTTTAGTAAATATGAAGAAAGAATCGGATCTAGAATTGCTGGATATTATGATATTTATTGCTTTTTTGGAGAAGATATTAGATTTAAGCGTTAGAATTTTGTCACTTCAATCGGGGACGTTTTTGTCCAATTGGGGACGTTTCTACTTTGGACATTTTTTAAAAAATGTCCAAAGTAGAAACGTCCCCAATTGGACAAAAACGTCCCCGATTGGACACCCAATGTTCCAAAACCAGAGACGCCTCTTTTTTTATTTTTAATTTTCTATTTCATTTAGTTCTGGTGTTAAAGTTTCCATACTTACTACTTTTCCCCCATCACTTGTTCTCATTAATGTAACACCTTGTGTTGACCTTCCTAGAACACTTATATCTTTTACATTTATTCTAATAATTGTACCCGTATCTGTAATTAACATTACATCATCGTCTTCTGTAGCAATTCTTACTCCTACTAGCTTTCCTGTCTTAGGTGTAATTTTATATGTTATAACACCTTTTCCACCTCTCATTTGAACTCTATATTCATCTAGCTCTGTTCTCTTTCCGAAACCATTTTCAGTAATAGCAAGTAATGTTGCTTTTCCTCCAGCAATTACAGATTCCATTCCAATTACTTCATCATCTTCATCAAGTCTAATTCCGATAACACCTTGTGATACTCTTCCTATTGGTCTTACATCTTTTTCATCAAATGTAATACACATACCATTTCTAGTAACAAGTACTACATTATCTTCTCCATCTGTTAGTCTTACGGCAATTAGCTCATCATCTTCTTTTAGTGTTATTCCTTGCAATCCTGTTTTTCTACTAGAGTTATATTCTGTTAATGCTGTTTTCTTTATTAATCCGTGTTTAGTTGCCATTAAAAGATATTTTCCTTCTGCAAAGTTTTGAATAGGTATTACTGCTGATATCTTTTCTCCTGCATCTAAACTTAATAAATTTACAATTGCTGTTCCTCTAGCTGTTCTTCCTGCTTCTGGTATTTCATACCCTCTTAGATGATATAGTTTACCTTTATTTGTAAAGAAAAGTATTGTGTCATGTGTTGATGCTGTAAATATTTGTTTTACAAAGTCATCTTCTCTTGTCGCAATTCCTGTTATTCCCTTTCCTCCACGTTTTTGACTCTTATATGTATCTATTGGCATTCTTTTGATATATCCAAAATGTGTTAGGGCAACAACAGTTTGCTCTTCTTTGATTAAGTCATCTAAATCTATTTCGCCTTCTGCTGCCACGATTTTTGTTTTTCTTTCATCTCCAAATTTTTCTTTAATTTCTAACAATTCTTCTTTGATTATATCAAAAACTAATCTTTCGCTGTTTAAGATATCTCTTAAATGTGCAATTAATTCCATTAATTGATTATATTCTTCTTCTATTTTTTCTCTTTGCAATCCTGACAAAGTCTTTAATCTCATGTCTAGTATTGCTTGAGCTTGAATATCTGATAATCCAAATCTCTCCATTAATCTTTCTTTTGCATCATCATATGAATTTCTGATGATTTCAATTACTTCATCAATGTTATCTAAAGCTATTTTTAATCCTTCTAAAATGTGTGCTCTTGCTAGGGCTTTGTCTAATTCAAATTGTGTTCTTCTTAATATAACATCTTTTCTATGGTCTATATAACAATCTAAACATTGTCTTAAAGTTAGGATTTTTGGCACTCCATTTACTAATGCAAGCATTATTATACCAAATGTTGTTTGCATTTGTGTATGTTTAAATAATTGATTTAGTACAACTTGTGGGTTTGCGTCTCTTTTTAATTCTATTACTACCCTTACTTTTTCTTTTCTATCTGACTCATCTCTACATTCTGATATTCCTTCTACTTTTCTTTCTTTTGATAAGTCTGATATTGTTTTTATTAAATTTGCTTTATTTACTTGATATGGTAAAGATGAGACTATTATTCTTTGTCTGTTTCCACTCATTTCTTCTATTTCAGTTTCAGCTCTTAATGTGATTTTTCCTCTACCTGTTGTGTATGCTTTCTTAATACCTTCAATCCCTAAAATAATTCCTTCTGTTGGAAAATCTGGTCCCTTTATAACACTCATTAATTCTTCATCAGTCACATTATCTTCATCTATGATTTTGATAATTCCATCTATCAATTCTGTTAGGTTATGTGGAGGTATATTTGTTGCCATACCTACGGCTATACCTGAAGAACCATTTGCAAGTAATGCTGGGATTCTTGCTGGTAAAACTGTTGGTTCTTGTAATCTATCATCATAGTTTGGCATAAAATCAACTGTATTTTTTTCAATATCTGTTAACATGTATTCTGCAATTTTAGACATTCTTGCTTCTGTATACCTCATAGCTGCTGCTCCATCACCATCTACAGAACCAAAGTTTCCATGTCCATCTATTAACATATATCTCATAGAGAAATCTTGTGCTAGTCTAACCATTGCATCATATACAGAACTATCTCCATGTGGATGATATCTACCTAAAACAGATCCTACTGTGTTGGCACATTTTCTGTATGGTTTGTCTGATGTGATTCCATCTTCGTGCATAGCATATAATATTCTTCTTTGAACTGGCTTTAAACCATCTCTTACGTCTGGAAGTGCACGAGAAACTATAACACTCATGGCGTAGTCAATGTAAGCTTCTCTCATCTCTTTTTCGATGTCTTTTTCTATTATTTTTCCGTCTTTTCTTTCTTGTCTTTCTTCCATTGTTTTCCCTCTCTTCCTTTCTTTTTCTACATTTGTATTATACTAAAACAAACCTTATTTTGCAAGTAAAATCAATAAAAAATCAAGATAAAATCCGATTTTTCCTACACAATAAAAAACGTAATATAATTACATTTTCCATTTAAAATTTTGTAATCATATCACGTTCTTTGTATTTTCAAATTTCATTTTATAAAAATTACTGTTTATAACATTCTAGAATTAAATGAACTCCATCTATAAATCCCTGTTTATAAATTTCTTCATTATATTTTGATATTTTTAAATTATAATTATCTTCAATTTTATTAAATATTTCTTTTAACTCTTTAGTCTCACTTTTATTTTCAAATATTTTTTCCAAATCTATTTTTTGTAATTTTCTTTCTAAATCTTTATTTACTTTCTTAATAATTTCATCTATCACATCTTCCTGCATAAAATATATTTTTTCTATCAAATTATTTTCCTTTATATTATTTTCCATTATATTTCAGCTCCTTTTATTTTATAGTATTTATAATATTTTTAATTTTATACTTATATAATTTATTTATATTTATCTATCCACATATCTTCTTTTTTAATTCTTAATTTTTTGATTGAAAAAGTATACTATATTTTTATCATTTTTCTAGTATTTTTAATTTATTAAATTATTAAATATTCATTTTATTATTATATTTTTCTAAATAATTTTCTTCAAGTTTTATTTTATTATTGCCTTTTCATAAATTTTTTTGCTAATTAATAGTATAATATTATATAATTTTATCACCGTTGTTTTTGTTAACATTTGCTTTTGGCATAACTTCTTCATACGCTTGCGGTTTGTCGGTTTTTTGGATTTTTTGTAATATAATATAGATAATATTTTTTTTGAGGTGACAATATGCAAGACGATTTTATAGTTGGAGAAAGAATTAGAGGTATACGTGAAGGTCTAAATATGAATAGAGAAAAATTTTCAGAAATGATAGATATATCAAATGTATTTTTAGGACAACTTGAACGAGGAGAAAGATCTTTAAGTGTAAAGACATTAACTAAAATTGTTAAATTTACAGGTGTCTCTGCTGATTATATTTTATTTGGAAACACTAGTAATAATGGAACAATAGATAAAATAAATCAAATATTAAAAAATTGCTCTCAACAAGGTTTAAATTTTATTTATGAATTTACTTGTTCTGTAAATACTTTTTTAAAGAGTGAAAATAGAAAATTATAAATTATAAATTATAAATATAAAGAAAAAATGTAACTATAATTTATTTTTACATTTTTTCTTTTATTAGATTTTTTTATTTAATTTTTTTTATTTAATTTTTTTTATTTAATTTTTTTTATTTAATTTTTTTTATTTAATTTTTTT
>CALXJV010000037.1 GCA_944388715.1 uncultured Clostridia bacterium
ATTTCATACCATTTTCTTACTTTTCCATTTTTTGATACTAAATTTTTAAATTGATTTGTATTAAATCCTAATAATTCGTTTGCAAAATGGTCATATTCATCTATTATTACATAGATTTTTTCTTCTGCTTTTTGTACGCCAAATGCTTTTATTAGATTATCTAATATATTTTCTGCTTCATCATCTGTATTGATATAAAAATCTAGTCCATATTTTTTTACAAATACATCAATAGATGATGCTACCTCTTTTTTGAAACCTTTTATTGTTGTTTCTTCATTTTCTGTATCTATTCCTGAAAAATTAAACTTTAATATATGATAACTATTTTTTAATTTTGTTGGATTTTTTCCTATATATGTCTCTCCATATAATTTTTCAAACTTTTCTTTTTTTTGTATATCATAGTAATTCTCTAGTGTACTAGTAAATAATGTTTTTCCAAATTTTCTTGGTCGTAAAAATAGGATTCTTTTCTCTGCTAGATTCTCTAGTTTCTCTATATACATTGTTTTATCTACATAATAATATCCATCTTCTATTAATTCTTCATAATTACTTATTCCATATGGTAATTTCTTCATTTTATACCACTTCCTCTTTAAAAAATTCTTTACTTTTTCATTTTACTATACTATCTTTTAAATATCAAGAATTTTTTATTTTTTCATTAAGTACTGACTTAATGATTTTTCGGAAAGGATTTTGAATTTTATCTTATTAATATACTCTTACAAACTCACATATAATCCTATTGTCTTTTTTATAGAAATTTATATCATATTCTTTTTCTTCATCTTTATATGTTTTGCTATACAATCTTTCTTCGTAATAGATACATCTTTTTTATCTATTGACTTTTCTACGTTTTATTGCTATCATATTTTTAATCTTTAATCGTTAATTTTCGGACTTAACGAATAAAAAACACTGTTTATTTTTTTTATGCTTATTACATTTATTCATTCATTTAATTATTATTTCATTTATTTTTTGTTTTATATCTGACAATTATCAAAATTATCATAAAATATATTGCAAATGTCTGTGAAATTGATATTGGCATAACAGTATATTGTATTCTAAAAAATTCTAAGATAAATTTTACGATGCAAAACAACATACCTGTTACATATATTTTTTTATATGGATTTTCATATTTTCTTGTCATAATATAGATATATATTGCAAAAAAAGTAACACTTTCAATTAATTGAATAGGAATTTGCTTTCCATTTTCTAAAAATATTCCTTCACAACATTCATTAAGATAACAACCTATTTTAGATATGGCATATATTAATATCATATTAGGAAGGAATACACTCAAAAGTTTCACAAAATCTTTTTTATTGACTTCTGAAAATAAAAATATTCCAGCAATTCCTCCCAATATGGCTCCCCAATAGGAAAATCCTTTTGTTAAAATATCTAATGGATGTAACTGCATATACTCATCTATATTAGTTAGAATACTTAATAATTTTGCACCTAAAACAATTCCTATATTTTCCAATATCAAACATATCATTATTTCCTTTGCTGTATTTGTTTTACTTAAAATTTTTGCACTAACTATCATATTGATAATTAGTGCAATTCCAATACAAATACAATAACTTGAACTAATGATTTCAATTAATTTCATCTTCTTCTATCTCTCCATCTCCACTAATTATAACTTCGTAATCCAAAAATTTAATTCTTATTCTTTGATTATATTTTATAGCTACATCTTTTATTTTTTTCATAAGTTCTGTATTTCTATATTTGGAATATAATTTGTCTATATCGATGAAATCATAATTAAAAGTATATGCATTATTTTCATCAACTAATTCTAAATCTTCTTCTTCAAATATATTTTTTAATTCCTCTAATATCCATTCATTATCAAAAAGAGCATCAAATTGCTTTTTTGAAGACCCCTGTACATAAGAATAATCACCATTTATATCAATTTCTATGCAAGAATTAGCAAAAGTTGGATTTTCTTTATATTTTATAACTATTTCTTGAATTTTTAATTCTTCTCTCACTATTTTGTCTATCGTTTCTAGTGCCGTCTTATATGTACCATCTGTATCTTGGATAACTAAATCATGAAAATATTGGTCAGTTACCATATATAATACATATACATCAGTAGATGTAGATATATCTGGTACATATTGTTCTCCTAAATTCTGTTTCACAATTTCGATTGCTTTTTGTTTTCTTTCCATGCATGCCAAATTAGAGTCATAAGGTGCAAAGAAACACATTCCATCATACCCATAAGGTAATTCAACCACAGAAACATCTTCTTCTGCTTCTATTGGAAATCTTACTGCTACACAACCTTTTATATCTTTATTTTCTTTCGGATAATATATAAATAAATATTCTTGTACATTATCATCATCTATATAACAAGTCGTATCAGCAGTAGGTATATCAAACTCTTTTGCTTGATTTTGTTTTTTATAAAATTCTATTTCGAATTCTTTGTTATAACTGCCATATTCCTCTTGTATATAGTTTTCTACTAATTTTATATATTTTTCTATTTTTTCTTGTTCTTCTCTTCTTTCAATTTCTTCTTGAAGGGCTTTTTGTTCTGCTTTTTTAAAATCTTCTACTTTCTTAAATATAAAAATAACTATACATAAAGAAATAATTAATGCTATTATTACTCTTTTCCTTGTTTTTGAATCCAACTTCCCCATCTTATTTTCTCCTATCATTATATGATTTAAACAATTGCAAAAGTTAATTCTCCTTTTACAGCAACCTTTCCATCCACTGTTGCAATTGCTTCTCCAATCCCAATAGGTCCTTTTCTTTTTATAATTTTAACTTCTAATTTCAATCTATCACCTGGAACAACTTGTTTTTTAAAACGTAATTTATCAATTCCACCAAAAAGAGCATTTTTCCCTTTATTTTCTTCCATAGATAAAATTGCAACAGCTCCTGTTTGTGCTAATGATTCAACTATTAGAACTCCTGGCATAATAGGATTACCTGGAAAATGTCCTTTAAAATAATATTCATCTTCACTTACATTTTTATAAGCTACTGCACTTTCACCTGGTGTATATTCTTCTACTTCATCAATCATTAAAAATGGTTCTCTTTGAGGTATAATTTCTTTAATTTGTTCTTTATTTAACATTTTCATTATCCTTACATAATATATTTAGGTTTTTATAAATGAGAGCTACCTATAAACTCATATCTTTAAAATGTCCAAAACAGAAACGTCCCACATTGGACATTATTTTATTTTGAATAATGGTGTACCATATTCTACTACATCTTCATTTTTTACACAAATTTCTACGATTTCACCATCAAATTCTGATTCAATTTCATTCATCAATTTCATCGCTTCTACAATACAAACCACTTGTCCTTTTGATATTCTATCTCCTACTTTAACAAAAGGATCTTTGTCTGGTGCTGAACTTGCATAAAAAGTACCTACCATTGGTGATTTTATAATTTTACAATTTTCTTCATTCTTGTTTTCTACAGCTACAATTCCTGTTTCTTCTTTTGGTTGAACAACAGGAACTGACATTGGTGCGCTTGCTTCTATAACATGTGGCTCAACAATAACTTCTTTTTTTCCACCTTTTTTCATGCTTATCTTAATACCTTCTGGAAATTCTATTTCTAATTCTTCTAATTTAGAGTTTCCCATATCATCCATTAATTTTTTGATATCCTTATAGTCCATGTGACTACCTCCTACTCAAATTTTCTATCTTTAACATTCTAACATTTTTAAATTATTTTTTCAACTTTATTGCAAAATCTCCAAAACAGAAACGTCCCCACTTGGACAAAATGTCCAAACAGAAACGTCCCCCATGGACATTTTTAATCTTCGTACTTTTTCAATAAAATGCTACTGTTATGTCCTCCGAATCCTAATGAATTTGATATTGCATATTTTATTTCTACTTTTCTTCCTTCATTTGGAACTACGTCTAAATCACATTCTTCATCTGGTACTTTGTAGTTTATTGTAGCTGGTACAAAGCCTTCTTCTATTGCTTTAGCACATACAATTGCTTCTACTCCTCCTGCTGCTCCTAATAGATGTCCTGTATGTCCTTTTGTTGAACTTACCATTACTTTTTTTGCATTTTCTTCTCCTAGTGCTGTTTTGATTGCTTGTGTTTCACTTAAATCATTTAGGTGTGTTGATGTACCATGTGCATTTATATATGTAATTTCTTCTGGGTTTACATTTCCTTCTTGCATTGCTATTTTCATTGCTCTTGCACCGCCTTCTCCTCCTGGGGCTGGTGATGTTATATGATATGCGTCTGATGTTGCTCCATAGCCTACAATTTCAGCATATATTTTTGCTCCTCTTTTTTTAGCATGTTCTAATTCTTCTAATACGATTACTCCTGCTCCTTCTCCCATGACAAATCCACTTCTTTCTTTGTCAAATGGGATACTTGCTCTTGTTTTGTCTTCTTCTTTTGTTAATGCTTTAATATTTGTAAATCCTGCTATTCCAAGTGGTGTTACTCCTGCTTCTGTTCCCCCTGCTAAAACAACATCTTGATATCCATGTTTTATCATTCTAAAACTTTCTCCTATGCAGTGTGTTCCTGATGCACATGCTGTTACCATAGCCATTGATTCTCCTTTTGCTCCTATGTCTATTGCTACATTTCCTGTTGCCATGTTAAGTATTCCCATTGGAATGTACATTGGAGATACTCTGTCTGGTCCTTTCATTATGCATTTTTCGTTTTCTGTTTCTATTGTTTCTATTCCTCCAATTCCTGACCCTATTATAATTCCTACTCTTTCCATGTTTTCTGTTTCTTTATCTAGTCCACTATCTTTCCATGCTTCTCTACTTGCTACCATAGCATATTGAGAAAACTTGTCTAATCTTTTAGTTTCTCTTCTGTCAAAATGGTCTTCTGGATTATATCCTTTTACTTCTGCCGCTAATTTTACTTTAAAGTTTGTTGTATCAAATTTTGTAATTTGATCAATCCCACATTTACCTTCTTTTATTCCATCCCAAAATTCATTTGTATTATTTCCTATTGGAGTTAATGCTCCTAAACCTGTAATAACAACTCTTCTTTCCATTCTTTATTCACTTTCCTTTCTCAAAAAATATCACTCAAGTGTATTTAATATTCTCTCAAAATAAATTCAAAGTAGTATATTGTACATTTTTTGATATCAAATTTAAGTTGAATGCGTACTCTTTGTACATGAAAATTTAAATTTAATATCAAAATGTGCAAGATACTGCTTTTAATTTGTTTTTACATTACCATTCCTCCATCAACATTGATAACTTGACCTGTTATGTATGAACTTTCTTCTGAACCTAAAAAGTATATTAAATTTGCAACTTCTTTAGCTGTTCCCATTCTTTTTAAAGGTATTTGATTATGTATGCTTTCTTTTACTTCATCTGATAGAACCGCTGTCATATCAGTTTCTATAAACCCTGGTGCGACTGCATTTGACCTTATATTTCTTGATGCAAGTTCTTTTGCTACACTTTTTGTAAATCCGATAATTCCTGCTTTTGATGCTGAATAATTACATTGTCCTGCATTTCCTGCAACTCCTACTACTGATGATAAATTGATAATACTTCCTTTTCTTTTTTTCATCATATATTTTGTAACTGCTTTTGTTACTATATATGTTCCTTTTAAGTTAATTTCTATAACTTTGTCAAATTCTTCCTCACTCATTCTCATTAATAGATTATCTCTTGTTATACCTGCATTATTTACTAAAACATCAATACTTCCAAATTCTTCTATTGCTTTTTTCACTACTTCATCTATTGCTTCTTTATCTGTTACATCTGCTTGCATTATTAATGTTTTAACACCTTTACTTTCAAATTCTGATTTTAATTCTTCTACATTTGTTTTGCTTGATACATAATTGATTACGACATTGTATCCATTTTCTGCAAATTTTAATGCTACCTCTTTTCCTATTCCTCTTGACCCTCCAGTTACAAATACTGTTTTATTATCTTCCATTTTCTTCTTTCCTTTCCTTATTTTTTATATTTGGACAAAAAATGTCCAATTTGACACGTCCCTTGACTTGAGGTCTGTCTCTTTCGTTCCAAAATTGAACGATTTGGCACGTCCCTAACGTTCCAAAAATTTCTCTAAGCTTTCTAAATTATTGATGTTAAATGTATTTGCTTCTTTGTTTTCTTTTTTTACAAATCCTGTTAATGTTCTTCCTGGTCCTATTTCTACATATTCTTCTACATTTTCTTCTTCCATTAATTTTATTGCTTTATCAAATCTTACTGGACTTATAATGTGGTTAGCTAAAATTTCTTTTATATTGTCTTTTTCATTATAATAAGTTCCGTCTATATTTTTTATTACTTTAACTTTGCTGTTTACGTTAAAGTTTATATTTTCTAATTCTTTTTCATATGCTTGTTTTGCTTTTTCTAATTTGATTGTATGGAATGGTCCACTTGTGTTTAGTTTTATTGTTCTTTTGGCTCCTTCTTCTTTTAATCTTTCCATTACTTTATTAATTGCATCTTCTTCTCCAGATATAACTGTCTGAACACTACAGTTATAGTTGGCTACTACTAAGAATTTATTTTCTTTTGATATTTCTTGGCAAACTTTTTCTATTTTTTCTGAGTCTAAGCCTATTATTGCTGACATAGAAAATTTTTCGTCAGGTATCATGTTTCCCATGTAATACCCTCTTTTTTGAATTAGTTTTATTCCATCTTCAAAACTTATTATTCCAGCATATATTAATGCTCCATATTCACCTAAGCTTAATCCTACTGCTATATCTGCTGTTATTCCTTTTGATTTTAGTATTTCTAATATTGCTAAACTTGTTGTTAGTATTGCTATTTGTGTATTTTCAGTTTTGTTTAATTCTTCTTCTGGTCCTTCAAAGCATAATTTTTTTACATCTATTCCAGATATTTTCGAAGCTTCATCATATATTTTTTTTGCCTCATCATATTTTTCATAAATATCTTTTCCCATACCTACAATTTGTGCTCCTTGACCAGGAAATAAAAATGCTCTTTTCATCACAACTTCTCCCTTTCTTTATTTTTTATTCACAATTTAAATAACTAGGTTATTACACTATTTATGTATATAAATGTGTCACATGAATTTTCTATTCAAATCATGAATTTGATATTATATTTCTAATAATATACTACCTGTATTTAGACCTCCACCATATCCTAGTAAAATAATTTTGTCTCCAGGTTTTAACATTCCTTTTTCTTGCATATCATGTAAAGCAATTGGTATACTTGCACAAAAAGTATTTCCTCTTGTTTCTATATCTGCATACATTTTTTCCGTTTTTATATGCAATCTTGAAGCTATTGCTTTCATTATTTTTAAATTTGATTGATGTGGTACTATGTATTTTATATCTTCTAAATTTAAGTTTGCTTTGTTTAATAATTCTTTTATATTTTGAACAGTTTTAGTTACAGCATATTTATATACTTCTTTTCCATTCATATAAATTTTTTTACCATATTTATATGTTAATATTTCATTATTATCTCCATCTGCTTGTATATTTGAAATATATAATTTCTGCTTATTGGTTTCTTCATCCTTTTCTATTAATGTTACACCTGCCCCATCTGATAAAACTACTGCTGTTCCTATATCTTCTTTATCTATTACTTGTGAAAGTCTATCTACTCCTACAATTAATGCTCTCTTTACATTTCCAGAATCTATGTACATTTTTGCAATATCAAAACTATTTATGTAGCCACTACATCCTGCTAATATATCTAAACATATACATGGTTTTAAATTTAAATTTTTTTGGATATAATTTGATATTCCTGGCATCAGTATATCTGTACTAGTTGTAGCTGTTATGATTAAATCGATATCTTTTGTTTTTTGCTCTTTATCTATATCCTTTTTGATAGTTTCATTTTCATTTGTTTCTTTTTGATTTATTTTTTCTTTTTCAAATAGATTCTTAGTTGCCTTTAGTGCCATGTCTTCTATTTTTTCTTCTACTGCATAATATCTATTTTTTATTCCTGTTCTTTTTTCTATATATCCTTTTTCTAAATTTAATTTATTTTCTAATTCTTCATTTTTTACTTGTTTTGTTGGAAAATATATTCCGTTTGCTATAATTTTTAGATTATTCACCTTATACCTCTTTCTTAAATACAAGTTTTATCACTATATATTTATACACTATTTTTTAATTTTTTTCTATTAGTATGACTGGTCGAAAAAAAGTATCAATGGGGACTGTCAAAATCTCCGTCCCCATTGACACTTTATTCTCCTTCATTATTCTCTTGATTTTCTGTTTCTCCATTGTTTTCCTCTACATTTTCTCTGTTTTCTTCACCGTTGTTTTCCTCATTTGTTGTATTATCTGTTGTGCCATTTGTATCATTTGTGTCGTCATTTGTTTCATTGTTTGTTGTAGTATTTGTTCTTGTTGTATTTGTTGTGTTTGATGATGTTGAATTACTACTTTCTGAATTTGATGTTGAACGAACTCCAAGTCTATCTAAATATTCTTCTACATCATATTCTCTATCATTTGCCATCATTTTATAACTTTTTTCTCCCCCATCTATTACCATATAAATGTCATCTACAAATGCTCCAAATGGTTGTTTCCCAGAAGAATTTAATAATGTGTATCTGTCTTCTATACACGCTACAATCACATTGTAATCTGGTATTACTAATAAGTTTACTGCCTCTCTATTGTCATTTGCTATATAACCAAAACTGTCATATTCAAATTCTACAACTTGGTTTCCATTTTTATCAAATAGCCCCCATTTATCATCTTTTCTAACTGGTATTAAGTTATCTACTAGAATATATCCTGTTTTCAAGTCGTTTTCTTCAAATTGCGAAATATCTATACCTATCTCATCATTTTCTGCATATATTTTTGTATTTCCATTTAGGTCTATAACACCATATTTACTATCTCTTTCTACTAAATATAGTCCTGCATCATAGTCCATTAATTTTATATCATCATAATTTATATCTACTTTTGTTTTTTTATCAGCTCCCATTATTCCATATTTTCCGTTGCTAGAAACTATGAAATCTCCTGTAGATTCTTGATATATTATGTCATCATATTTACATTCTAAAATCTCAGTTCCGTCTGTGGCATTTATAACACCATAATTTTGGTCATCTGTAACTACTAACATATTTCTTACAACTGCTTTGTTGTTTTCAAAGTTTTCACTTAATTGTGTATATCCAAAATCTAAAACACTTACATTATATTGCTCTACTAAAAATGCTGATGTGTAAATTGAAATGATATTTCTTTGTGTGTCATATTGGAATGTTGTGTTAAATACTTTTTGCATTCCATCTGTAGATATATATAATTCACCTTTTCTAGCTATTACCGGTTTATCCATATAAATATATGTATAACCGTCACCTTGATTTTGTAAATTTAATTTATATATTTTATTAGAATTTAATGTTAAGTTTGCTATTTCATCCTCACATTCTACATAAGATTTACTTGTGCTTTCTGATTTATTATTATATTCACCATTATAGCAACTATATCCTAAATAAGAAGATATGGCTCTTACTGGTACATATATTGTTCCATCAGTTTCAAATACTAATAAATTTTTTACTTCTTCATTTTTTTGTCCATTTAATACTACTTTTAATTGTGTACTATCTAAATATACCATGTATACTACTATTCCTATAATTGCGATTAAAACTAGTACTATACAAATAACTACAATTTTTATAGTTTTTTTGGTTTTATTTTCTTTGTTATCTGAAAAATCTTCATCTAATAAATTCATTTATCCCCCTCCTACTCTCTGGCATAGCCATACAAATTACCTTTACAATACAGATATTAAAATTTTCATTTAAGACTCATACCCATATTTTTTGTAAAATTCATTTTTGAAAGTTTCTAAATTGTCACCCTCTATTTCTATTCTAACTCTTTCCATCAATTTAGTCAAGAATCTTAGGTTATGAATTGATAATAATCTTACCCCTAAAATCTCATTTGCTTTTATTAAATGTCTTATATATGCTCTTGTGTAATTTCTACATGTATAACAATCACATTCTTCATCTAACGGTCTCCAATCTCTCTCATATGTTGCATTTCTAACTACTACTTTTCCATTCCATGTCATAGCTGTTCCATTTCTTGCTATTCTTGTAGGCAATACACAATCACACATATCAATTCCTGCTAACACTGCTTCTATTAAATAGTCTGGTGTTCCTACTCCCATTAGATATCTTGGTTTGTCTTTTGGCATTAGTGGTGTTGTAAATCTAAGCATTTTCAAAAATTCTTCTTTTGGCTCTCCTACGCTAATTCCACCTATAGCATATCCTGGTAAATCTAAGTCAATTAAATCTTTTGCACTTTGTTTTCTTAGATCTTCGTAAAAACCTCCTTGTATTATTCCAAACAAAGCTTGGTCTTCTCTTTTATGTGCTTCTTTACATCTTTTTGCCCATCTTGTTGTTCTTTCCATTGATTGTTTTGTGTATTCATATGTCGCTGGATATTCAACACATTCATCAAATGCCATAATAATGTCTGCTCCCAAATCTTCTTCTGTCTTCATAACACTTTCTGGTGAAAAGAAATGCTTACTTCCATCTAAATGTGATTTAAATTCTACTCCTTCTTCTGAAATAGTTCTTAAATCTCCTAGGCTAAAAACTTGAAATCCTCCACTATCTGTAAGAATTGGCCTATCCCAATTCATAAATTTGTGAAGTCCTCCTGCTTCTTTTACAATGTCTTGTCCTGGTCTTAAATATAAATGATATGTATTTGATAAAATTATTTGTGCTCCTACCATTTCTTTTAATTCTTCTGGTGTCATTGACTTTACTGTTGCTTGTGTCCCTACAGGCATAAATACTGGTGTTTGTATATCTCCATGTGGTGTGTGGATTACTCCTCTTCTCGCTCCTGTTTTTTTATCTTCATGTAATAGTTCATATGTTACTGCTGGTTTCATATTTCCTCCCTCTAATGATTTTTTCTCCGTCCCAAAATCATCATTTTATAAACATTGCATCTCCAAAACTAAAAAATCTATATTTTTCTTTTACTGCTTCTTCGTAAGCTCTCATAATATAATCTTTCCCTGCTAATGCTGATACTAACATCAATAAAGTTGATTGTGGCAAATGAAAATTAGTAATTAGTCCATCTAAACATTTGAATTTATAACCAGGATATATAAATATTTTGGTATCTTCTTCTGTTTCTTTTACCAATCCATTTTCATCTGCAATTGTCTCTAATACTCTACAAGAAGTTGTTCCAACTGCTATAACTCTTTTACCTGCTTTTTTAGTTTCATTTATTTTTTCTACATCTTCTTGTTTTATATAAAAATGTTCTGTATGCATTTCATGATTTTCTACATTTTCTTCTTTTACAGGTCTAAAGGTTCCTATTCCAACATGTAATGTTACATTGGCAATTTTTATACCTTTTTCTTCGATTTTTTTCAATAATTCTGGTGTAAAATGTAATCCTGCTGTTGGTGCCGCTGCTGAACCATCATATTTTGCATATACTGTTTGATATCTATCTTTTTCTTTTAATTCTTCATGTATGTATGGAGGTAATGGCATTAATCCGATTTTATCTAATATTTCATTAAATATACCTTTATATGAAAATTTTACTTTTCTTGTTCCTCCTGGCATAATATCTAATATTTCTGCTTTTAATATCCCATCACCAAATATAACTTTTGTTCCAACATGAAGTTTATTTCCAGGTCTTACGATACTTTCCCATATATCTCCTTCAATATTATTTAAAAGTAAAAACTCTACATTTGCTCCAGTTTCTTTTTTTCCATAAATTCTAGCTGGTATAACTTTTGTATTATTTCTTACTAAACAATCTCCTGGCTCTAAATAATCTATAATATCTTTAAACTTCTTGTGTTCAATTGTTTGTTCTTTTCTATCTAAAATCATTAATCTAGATTCATCTCTTTTTTCAATTGGTGTTTGTGCTATTAATTCTTCTGGTAAGTCATAATTAAAATCTGATACTTTCATTTTTACTCCTTCTTTTATAATAAATTTAATGATATTTAGTTACAATTCACAGCCTTATATTTATTTTATAGAATGTATATATATTAATATTGAATAAATTTCGAATGTGATTGGAGTGCTTGTAGAGTTTCTTAATCTAAAAGGAATGAGGAAGCGCGATACAGCGAGAGGCTCGTTCCTTTTAGATTTAGAAACTCTAATGCACGTATTGAGCCGAGAAATTTATAAAATATTAATATATATACATTCTTATTAATTTTTATTTTATAAACTGTAAAATGTAACAATTTTATATTCAATTGCTAACATTAGCCTTTCCTATAATAATACTCAAATTCCTAAAGATATTATCAAATATCCCTCTTATCTCTTCAATTATATTTTCTGGTTCACTATATACATCTTCTAATTCATATGAATATTCAAAATTTGATTTTTTAGCTGGCTTTAAAGTATATATTTCATTTGGCAATCCCACATTTCCATTTGATGTAGCTATTTCTTTATTCATATAATCCCTATACCATTCTCTTTGACCTGTTAAATATTCATTTTCATAACCATAGTCTTTATAAGCATGTAACTCTGGTCTTTCGTATCCATATTCTTTTGCTGTTCTTTCTAGTGAGTGCAAAAATTCATGTAAGAACACTTCTTCTGGAAATTGATTTATTCTAGAATCATATTTATATATATAACTTTTCGAACTATTTGGCAATCTAATATTTGAAAATCCTATACCATAATAATCCATAGATCCTAATCCTATCCAGTCTTTTATTTCTATATCATCTTCATATTCCTCATTACCTAATCTTACTACTACAAAAATATGGTCATAATTATTTTGATTTATAACATCTTTTATTTGATTTTCAATATCTTCTGGTGCAACATAATATCCAAATTCGTCATCATATGATAATGATGTAATTGGTTCTTGTACTTCGTATATATCACAATCTGCTGTCATTCTTCCTTGTGATAATTGATTACATGACCTTTCAAATCTAGTTATTGTGTTTTTTATGTCTGTTATATCATTACTTGTTACTTGGATATTTATTTGCTTATTATCAATATTCACATTTGTATTATCAAAGATGAAACAAGCAAATTTCCAATCGCTATTCTCATCGCTTTTTCCTTCTTCTATTTTAAAATCTGAAAACCATACTTCTCCTTTGGCATTTCCTGCCGTTCCTCCTAATCTAAATGCAATATCTACTGTATCTCTATTTTTAGAATTGAATACAAATTCTAGTTCTTGCCAATCAGTATCTCCACTTATTGCAACTGACCTTTCTACTGTATCTGATATTGAAATTTGTGCACCTATACTTGATTCATTTTTCTCTGCTTCTACTCCTTTTGTTTTTACCATACAAGTTACTTTATATGGAGTATTTTTTTGAACCTGAACCTCTTTTGAAAACATTGCATCATTGAATTCATTTGATGTTATTTTATAACTATTATTATCTGAATATTTTATTTCTTTATCTCTTTTGAATTCTGATGTATTCAAATTTGCTTCACTTCGTACAAATCCATTAAAGTTATTACTTTGGTAAAATTGATATGCTAAATATAAGGCAATTATCAATATTACAAAAACTATTATATTACCAATTACTGTTCTTATTTTTTTAGCTTTCATAAAATTTACTATCCTTTTATAATTATTCTTTTTCTAGTAAAACTATTGTATATACATAATTTTGATATCTTGTTTTAAATTCTATTGGTTCAACAAGTGTTGTTGTCCCTTCTTTTGGAAATTCATTATATAATCCACACCCTTCTGAATCTATCAACCAAATTCTTCCGTGATAATCTTTTAATATATCTTCATAATTATATATAATTTCCATTCCTGGTCCATATGCTTTATATGCTTCTTCTACATCCCAGTATCCTCCATTATAAAAATATTGTTTATTTTCTGGGAAAAATCCTGCTACAACTCCCCCATTTCCTATATTTGAATATACAATAATATCATCTGGCTTAATATTTTCTTTCAAATATTCTATTTGTTTCATATTACTAGTATCATAATTAATCATAATATTTGTTGCATTACTTATGCCTCCCAATATTAGTATTATTATGCAAATAATAGTTGTTATCCATGTTCTCTTTTCTTTTGCCATAAAAAATGCTAATGCAAATATATATATTCCAGTTATTACTAGTAAATATCTTGCAAATAAAATTGATTGTTTCATTAATAATGATATAATTAAAACTGCAATAATTACAAGTACATATAGAATAATTGAAAATATTCCTGGTTTCATTTCTTCTTTTTCTTTTTTTGCTCTATAGATTCTGTAACCTATATATACATACATTGCTAATGATGCAACTAATGCAATAATTGTATTGGCGTCAAATACAAAGTTTGTATCTAGTTGTCTTCTGAATTGGAAACTTGGTATCTCTACTAATGTACTTATTCCTAATGTTATCCAAAAGCCCCCTTCTACATGTTCTACTTGTCCTTTTAAATATAATAACCAAGGAATATATAATATTATTTGTATTATCGCTAAAATTATGAAATTCCTTAATATTTTTGTATTTTCTTTTCTGTTTTTTATTAAATAAATTAATAAGAAAAAGTTTACTATTCCTGCAACTGCTAATGCATAGTAATGTATATAACATGCACATATACTAAATATTCCAAATATTATTAAATTTTTGTTTTGTATCTTAAATTCTTTTTTGTCTTTTATGTTCTTATATAACCTATATCCATATATTGCAAATAAAGTTACTATTAAACATGACCATGAATACATTCTTACTTCTTGGCTATATGTACACATAACTGGTAAGAAATATGTTAAAAATGAAAATAGAAATCCTACTCTTTCTCCAAAATCTTTTCTTATATGTGTATATCCTAGTATTCCTAATATTGCTATTGCTAATACTGAAAAAAGTCTAAATGCTATTATATTATTGCCAAAAATCATCCATACTATATGTAACATCCAATAATATAATGGGGGATGTACATCTTTTCCTGTTATTTTCCATATCTCAGTAAAGTCATGTTTTGCTATTGCTACTGAATAACTTTCATCAAACCATATATTTTCATGAAAAGCTGATAAAAGTATAAATAGAATTCCTAATATTATTATTGCTATATGTATATGTTTTTTATTAATTTTCTTTAATTTTTCCATTATTTAGCACTTTCCTTTCTAATTATTCTCTTACAACATTAATTTTAGCTTTATAGTCTTATAATTAGAATATAAGCTATTTATCATAATCATTTTAGGTACCGATATAGATTTTTATAGCCTTATATTTAGAACATATATCTACTTTTTGTGAATTTTTCCTTATATAACAATTTTTTACAAATAATAATAAGTGAACATTAGCTTATTGTCATTATTAACAACATGTTAAACGTCCACTTATATTTACGGAATGCCAAAAGAAAAATAAAATTTGTATAAATCTCAAAGCTTTCCGATTTATTCTTTAAATTAATTCTTTTTCAGTTTGTACTTTACTATTAGAAACATCTGATATTTTTATACTTCTTACATGGTTTATCTTTTCCCATGATGTGTTTCTTATAAATAAACATTTGAAGTTAATAAAAATCCATGTTAGTAAAAATAGTGGATAACATAGTAATCCTTTTGCCATTGGCTTGATTTTTCTTCCATCTAACCACATTGCAAATATTCCTACTAATATAGGTAATATAAATGTTGGTACTAAATAGAATATTAGATTTTTTATTAGTTCTGCTGTTGTTATTGATGCTGAATTATACATAACAAAGTTTGAAAATAGTAATAACATTGTTATGATAAACATTGGTATACTTCCAACAATATATAATAACCCGTCAAAGTTAATCATCTTTTTATTTTCTTTTGCTGCAAT
>CALXJV010000038.1 GCA_944388715.1 uncultured Clostridia bacterium
TGTTTAACTGAAGAAGTGATTCGTGAAAGAGAAGAAATTAGTGAACAAATCAAAGCTTTAAATGATTTAAAAGCAATGGCTTCAAAATATGGTTTTGATATTTCTAAACCTGCAAGCAATAGTAAAGAAGCTGTTCAATGGTTATACTTTGGATATTTAGGTGCTGTAAAATCTCAAGATGGTGCTGCAATGAGTCTTGGTAGAACATCTACTTTCTTAGATATCTATTTTGAGAGAGATTTAGAAAATGGAACTATCACAGAAGAAGAAATTCAAGAAATCATGGACCATTTTGTTATGAAATTAAGATTGGTTCGTTTCTTAAGAACACCTGAATACAATGAATTATTTAGTGGAGACCCTGTATGGGTAACAGAAAGTATTGGTGGTATGGGAATCGATGGTAGAACTTTAGTTACAAAAAACTCTTTTAGAATTCTTCATACTTTAGAAAATTTAGGACCTGCTCCTGAGCCAAACTTAACTGTTCTATGGTCTGTAAACTTACCAGAAGGATTTAAAAGATATACAACAGATTTATCTATAAAAACATCATCTACCCAATACGAAAGTGATGACTTAATGAGAATTACTTTAGGAGATGACTATGGAATCGCTTGTTGCGTATCTCCAATGAAAATTGGCAAACAAATGCAATTCTTTGGTGCAAGAGCAAACTTAGCTAAAACTCTATTATATGCTATCAATGGCGGTAGAGATGAAATGTCTGGAAAACAAGTTACACCAAAATTTGCACCAATCACATCTGAATATCTAGACTATGATGAAGTTATGGAAAAATTTAATCAAATGATGGATTATGTTGCAAAAATCTATATCAAAGCTTTAAATGCAATCCATTATATGCATGACAAATATTGTTATGAAGCAATTGAAATGGCTCTTCATGACAAAGATATTATAAGAACAATGGCATGTGGTATTGCTGGATTATCTGTTGTAGCAGACTCACTTTCAGCAATCAAATATGCAAAAGTAAAAGTTATCAGAGATGAAACTGGACTAGCTGTTGATTACGAAATAGAAGGAGATTTTCCTAAATTTGGTAATGATGATGAAAGAGTTGACAGTATTGCAGTTGATATAGTAAAAACATTTATTAATAAACTAAGAAGATATCCAACTTACAGAAACTCTAAACACACGTTATCAATTCTTACAATCACATCAAATGTGGTTTATGGAAAAGCTACAGGAAATACACCTGATGGAAGAAGAATGGGAGCTCCATTTGGACCTGGTGCAAATCCATTACATGGAAGAGATACAAATGGTGCATTAGCTGTTATGAACTCTATTGCAAAATTACCATTTGAATCAGCTGAAGATGGAATTTCATATACATTTTCAATAACGCCAAAAACATTAGGAAAAGACGAAGAAACTAGAGTAACAAACTTAGTCAATATGCTAGACGGATATTTCAAACAAACAGGTCATCATATCAATGTTAATGTTTTTGATAGAAGTTTACTAGAAGACGCTATGGAACATCCAGAAAAATATCCTCAATTAACAATTAGAGTATCTGGATATGCTGTAAACTTCACTAAATTAACACGTGAACAACAATTAGATGTAATAAATAGAACAATTCATGAAAAAATTTAGGGATTGAGGGACGCCCCTTGATTCCCTCTTTTTAGGGATTCGGGGACACTCCTTGAGAAATTGAGAAGGGATATATTAATTATGGAAAATAAAATAACTGATTCTGATAAAAAAGATTTAAGATATTATGCAAAAGTTCATTCAGTAGAAACTTTTGGCGCTGTAGATGGTCCAGGAATTCGTTTTGTTTTATTCCTTCAAGGTTGCCATTTACAATGTAAGTATTGCCATAATCGTGACACTTGGGATATGAACAATGGTAGTTATAAATCTCTAGATGAAATTTTTGATAAAATTATGAATTACAAAAATTATATAACCCCAAATGGTGGTGTAACTGTTTCAGGAGGTGAACCTCTTTTACAAGTAAAATTTTTAATTGAATTATTTACTAAATTAAAAAAGAAAAAAATCCATACTTGTATTGATACCTCTGGAATGGTTACTCTTACTGATGATATTAAACATTTGCTTACATTAACAGATTTAGTTCTTCTTGACATTAAACATATCGATAATGAAAAGTGTAAAGATTTAGTTGGTTTTGATAATAAATTAGAATTGGAATTTGCAAAATATTTAAGTAATAATAATATCCCTGTTTGGATTAGACAGGTTTTAGTTCCTGGCTATACTGATGATGAAAATGATTTATTGAGATTAAAAGATTTTATTTCTTCTTTGAATAATGTTCAAAAGGTAGAAGTTTTACCTTATCATAGTCTTGGTAAATATAAGTGGTCAAAACTTGGACTAAAATATGGATTAGAAAATGTAAGAGATGCTACAAGTGATGACGTAAAACGTGCAAAAAAAGTTCTGGGTATTACCTAGAACTTTTTTTGTTATTTCTATGTCTGAACTTAGCTTTTTTTAGAAGAATTCTTCTATAAATTCTTCTCCATATTCATATTCTGAAAAATATCTTGGCATCTTTTCTTTTCTCTCTCTATATCTTTTTATAGTTATAAATTGATATTTTAGCTCAGACACTTCTATCTAATTATGTTACTATTATAACACATTTTTTTATATTTTCAATAAGTTCAATAGGGACGTGCCAAATCGTCCCTAACGTTTCACATTCCTAATAATTTTAATTCTACATTTTCCATTTTATATTTTCCATCAACTAATTTAAAATCTACTAATGTATCTTCTAATGTTTCCTTGTTTTGTCTTAAATCAGTTGTGAAATATAATTTAATTTGTGGAATTTCTAATTGATTTTTTACAATTTCTTTAAATGTTTCTGCCATATGTTTTTCATCTTCACATATTAATATCAATTGTGGCATTGTAGCAAATCCAGAATCTCCTGGAGCATAATTTTCATAAAATTCTTTATATAGTCTCATTCTTTCGACTAATTTTTTTTGCCAATCTTGTTCTCTTCTGATAACTTCAAAAACAAATTGAATTGATTTATTGTTTTTAGTAAGTTTAACAGCTCCCCCGCTTGCTTTAAATAATTTTCCTGAAACTTTTGCTGTGATTGCTGGTTTTACTATATAGCTATCAAAAGCTTTTACTTTTCTTAAATATGCAATTAAAGTTTGATTTCCAGCCAATCTTTTCTTAATCATTGGTACTGGTTTTGTATTGTCAGATGGTTGCCATTTACAGTCAACTTCTTTAGAGTTTAATAAATATTTTCCCATCTTTTCTAGGCAATATATTCTATAGATACCTTTTCCTTCGTCAGAAGTGAAATAGTATCTTGTTAAAATTTTAGATTTTACTAGTTGGTCTAACTTATTATTTAGTTTATCTTGTGACTTTGGATCAATTCCTTTTATTTCTAGCATTTGAAATAATTGTCTTGATGTTATAAATTCAAATTCATTGACTAAGTCTAAAATAGCAAAATGGATTTCATTAATATGTCCGATGTTTATCTTGTGTACGATTTGATTCATTGACACATACCCATCTTTTCCGTCGAAGGTTTTTATTTCTCCTTCTCTGATTGCAAATGGAGATACTTGTGCCTTGATTTCATTATCTTCTACCATTTTTCTTTCCCCCTTAAATTTAGAATTATCTATAATATTTAATAATAAACATTTTTGTTTTTAATCTATCTAAACAACTTAGAATTTTAGGTTATTTATTTTTCTATTAGCAATTTAACTTTTTTCTTTTGGTTATCTATCTTTTTTATATAAACATTTACTTTTTGTCCATATTTATAGCCTTCACTATATTCAGCCATTCCTACTAGATTTGGTGTAAGTTCTATAAAAATACCATTTTTATTTTTTTCTGTCTCACGTATAATTCCTTCTACTTTCATTCCAGAAGAAAATCTTTTGGCATTTTCTTCCCACGTTCCATAGTTTTCTTTGTATGATAGAGTAATTCTTTTGTTTTCTCTGTCAATAGATTTTATCATAACTTTTACTTTTTGTCCAATTTTTAATCTTTCATATGGTGTTTTTATTCTTGCAACTGATAAGTCTTCTATATGGGCTAGTCCAACAACTCCTCCTCCTATTTCGATAAATGCTCCATATGGTTTGATATTTTTTACTATCCCTGTAAGATTTTGACCTACTTCCATTTCATTTTTTATGTAATTTGTAGCTTCTTGTTGCACACTTTTTCTTGATAATAGGATTTTATTATCTTCTTTTATGTCTTTTATTTTAAATTGTACATATTTATGCACTTTTCCTGTACATAATCTTTCATCTGGTAGACCTTCTTGTGTATCTTCTACTTCACTTCGTGGAATAATTCCATCTATTCCATTTCCTAAATTTATATGCAAGTTATATTTTTCGTCACAACTTTGTACTATTCCTTGTACTACTTTATTTTCTTCTTTGTATTCTTGTATTTTATTTATGTCTAATTTTTCTATTTGTTCATTCCATCCTTCTGGTACAAATTGAAATGTGTTCATTTGTTTTTTTCTCCTTCATCTTACGTGTTTTAGCTTATTATATATTTTATTATTAAATTTTTCAACCTTTTTTGAGATTTTATTTATCAAAATATGTACTTACTTCTTGCAAATCTTCAAAGTTTTTCTGTCTTAAAATTTCATATGTAATTATAGCTACTGAATTTGATAAATTTAATGACCTTAATGTTGGTAACATAGGTATTCTAATTGTTTTAGAATTTAGGTATTTTTCTAAAAGCCACTCAGGTAAACCTTTTGTTTCTTTTCCATATAATACAAAAACATCATCCATTTTTGAATAGTCTATATCTGTATATTTAGTTTTTCCTTTTGTTGTTGCAAAAAACATATTATGTTCTTCTGGCTTATATTTATCCAAAAATTCTTCTAATGATTTATGCTCTTCTATTTCAATTTTATCCCAATAATCTAGTCCTGCTCTTTTTACAGATTTTTCATCTATCTTAAATCCTAATGGATGTACAAGATGTAATTTGGAACCTGTTATTGCACAAGTTCTAGCAATATTTCCGAGTATTTTGAGGAATTTCTGGTTCTACCATAACTGTGTGTAATTTCATATTAAATTTGCTCCTTTCTAAAGCGTGATTGAGGGACGCTCCCCCAATCCCTCATCCTCTTTTTTGTCTCACATATTCATATAATATAATTCCTGTTGCTACTGATGCATTTAAGCTTTCTGTTTTCCCTAACATTGGTATTTTCACTTTTTTATCCGCTATCTTTTGTATCCTTGGTTCTACTCCATTTGATTCATTACCTATTACAATTACTTTTTTCTTGTAATCTATATCATATATACTGTTTTTGGTTTGTAATGATGTTACTACAATTTCAAAATTATGTTTTTGGATTTCTTTTAGTGTATTTTCTAGATCTTCACATTCTATTATTTTTACTCTAAATATAGCTCCCATTGTTGAACGCACAACTTTTGGATTATAGCTATCTGCTGTTCCTTTTGATACTAATATTTGATTAATTCCAATACTATCTACTGTTCTTAAAATTGTTCCTAAATTTCCTGGGTCTTGAATGTCATCTAGTGCTACTATAATGTCTTGATTGTAGTCAATTTCGTTTTCTGCTATTATTTCTTTTTCTTCAACACCTATTGTTTCTGATTTTTCACTATCTTTTATATTACTTATTTTTGATTTTACTGCATTTTTTTCTACTATAGCTAATATTCCTTGTGGATTTGATACATCTGTTAAACTGTCAAATATCTTTTTTGTTACATATATACATTCATATCTTGCAATTTCGTACATAAGTTCTTTTGAGATATTTGATGTTTTTTCACAGTCATCACAAATAACTACTTGTTTTATATTTGCTTTTTCATTGATAGCTTCTTCTATAATTTTTATTCCTTCAATGATATATTCATTGTTTAAGTCTCTGTATTTTTTGTCTTTTAGCTTTTTTATGTGTTTGATAAATTCATTATCTTTACTTGATATTACTTGCATAAATTCCTCCAGTTTTTAATATATTATTTCCTATTTCATTTCAATTAATTCATACTCAGAACTTCCTAAACCAATTTTTTCACCATGTTCTATTTGACTTTCCCAATTTGTGTCAGGATGGTTGATATGGAAATGGTCATGTCCTTCTACTTTTTTCTTGATGTTTTCTCCTAATGCACTATTTTGAAATACTTCTTGTTTATTGACTAAATCTGCACATGCTTTATCTAATGCTACCATATCAAAAGATGCTAACATTCCAATGTTTGGTACAATCGGTGCATCATTTTCTGCATGACAATCACAGTTTGGTGACACATCACAAATTAGGTTGATATGAAATTGTGGTTTGTCTTTTACTACTGCTAGTGCATATTCTGCCATTTTCTTATTTAGGATATCTGCTGATTCATCATTTGGTGATTTAATGGCATCAAAGTTACAAATTCCGATACATCTACCACATCCAACACATTTGTTATGGTCTATGACTGCTTTTCCTTCTTCATTATATGATATTGCTCCATGTGCACATATTTTTATACATTGTTTACATTTCTTACATTTTTCTAATATAACTTCTGGCTTTCCACTACTATGCATTTCCATTTTTCCAGCTCTTGAACCACAACCCATTCCAATATTTTTAATTGCTCCTCCAAATCCTGTTCCTTCATGTCCTTTGAAGTGGTTTAAAGATATAACTATATCTGCATCCATAATGGCTCTACCGATTTTTGCTGTTTTTACATATTCTTGATTTATATCTACATATGATTCATCTGTACCTTTTAGTCCATCTGCAATGATTACATGACATCCTGTTGAAAATGGACTAAATCCATTTTCATACGCTGAATCTAAATGGTCTAAAGCATTTTTTCTTCCTCCAACATATAATGTATTGCAGTCTGTTAAAAATGGCTTTCCTCCTAATTCTTTTACAACATCTGCAACTACTTTTGCATAATTTGGTCTTAAATATGCTAAATTTCCAGGTTCTCCAAAGTGTATTTTGATTGCTACATATTTGTTTTCAAAATCAATATTTTCAATCCCTGCTTTTTTCATTAATTTTTTTAGTTTTTGTAATAAGTTATATCCTGGTCTTGCTCTAAAATCTGTAAAATATACTTTTGATTTTTCCATAATATTCCCTCTTTCTGTAATAATATTTTATCAATATGACTATTACGTATAAAAAACAACCATACTCTGTTTTTTGTATGATTGTATTTTATAATTTTTTTGTAGTTTTATCAATATATTTATCCATATTTTTTAAGAGTGTTTGAACTTTGTCTGCTTTTGGTTTGATATGTGTTATACATTACAAACATAGAAAAAAAGTATATCCGTTCTTAATCATTGCTGAAATACTAGAATATACTTTTTATCTATATTTTAATATATTATTTTTTAGTCTGAAATTTCAACTTTAAATTCCTTTAATGTCTTCAAAAATTCTGTCACATCATTTAAAATTTTCATTTCATTATTTGTTCCAATTTCTAAAGTAATCATTGGCTTTATACCTGCTGAAAATTTCAATCTATTACCATATTTTTTAACTAAATTAGGTACATCATAATCAAATTTTCCTTCTTCAAATGTAAATACAACTGCTATTTTCTTGCTTTGTATTTTACTAATATTTTGTGCTTTTGCTAAATATTTTATTCTTGCAATATCAATCAAGTTTTCTAATTCTGGTGGCATATTTCCAAATCTGTCTATAATTTCATCAATCACATTTTGAATATCTTGTTCATTTTTGCATAATGCAATATCTTGATAAATTTCGATTTTTTGGTTTGAATCTGATATATATTCATCTGGTATATAACTAGTTACATTTAAATCTATTTGTGTATCTATTTCTGGTTTAACATCAATTCCTTTTATTTCTTTTACTACTTCATCTAGTAAATTGCAATAAGTATCATAACCAACTTGTTCTAAATGTCCTGATTGTATTTCTCCGAAGTAAACTTCCAGCTCCTCTTATTTCCAAGTCACGCATTGCTATTTTAAATCCTGAGCCGAATTCTGTAAATTCTTTTATTGCTTTTAATCTTTTATCTGCTACTTCTGATAGCATTTTGTCTCTTTTATATGTGATATATGCATATGCTTGCCTATCACTTCTACCAACTCTTCCACGTATTTGGTATAACTGTGCCAATCCCATTCTATCTGCATTTTCTACTATAATAGTGTTTGCATTTGGTATGTCTATTCCTGACTCTAAAATGGTTGTACATACTAATACATTTGATTTTTTTTGTATAAAATCATCCATAATTTCTTCTATTTGTGCTCCTGTCATTCTTCCATGTGCATAACTAACAATTGCCTCTGGCACTAAGTTTGATATTTCATCTGCTTTTCTTTGGATGTTTTCCACATTATTAAAAATATAAAATACTTGACCATTTCTTTCTAGTTCTTTTGTTATTGCTTCTTTTATTACTTCTTTATCATATTCTAACACATATGTTTGAACTGGTCTTCTGTTTTGTGGGGGTTCATATATAACAGACATATCTCTTACTCCAACTATTGACATATGTAATGTTCTTGGGATTGGTGTTGCTGTCATTGTCAATACATCTACATTTGTTTTATATTGTTTAATTTTTTCTTTATCTTTTACTCCAAAACGATGCTCTTCATCAATTATTAATAATCCTAAATCTTTAAATTCCACATCTTTACTAAGAATTCTGTGTGTTCCAATAACAATATCAACCTCTCCTAATTTTAGCTTTTTTATAACTTCTTTTTGGTATTTTGCTGTTTTAAATCTGTTCAATATTTCTACTTTTATTGGATAATCTTTCATTCTTTCCTTAAATTCTTGATATTGTTGTTCTGCTAATACTGTTGTTGGAGCTAAATATGCTACTTGCTTTTGATCCATAACTGCTTTAAATCCTGCTCTTATAGCTACTTCTGTTTTTCCATATCCTACATCTCCACACAATAGTCTATCCATTGGTTTTGCTGTCTCCATATCTTTTTTTACTTCTTCTATACATCGCAATTGGTCATCTGTTTCCTGATATGGGAATTTACTTTCAAACTCATTCTGCCATGGTGTATCTTTACTAAAAGCAAAGCCTTGTGATTTCTCTCTTTTTGCATATAATTCTATTAACTCTCTTGCTACTTCTCGTAGATTTTTCTTAACTCTATTTTTTGTGTTTTCCCAATCTTTACTTCCTAATTTATTAAGCTTAGGTTGAATTTTGTCTCCCCCAACATATTTTCTAATCATATCCATTTGATTTGTTGGGACATATAAAATATCATCATTTTGATATTTTATTTTTATATAGTCTTTTACTGTTCCATCTGCTTTTATGGTATTAACACCTATATATATTCCAATTCCATAAGTTCTATGAACCACATAATCTCCAACTTTCAAGTCGGCAAATACAACTTTTTCTCCCTCAGCATATGCAGAATGTACAGTTTTTCTTTTCTTTTTCTCTCCACTAACTAATTCATCTGCTGATATGACTAGTTGATTAATTTCATAATTTTCAAATCCTGCAGAAAGTTTTCCAACAGCTATTGTTACTATTTTTTCTGCTGTTTTTACAACTATTGTCTTGTCTAGTTTTTCCTCAATTTTGCATATAATTTCTTCTTTTTCTAATATTTCCTTTAACTTTTTTGCTTTTTCTTTGGTTTCTACTAAAACATATATACTCTTTTTTTGCTTTAGTGCTGTTTTCAATTCTTGGAATAAATTTTCTATTTCACTTTTATAATAATTTACTTCTCTATATTGGAATACATATTTTTCTGCTTGTTTATTTGTCACAGAATCTTGTTTTTCTAAATATAATACATTATGTTTTTTTGTTTCTAAAAATTCTTCTATCTCCTCATATTCTGCGATATTTTCTAATGCTTGTGGTACAATTTTCTCTTTATCTATTAGGCTATTAATTAAATTCTCTCTATCTTGTTTCATGTTGATTGTTCTTTGCTCTATTTTTCTTTCTTCATCTAAAGCAATAATATATTTATCAGATATGTAATCTAATAATGTTTCAGTTTTAGAATAAAAACAATCAAAATATTTATCAATCTTACTAATATAATTTCCTGCAATGATTTGCTCTATGTCTTCTTCTATAATTTCTTCTTGTTTATCAGTAACTATTTGTTTTCTTATTTCTTTACATACATCTTCTATAGGTCTTTCTAAAATATATTCATGTGCTGGATATATTTCTACTTTGTCAAGTGTATTAATTGACCTTTGACTGATAATAGCAAAATTTCTGATAGAATCAACTTCGTCTCCCCAAAATTCAATTCTTACACCTATTTTTTCAGAAATTGATATGTCTAATATTCCGCCTCTAATACTAAACTGTCCTCTTCCTTCAATTAAGTCACATCTTACATAACCTAAATTAACCAATTTTTTCTTTATTTCGTCTAGTGAATAAATATCTCCTATTTTAAAGTGTAGTATATTTTTGTATAAAACATCTTTTGGAGGTAGTTTTTGCGTTAAAGCCTCTATTGTAGTTACTGTAATTGGTTTTCTTTTTTCTTTTATTTTATTTAATAGTTCTATTCTTTCATATGGTAAATCTTTGCTTTCTGCAATGTAATCATATGTTACAATTTCTTTTTTAGGAAACATATATCCTTTGTCTGTAAATGTTTTTATATTTTCTAATATTTCTTTTGCTTGAATTTCATTATATGTAACAATTAATATTGGTCTTTTGCTGTACTCATTAATGCTAGTTAAGAGTTCTACCATTCCTACGTCAGTTAAGCCCGATAGCATTATCGGACTTTTTTCTTTTTCTATTTGATTTATTAATGTTACAAACTTTTGAGATTTTCCAAGTTCTCCTAATATTGTATTCATTTTACTAGTATCCTTCCTTGTTTGATTGTTATATTATACTACTTTTTTCAGAAAATATAAATAGTTTTTATAAATTTTTTGATTATAAGGTAACTATTGGTTACAATTCACAGCCTAAAAATTTTTAACAAGAATGTATATATATTAATATTTCATAAATTTATCGTCTTGAAGATAAATGGAAAGATTCTTTAGACTTGTTCAATTTCAATGACTTGAATTATATGTCGTGTGGAATTGACACAAGGTTCATACCTTGCTCTACTAACCAGGATGAATATGCAAATATTGTGTATGATCATCGTGAATGCAGAATTTTAAAAGCAGGAGAAACATTACCATCCGGCTACAGAACAATGGCAGATGGAGGTACTATACCTTGTGCGATTTCTACGCTTTTAGATTATTTTGGGCAAAAAATTCCAGTTGAAGAAATTGGCAAAATTCTGGTCCAATATAATTATCGGACGCCTGACAAAGGTACTCTTTGGAGTGCTTTTGAAAGGATTCTCGAACCAATATATGGTATCGAGACTACTATTCAAAGTTCAATTTATGACCTTTTTGAATCAGTGGCACTTGGCAAACCTGTTGTAGCCATGATTTCTCCAGAGATATTATACAAATCAAATACTAGAAGCTTTTCCGGAAACGAAGCCATTATTATCTGGCGTTTTGAACATGGTCGTGCAATTATTTCGACAACTCATTTATATGGTTGTCACAAAGTAAATGCAGAAAAGTTATTAAAAAATCTCTTGCGGGCATGGGCTTGCAGACTCACTAAATAACCTCTAAAGAGAGATATGGGCTAGTCCCATACCTCTCCTTTTACATTTTAATCACTAATTTATCAAATTTACTATTAATATATTTTTCTAATTTTGTCATAAATTCTTCTGGTTTTATTTCTTTTTTTGCTACCATATCTAAACCTTTTTCCCAACTTGCAGTTAACTTAGGATTTAGCATATCTGGCATTGATTGAACAACTATATCATATATTAATTCACCTTTTTTACTAGGAGTTATAATCTGTGTTTTACCATTTATTTCTATATAATTTATTTTTTCTAATTTTTTTATAATCTCTCCTCTTGTAGCACTTGTACCAATTCCTGCACCTTTTATCTGTTCTCTTAGTTCTTCTTCTTCAATTAATTTTCCTGCATTTTCCATAGCTAATATGATTGAACCTGAATTATATCTATTTGGTGGTGAAGTTTCTGCTTCTTTTATTTCAAAATTTTGAATTAGAACTTCTTGACCTTTTTTTAGCTTTTTCAATATTTCTAAATCATTTGATTTATCACCATTATTTTGATTTTCTTCATCTTTACTTTCCACATTTTGTTCTTCATTTGTGGATTTTTTCTTTTTATTCTCGGTTTTATTAATAGGTTTTAATATTTCTAAAAATCCTTGATTTATACATACTTTACCCCTTGTTGTAAAAGTTTCTTTCTTTTCTTTATCCATTTCCACTTCTATTGTTAATTGAATTTTATTATATTCTGCTGGCGGATAGAAAATTGCTAAAAATCTTTTTACTATGACTAAATAAATATCTTTTTGTAGTTGTGGTAAGCTATTGTAGTTTTCATAACCTTGACCTGTTGGAATAATTGCATAGTGATCTGTTATTTTGCTATCATTAACGTATTTGGTTTTTGCTAAATTTGTAGAATATTTTTCTTCTACCATCTTATTAATATAACCTTGTACTTCTTCATTTTTAAATCCTTTTGCTATTCCATTTAAATTTTTATTTATTTCTTTGCTAACTGCTGTAGATAGCACTCTTGCATCTGTTCTAGGATATGTAACTAATTTTTTTTCATATAAATTTTGTATGATTTCTAGAGTTTCATCTGGTTTTATTTTAAATCTTTTTGTACATTCATTTTGTATTTCTGCCAAGTTAAATAATAATGGTGCATTTTCTTTTTGCTTTGATTTTTTTAATTCAGTTATTATAGCTTTTTTTCCATTTAATGATATAATAAAATCTTTTGCGTCTTTTTCTTTTTTGAATCCTGTTTCATTATATAATTTGGGTGATTCCCATACAGTTGATTTTTCTGTAGCTTTCCAGTCTGCCTTAAAACTTGAAGATTCTTCCCCAAATTCTCCTACTATCTTATAATATTTTGTTTTTACAAAATTTCTTATTTCTCTTTCTCTAGATACAACCATTCCTAATACACAAGTCATAACTCTTCCTACAGAAATTGATGTTCTATCTTGATTTATATCCTTCGCTAATTTTCTTCCATATATAATTGATAATAATCTTGAAAAATTAATTCCTATTAGATAATCTTCTTTTGCCCTTAAATATGCACTATCAGATAAACTATTATATTCTGACATATCTTTTGCTTCTCTTATTCCTCTTAAAATTTCTTCTTCTGTTTGTGAATCTATCCAAACCCTCTTCATCTTTGCCTTTGGATTTGGTTTTGCCATCATGAAAACAAGCCTCTGGATATATTCTCCCTCTCTTCCAGAGTCTCCTGCATTATATATTTCTTCTACATCTTCTCTTTGTAGTAGTTGTTTTACTATATTAAATTGATTTTGCACTTGTGGTATTATTTCATATTTCCATTCTTCTGGTATAAATGGTAATGTATCTAATCGCCAGAATTTTAATTTTTCATCATATTTTTCTGGATAACTCATAGTTACTAAATGACCTACACACCATGTTATTATCCAGTCATTTGATTCTAGATATCCATTTTTTCTGCTTGTTGTTATTTTTAATGCTTTTGCGAATTCCATTGCTACAGACGGTTTTTCTGTTATTATTAATTTTTTACTCAATTTAAATTTCATCCTTATTAATATATTTAAGTTTTTTTGGAACGTCACCCCAAACGTTCCAATTGGCTTTACCTATAAACCTATTTTATATTTCTAATTAACTATTTCTTATATTTTTATCAAAAAATATATTATTTAGACCTATAATAATCTATAGTATTATTTTAAGTGATTTTTTCTTTGATATATTTATTCAAAAATTCTTGTACTTCTTTCGTTTTTATTCTTGTTTCTTCATCTTTGAAATTAAATCTTTGGAAGATTTTATTTATATAATTTTCTTCATAAATAATTTCAAAAGATTTTTTGTAATTTATGTCAAATAAAAATGCCAGTATAACAAATACATCTATTAATTTTCCTTTTTTTCTAAATTCATTTCTATTAATTGTTTTTTTGCTATAGATTTTAGATGATATTTCTTCTGTTAATATTGAATTATTAATCTCCTTTATTTGCTCTGGCGTATAAAAAATCTCTGTAGCTTCATATAATATGTCTATCTTATCTGCATCTCTTATAATATTACAAAATAACTCTTGTTTTTTATTTAAGCCCTTTTCTATTTGATATTTATTATGATTTTTAATTGCTTTATAGATTATATTAATATCCTCTTCATTATCTATATATTTTTTTATATAGTTATCTTTTTGTAATATTTCTACTCCAAAATCTCCATGGTCAATACTTTCTCTGTCTCTAAATGTACCATATTGAGTAAATTGCTCAAATCTTCCTATGTCATGTAACAATCCTATCAATATTGCTAAATCCTTTTCTTCATTACTCAAATTAATACTTTCTACAATTTTTCCTGATATCTCAATTACTCGTAATGAATGTAATTGCTTTCTTTTTATGTTTTCATTTTCTAAATCAAATTTTTCTGTGTATCTTAGAAATTCAACTTTTGCTTTGTTTATGTCTATCATATTTCTACACCTCAGAAAAATTTTATCATTTTTATTTTTTATTTTCAAGTGTAAGTAAATAATCTATTGTTACAGTTCAGAAAGAAAAATTTTTGTTATAAAATTAGTTTTTAAGACATTTTTATAAAAACTTTGATTTTACAAATTTCTTACTGAACTGTAATGATTCATTTCATACAAGTCATGTTAAGTTATTAATACTTATTGTTAAATTTAATTTACAATAATGTAATTAATTATATGGGATGTTCATGAAAAAAATACTTGATAAAAAATTTAAATATAACTTATCTTTAAGTAAAGCCTATTATTATATATCTCAAAAATCATAATAGGCTTTTATAAGTTTCCTATTTTTGAATTGATAATAAATATCTGATTTCCTTGTTCTGCTATTTGGTCTTCACATTTAGCAATTCTTTTATTTTGTTCTTCGATTTTTTCTGAATTAACTTTAAATGCATCAAATAGTGCAACTAATTTTTCTCCATGTTCTACTTCTATTCTAGCTACAGAACCACTAATACGACGTATTTCTTGTTTCATATCTTGGATTTCTAGTAATATTTTTGGTATTATTGCTATTTGTTCTTTCATTCCTGGTATTTCTTCCAATTGTTTCTTCATTTTTGGTATTTCTTCTAATTGTTTCTTCATTTTTGGTATTTCTTCCAATTGTTTCTTCATTTTTGGTATTTCTTCTAATTGTTTTTCTATTAACGGTATTTTTTCTAATTGTTTCTTCATTTCTGGTATTTCTTCTAATTGCTTTTTCATTTTTGGTATTTCTTCTAATTGTTTTTCTATTAACGGTATTTTTTCTAATTGTTTCTTCATTTCTGGTATTTC
>CALXJV010000039.1 GCA_944388715.1 uncultured Clostridia bacterium
TAGTAAAATTTGTGTGCAATCACTAGAGCGAAGCGACGTTCTTGTATAGGAAAAACTTGATTTTTCCTATACAAGAAAAAAAGATAGCAATACAAACCTATTCTCATAGGTTTATATCACTATCTTTCTCTATTTATTGTTAATCTTTTATTAACTAAACATATTGTGTGTGTACAGCCTCAAGGCTTACAGGCATTTTTTTCATATTTTCTACTCCTCTTTAGTATTTTATTTTTACTTTCTTCATATATATCACTAATAGTTAACTTTTGTCAATATCTTTTATTGTCTTTTTATAAATTCTATTATTTGCTTTGCTAATTCTTCCTCTTTATCCATATAACTATGATTTGCACCATCAATATAATCTATATCCTTATTTGGATTTCTTATTATATTATTAAGCAAATCTACTAACTCATCTGCCTTTTGAACAATCATTTCATTATCATTTCCCCATCTCATAAATAAAGGAACATCTATATTATTTAATTTAGTTAATTCACTATCTTCACCAAAATTAGCAAAATCTATTTCCTTATTATCTCTTGCATATCTTAAAAATGTTTTTACACTGATTGGATGTATAAAAGCTTCTCTGGGCATCATTTCCTTTAAATTATTTTCTCTTTCTTGTTCCACTGCATATGTTAGATATTTATCAAAATTATCTCTTAAATATATCTTCAACGTCCTTGGAATATCAACTAATGAATTTAATATAATACCTTTTATATTGTTTAACATATCATCATTTTCTTCTTTTAGTTCATTATATGTGTAAACAATTTTTGTACAACCTAAACTATGTCCTTGTAGATATATATTTTTGTATCCTAACTCTTTTAATTTTATGATTGCTCCTGTTATATCTTCATAACCTTCTAATACATCCTCAAAACTAGTTCCACATAAATCTTTTTCTCTTTTTCCTTCTGTGTATCTTCTTGTATATTTTACAAGTTCACTTCCTCTATTATTAAAACAAAAATAGTCTATACCATTTTCATTTGCTAATTTGGCTATTGTTGTTTCCCTCTTTTTCATGCAATTACTACCCATTCCATGTATAGATAATATAATATCTTCTGTTTTATTTTCAGAAGTATATAATAACCCATCTAACTTTATTCCATCTGTTGCTAAAAAATAAATTACTTCCATTTTTTACACCTCTTTACTATTTCAATAATCCCTCTTCCATTTTCTAATCAGCTAAAATTGGCTATAAAACTTTGTTTTTTAGCATAAGAATTTTTTCTTATACTATTTTAACACATCTAATATTTCTTTCTTATCTGTAACACCAATAAATGTTTTTACCAGCATACCATTTTGAAATACCATTATTGTTGGTATACTCATAACATCATATTTTATTGCTAATTCTTGGTTATTGTCTACATTAACTTTTCCTACTTTTACACTTTCTTCAAGCTCTTTTGCTATTTCATCAATAATTGGTGACATCATTTTACATGGTCCACACCAATCAGCATAAAAATCTACTAATACTTTTCCTTCTGATTTTAATACCTCTTCTTCAAAATTTCCTTCTTCAAATTTAAAAACACTCATTCCAAACTCCTCCTTATTATTAAATTTTTTCTTAGTAATGTTTTTATTATTATTTAATTTATATTTTAAACTTTTGTTATTTATATAATTCAATTCGTATTTATTTTGTTAATATTATATTAATTTATACATTCTATTTATAAATTCAATATTTATTATATATTTCATATTTAATTTTTTATATCTTACTTGCAATCCATATTTTAACAATTATTTTTTTAAATATCTTACTACCTGTAGTCCCGCTTTTGCTCCTTCATATACAGCTTTTGATATTTGAAGTAACCCTCCTGTACAATCACCACAAGCATATATTCCCGGTATATTTGTTTCCATATTTTCGTTAACAACAATTCTATCTTTATTAGTTATAATACCTAATTTCTTTGCAAACTCTGCACTACCAGCTACACCAAGAGCAACAAATAATCCATCTGTTTTCATTTTAGTATTATCTTCAAAATCAATTTCCTCTATTCTCTTATCTCCTCTAACCTCACGTATTTTTCTAGTATCTATCTTTACTTTATCAGACCTTATTTCTGGCTCTTCTTTACCATCTGTTAATATTGTTATACTATTTGCTATATTAATTAACTCATTTGTCTCTGAAATTGCATATTTTCCATTACCTAAAACTGAGATATCTTTATTTCTATAAAAAAATCCATCACATACAGCACAATAACTTACTCCTCGTCCTTCAAAATCCTTTATTCCTTTTATCTTAGGAACATTTTTCTTATTTCCTGTGGCAAATATCACAGCTTTTGAAATATATGTACCATTTTCTGTAATAATTTTATATTCATTTTTTTCTTCCATTTGTATATTTATTACTTCTTCTCTCTTTATATCAATACCTAGATTTTGAGCCTGTCTTATACCTGTTTCATATAACTCCTTACCAGTTATCCCATTTTCAAATCCATAATAGTTTTCTATCTGTTCAGCTTTCTCTAGCCCCGCTTGTTCTTTATATATTATTAACACATTAAGATTTGCCCTTTTGGCATATAGCCCTGCTGATATCCCAGCTGGTCCAGCTCCTATTATTATTACATCATACATAAAAATTAAACCTTTCTTTTAGTAAATTTTAGAAAATATACCTATGTTGTATATTATTCTTTTATAATCAGGATTATATCATTTAAATTTTTATTGTGCAAGTGGAACGTTAGGGACGGGCCAAATCGTTCCATTTTGAAACTAAAAGGAACAGACCTCACATTTTCACCTTGCATTATTTTCTTTTTATGCTATACTTTTAATAGGTGATGATTTTGAATTTATTATTTAAAAATGTAACTAAATACTCTAAAGTAGTCTATGATGAATTCTTAAAATTTCATTCTAAAAAATTTTCTTTTAGATACAACCTGTTTTCGCTAGCAATATCTATGTTACTACTTTCTTTTATCATATTACATGTTAGCTATAATAATTATGGCATAGCAATTATTATTTGTGCTTGTTTAACATCTTTCATATTATATAGATATTTTCATCCAATTGAAGAAGTAAGAAATGAATATAATAGTGAAAAAATTACCAATGAAACTTCCTATACTTTTTCTTTTTATGAAAAATATTTTAAAATATATGCCAAAAGGGAATATTCCAAAATCTACTATAAGGATTTATATAAAATATTTGAAACTAATGAATTTTTTTATTTATATTTAGATAAGAGACATTCTCTTCTATTAAATAAAAATGGATTTCAAAAAGGTACTTCTTCAGAATTTAAAAATTTTATCAAGAAAAAATGTCCATTTAGATTCAGGGGACATGCCTAATGCAATTAAGTTAAATGCAATGAAGAATAATGCTATAGTGGCAATATAAAAAATGAACAATTTTACATATCTAAATTTGAATTTAGAAAATCTTAAAGAAAAAATGTATGATATGAAAAATTCTACAAACTTTTCTATTCAAGGATAAAGCAGAGTAATTATTAAAATCTTTTTAACACATTACTCTGCTTTATTTTGAATTCACTAAAAACTGTAACATATATAGTTATTTATCCTATACTGTTTTTAAGGTCTGTCCCTTTCGTTTCATTTTAGAAAATCAAAGATTTTTCTAAAATATCAAGCTTGCACACAAATGTTACTTTGTAAAATTTGTTGCCGAACAATAACGCAGTTTTAATGTTGTGAATATGAAAAAGTAAACTATTCATAAAAAACAGCTATTGTTCTCATTTTTGGAACGATTTGGCACGTCCCCAACGTTCCACTTCGTCTATTGGTAGTTTTTCTTCTGCTCCTGTTTTCATGTCTTTTAATGTGATTTCACCAGATTTTATTTCGTCTTCTCCTATTACTATTACATAAGGAATTTCTAATTTATCTGCATATTTAAATTTAGCTTTTAGTTTTTTGTCATTTAAGTATATTTCTGTATTTATACCTACATTTCTTAATTTCGTTGCTAATTTGATTGGTTCTTCTAAGTTTTCGACCATAGGTATTATTAATATATCTGCTACTGATTTTTTTTCTGCTTTTATTATGTTTAATTCATTAAGTTTATAGAATAGTCTAGTTAAACCTATTGAAACTCCAACTCCAGGAAGGCTTTTATTTGTATAATATTCTGCTAAGTTTTCATATCTTCCTCCTGAACATACACTTCCTAATTCTCTATAGTCATTTAAAAATGTCTCATATACAGTTCCTGTATAGTAATCTAAACCTCTTGCTATTGTTAAGTCTACTGTAAAATTGGATTCTGGTACTCCAAATAATTTTACATTTTTTATTACTGTTTTTAATTCTTCTACTCCTTTTTTGTATGTTTCATTTTGTATTCCTAAATTTTCTAATTTTTCTATTTTTTGGTCAGATGTTCCTTCTATTTCTATAAAGTCCATTATATTTTTTATCTGATTTTCTTTTAATCCTAATTTTTGAAATTCTTCTATTACTGATTGTTTTCCTATTTTTTCAATTTTGTCAATTATTCTTAAGATTTCAACTGAATTTTCTTTTTGTTCTACACTTTCAAATAATCCATTTAAAATTTTTCTATTATTTATTTTTATTGTAAAATCTTCGAATCCTAATTCTTTAAATATGGCATATATTACTGAAGGCATTTCTGCATCATTTATTAAGTCTAATTCTCCATCTCCTATTATGTCAATATCACATTGATAAAATTCTCTATATCTTCCTTTTTGTGCTCTTTCTCCTCTATATACTTTTCCTATTTGATATCTTCTAAATGGAAAACTTAAATTTCCATAGTTTTTTGCTACATATTTTGCAAGTGGTACTGTTAAGTCAAATCTTAATGCTAAATCTGTATCTCCTTTTTGAAATCTATATATTTGTTTTTCTGTTTCTCCTCCTGCTTTTGCTAATAATACTTCTGATAATTCTATTATTGGTGTATCTAATGGTAAAAATCCGAATTTTTTATATGTATTTTCTATTTTTTCTTTCATTTGGTTAAATAATATTTGTTCATTTGGCAATAATTCCATAAATCCTGCCAATGTTCTTGGTTCTACTTTTTCCATTTTTATTCACTTTCCTTTCTCTCTACTTTAGATTGGGTTGAAAAAATTAAATTTGTGGATCAGATTAGCTAATCTGATCCGTTAGTAGTTATTTTTCTAAGACACATAATATATTATCTATATCCCTGTCTAAAAGATATTCAGCATTATTATAGACTCCAATTTTTCTTCCTCTGCAATCTCTTATTTCAAGTTTTCCTTCGGAATTTACAGTTATTGTATGCCAGAGAAATTCGTCACGCTTTATTTTCATACAATAGCCATAATCATTTTCTATAAAACTATATCCTTTTTCCCGTAGTTCTTTAATATTATTAATAACTACCCCAAACATTCAACTCCTCCTTTTTATAGATAAGACTTTTCTTGTTTCGTCTTGAATTATACTATATACATTGATTTTTTTCAATATAATTTAGGTTTCAACTCCAAATATATTGGTTTTTCTTCTTTTATCATGGTAGCTTTTCCATGTCCTGGATATACAATTGTATCATCTGGAAGTTTTAACAATTTATTTACTATTGAATCCATTATATCATCTATACTTGCTGTTGGTAAATCTGTTCTTCCCCATGTTCCTCTAAACATTGTATCTCCAGAGAATAGACATTCTTGCTCTTTACAATATAAACTGCTTGAACCTTTTGTATGGCCTGGTGTATAAATTACTTTAAATTCTAGTTCTCCTAAATGGATTAAATCATTGTCATCAATCCTTGAATCTGCTTCTAATTCTATTGGAGGTAAATCTATTACTGTTGATAGATTTATATTAACATCATTTAGTCCTTCACTATCAAATCTATGAATTAAAATCTTTCCTCCCATTTTTTCTTTTAATTCGCTAACACCAGCTATATGGTCTCCATGACAATGTGTTAAGTATATATATTTTAATTTTCCATTCAAAATATTTATCATTTCTATTATTTTGTCTACATCTCCTGCTGGATCTATTACCATAATTTCTTTGCTATTTTCATCTAAAATTATATAACAGTTTGTTGGATCTCCTATCCATGTTTGAATTTTCAACTCTTTTAAAATCATATTTCCTCCTTTGGTCTTTTGGGGACGTATCAAATCGGACAATTTTTGTTCAAAAGGGACAGACCTCTAATTTATACAAACAAATCTCTACATATAAATTTCTTCTAAGTCTTGCCATTTTTAGACATTTTTCTATTTTCGTACATATCTAATATCATCGCTTTCGCCCATTTCAGATATTTTTATTCACTCCCTAATGTTATAGTTATGTTTTCTAAGGAGCATTTTGTCCATTTTAACACGTTACTAATGTCAGACCTGTCCCTTTTGGACAATTTTTGTCCATTTTGACACGTCCCCAATGGACATTATTTCTTTCTTTTTACATCATATACACTATCTACTTTTCTTACTACTCTTTGTGCTTTATTTAATTCTTCTAAATTTTCGACTTCAAGAGTTATATCGATAATTGCAATTCTTTCTTTTGTTGTCTTTGTGTTAACTCCTAGTATGTTAGCCTTTGTTGTTCCTAATTGTTTTAATATGTCTACTAATAGTCCTACTCTATCATTTGAGAATATTTCAATTTCTGCCTGATATGATGATTTTTCTTCTTCATACCATTCTACGTCTATCATTCTATTTTCTTCTGATATTAAGTCTTTTACATTATAACAGTCTTTTCTATGGACTGATACTCCTCTTCCTTTTGTTATATATCCAACAATTTCATCTCCTGGAAGTGGATTACAACATTTTGAAAGTTTTACTAGACAATTATCAATTCCTTTTACAATAACTCCAGAACTTGATGGTTTTGGTTTCTTTTGTTGTTTTGCTTTTTTTAGTTCTTCTATTTTCTTTTCGATATCTTCTTCTTCATGTTCTTTTCTATATTCTTGAAGCATTTTTGCTATAACTTTAACAGCAGAATTTGCACCAAATCCTATTGCTGAATACATATCTTCAAGATTTTTATATTTATATTTTTCAAGCATTGGATCTATATATTCTGGTTTGAATAAATCAGAATGTGAAAATCCTATTCTTTTTAGTTCTTTTTCTATTAAATCTTTTCCTTTTTCTATATTTTCTGCTTTTTGTGCTTTTTTGAACCAACTTTTTATTCTATTTCTAGCTGTTGAGCTTTTTACAAATTTAAGCCAATCTCTACTTGGTCCTTTTGATTTATCAGATGTGATAATTTCTACAATGTCACCACTTTGTAATGGTGTAATTATTGGCATCATTTTACTATTTATTTTACATCCTGTCATTCTATTTCCTATTTCAGCATGTATTGTATATGCAAAATCTATTGGTGTTGCTCCTCTTGGTAAAACTTTTATTGCTCCTTTAGGTGTAAATACATATACTTCATCTTCAAATAACTCTGTCTTTAATGTATTTAAAAATTCTTGTGGATCTTGTAATTCTTTTTGCCATTCTAATGTTTCTCTAAGCCATGCTAGTTTATCTTCTTCTACTTTTACAGATTGCTTTCTACCAAAATAGCTTGCTTCTTTATAGGCCCAATGGGCTGCTATACCAAATTCTGCTACTTTATGCATTTCCCAAGTTCTTATTTGTACTTCAAATGGTGTTCCCTTTTCTCCTAATAATGTTGTGTGTATAGATTGATACATATTTGGTTTTGGTACAGCTATATAATCTTTAAATCTTCCTGGCATAGGACTATATAATTCATGAACAACTCCTAATGCTGAATAACAATCTTTTACTGAATTTACTAGAATTCTTAAGGCAAATAAATCGTAAATTTGGTCTAGGGTTTTATTATCTCTTTTCATTTTTCTATATATACTATATAGATGTTTTGCTCTTCCTGTTACTTCTGCATCAATTCTCTGTTTTTTTAATGCAGTTCTTATATCAACCATAATCTTTTCTATAAATTTTGTTCTTTCTTCTCTTTTTTTGTTGATTCCTTCTACTAATTCATGATATTCTTCTGGCTCTAAATATTTAAATGCCAAATCTTCTAGTTCCCATTTTAATGAATATATACCTAATCTGTTAGCAAGTGGTGCATATAAATCTCTTGTTTCTTTGGCATTAGCAATTTGTCTATCTCTTTTCAAGTATTTTAGAGTTCTCATGTTATGAAGTCTATCTGCTAATTTGATTAATATAACTCTGATATCTTTTCCCATTGCCAAAAACATTTTTCTGTAATCTTCTGCTTGTTGCTCTTCTACTGACTCAAATTGTATAGTGCTTAATTTTGTTACACCCGCAACCATATCTGCTATTTCATTTCCAAACATATTTCTTAATTCTTTATCTGTCATATCAGTATCTTCAACAACATCATGAAGAAGTGCTGCACATATTGTACTGTCATCTAATCCAATATCAGCTAAAATATATGCAACATTAAGTGGATGAACAATATATGGCTCACCTGAACTTCTTTTTTGATCTTTATGCTTTTCTTTTGCTAGATTGTATGCTTTCATAATTAGTTTTACATCAACTCTTCTGGCATGCTGTTTTCTTTTATTTATTACATCTTGTATTGTAACTTCTTTTCTTTCCTCTTGCATAAACTCACTTCCCTTTTTTTCTATTTTTAATATTATTCTGGCTTTTGGCAATTCTAATTTTTAATCTCCCAGATATATATATTATTTTAAGCGGAAATTGTGGGGACCGCCCCTCTACATATTGTTATATTGACCTCATTATATCTTTAATGTTTATTTGCAATGTTTCTACCCCATTAAAAGTATTAATCTCTAAAACACCTACAACATCAATTTTATCACCTATTCGATATTCTTCTACCAAATCTCCCATATTAAATCCAATTGCATTTACTACTGTATTTCCTTCTTTTAATGTTAATTTTAAATGTTTTCCTTCTGATAATGCCCTTATAGAGTCTACTTTTAAATTTTTAAATGCAAATATAGGCATTTTATTTCCTTCTCCAAATGGTTCTAATTCTTTTAAACTTTCTACCATTTCTTTATTTATACTACTAAAGTCAATTTTTGCATCTATATTAATAATTGGAACAATTTCTTCTATTTTTGATTCTTTAGCAATTTGTTCAAATTCTTTCTTGAAATCTTCAAATTTATCTTTTTTTATCGTAATTCCAATTGCCATACTATGTCCGCCAAATTTTTCTATTGTATCTGTACATTTAGATAAGGCTTCATGTAAATCAAACCCTGGTATGCTTCTTCCTGAGCCTGTCCCAATCCCATCTTCTTCAAAACTCAATAAAATACTTGGTTTAAAATACATCTCTGTTATTTTTGATGAAACTATCCCTATTACTCCATGATGCCAATTGTGACCTCCTACTATTATTGTAGCATTTTTGTCTAAATTCTTCTTTTCTATTTCTTCAACTGCACTCTCAAATATCTTTTTTTCTGTATCTTGTCTTAATCTGTTATATTCATTTAATTTAACTGTTAATTTAGAAACTTCATTTATATTTTTAGATAAAAATAGTTCTAGTGCGTCTTCTGCTTTTCCCATTCTTCCACATGCATTAATTCTTGGTGCTATTCCAAATGATATACTATTTGAATCTATTTTTGTGTATCCTGATGAATTAATAATTGACCTTAGCCCTATATTTCTTGTTTGTTTAATTAACAACAAACCTAATTTTGCAATTACTCTATTTTCATCAACTAATGGAACAATATCTGATATAGTTCCTATACATACAATATCTAAATATTTTAAATATTCTTCTTCTTTTAAACCTAAACTCATTCCAAGTGCTTGTATAAGTTTGAAAACTACACCTACACCTGCTAATTCTCTAAATGGATATGTACTGTCTTTTCTTTTATTATCAATTACAGCTAATGCTTTTGGTAATTCACTTCCTGGTTCATGATGGTCTGTTACAATTGTTTCAATTCCTAGTTCAGTTGCATAATTAATTTCTTCTATTGCAGAAATTCCACAATCAACTGTTATCATTAATTCACAACCATTTTCATGTATTTTTTCTATTGCTTTTTTGTTTAGTCCATATCCTTCATGTAATCTATTTGGAATATATTGTGACACCTCTAACCCTCTGTCTTTTAGAAAACTTTTTAATACTGTTATACTTGTTATTCCATCTACATCATAATCACCATATATTGTTACTTTTTCTTGTTTTTCTATTGCTTGTATTATTCTTTCTACTGCCTTTTTCATGTCTGTAATTAAATATGGGTCATGAAAGTCATTTCTAGTTGGTTTTAAAAATAGTCTGATATCCTCTTCTTTAACAATGTTTCTATTTGTTAGTATTACTGCCAATAATTTATTTAAATTGTATTTATTTGATAGTTCTTCTACTTTTTCCTCATCTACTTCGTATATTTGCCATTTTTTGTTCATATCTCTCTCCTAATTCTAATTTCTTATTTCCCCTATATGTATATCAAACTCTTTGATTTTGTTAATATACATCTAACACAAATTTCTTATATTGTATAACATTTTTAATATTTTTTAAAGGGGTTCACGTAAATTTCCTTCGATTCGTAATAAAATGGAAAAAGGGACTATTATAATATAAATAAATGGAACGATTTTGCGTATCTAAATTTGAAATTAAAAATTCAGCTTATATAAAATTGTGTAATGATTTCTTTTATAATAATCCTTTTTCCCATTTTAGTAAGAATCGATATATTGGCTTTAATACTGTCATATTCACTGGCTATATTATAAAATTAAAGTATTTACTTATATGATTCTATTTCTGCTATAATTTCCTTTCCTGTCATCTCACAAGGAATATTAATTCTCTTAATTGCATTTCTGTCAAAATCTTTAAAATTATTCATTCCAATATCATATATTTGAAAATCAATCCCATTATTTTTTAGTGTCCTTACTGTTTCATTTGTATAAGCTCCATAAGGATAAGCAAATATTTTTAAATCTTGTTTTCCTAAATTTTTTTCTATTTCTTTATAAGATTCTTTTACATCATCACGAAGTTCGCGAACAGAACGCTTATCATAAAAAACATGTTTTTTGCTATGACTACCTATTTCTACAATGCCACTATTTTGCATTTCTAAACATTCTTCCCAACCTAAATATTTTATATCATCAATTTCTTGACCGATTTTATCTGTTACAATAAAAATAGATGCCTTCACATTATACTGTTTCAAAATTGGATAAATATATTCATAATTACTGTAATATCCATCATCAAATGTTATCACTATTGGTTTACTTGGAAGCTCCATTTTCCCATTTTCAGCAAGTGCCAATTCTTTCATAGATATGATTGTATATCCATTTTCTAAAAAAGTTTTTATATTTTCTTCAAAAATAATTCAACATTAGTTGCACAAGGTGCTTTTAGTGCTTATAAAACCAAAATATTAAAAGAGATTGGCGGATGGCAAAATTGTGTGGGAGAAGATATTGTCTTAACTTGGCAATTGCTAAGTAATGGTTATGAAACAAATTTTGCTAAAAATGCAATTGCATATACAGAAGTTCCAGAAAATTATAGAAAACTGGGTAATCAAAGAAAAAGATGGGCTAGAGGTATGATAGAAGCTTTTAAAAAGAATAAAATATTCACATCGAAAAAGATGTCTTTGAAATCTAAATTTCTAATTTCTCTTAATATCTTTTTCCCTTTTATCGATTTGGCTCTTCTTATATTTGTACCACTTAGCTTAATTTTCTTGGCTTTTGGAAATCCTTTATTACTTGGTTGGATTTCTTTATTGGTTATTCCTTTTGGACTATTATTGTGCTTGTTAATCGAAATCAAAAGAAAAAATATGCTAAAAGAGATTGATTATAAATTAGAAAGACGAAGTATTTTGGCATTTATTGCTTATATTTTGGTATATGCTTTTATTTTAGCACCTTATTGTTTAATAGGATATATTTCAGAATTAGTGAATTTAAAAAAGAAATGGTAAGTTATAAAGTATTAATTTTATAAACAAATAGACCTGTTCTACATTGAGTAGGTCTATTTGTTTTTTATTGTATAAGAAAAATCGAATTTTATCTAATATTAATATATAAAATAGATTTGAAACTATGAATTGTAGTTTTTATTTTTTAATATTTTACAAAAAATTCAAAATCCTATTGACATTTACGAACTTTTGTTTTATAGTATGGTTGGAGTTGATGTTTATGGAATATATAATATTTGTGGATGGGAGTTTTTTAGAAAAAGCAAATTTTGCATCTTGTGCAATTCTTATTTTTAACAATAATAAATTAATTAACAAAATACTTGTAACTAACATAGATAAAATGAAAAATTCTATTGAAGTTGAATTACTAGCTATAAAAATTGCCTTAAAACATATGGCTAGAATAATGAAAAAATTAGAAGTAAAAAAAATCTTACTTTTTACAGATTGCAAATCAATTGTAGATGTTTTAAACACCCAGAAGAAAAATAGAACATTTGTAAAATTAAATTCAAATTTGTACAACTATGTGCATTCTATGCATATTTTACTCTTAAATACACAAGAATTAAATTTTAGAATTGAATATTTACCAAGAAAATTTAATGTTGCACATAAATATTGTGCTGAATTATTAAAAAAATATAAAAAATCACACAAAATAGAAATTATGTGATAAAATATATATTTTTTAGACAAGGTAATTTTAATTTTCAATGGGAATTACAAGTTTGGAATAAAGAAAATGAAATAAATAATATAACTTCACATGAAAAATATAAACAGGATTATATTAAATGGGAAAAGGAAAATAAAGGAGGTAATAAATAATGGTTACACATTTTATATTTTTAAGTAGCTCATATTCTTTAGGTACAAGAATTGCTATGGATTATATAGTAACAGATGATAGTGTTCAAGAAAAATTGAAAACAGATTTTGATAAAATTCTTAAAGAATGTGGAAAAGATGTATCTATTTCAACACATATGATACAAGCAGATGACACAACTTGGAAATCAGTATGTGTAGCAGACCATTTCTTTAAAGATGTAAAAGTTATTGATTCAATAGATAAATTTATAAAATTAATAAAAAAGGATAGAAAATTAGAAGGATTAGATGTAGCCAAATATGTTTTATCAAAAATATCATGTACTCAATTGAAACTACAAAAATTAGTATATTTGTGTTTCGCAGATTATCTATGTGATACTGGAAAAGAATTATTTACAGATAAAATATATGCATTTAAGTATGGACCAGTAGTAGATACTGTTTATAAAAGATATAAAGAATATGGATACAAATCTATTGATGAAGAACAAAAAGATATCGATAGCAGAAATATATCTGAAATGCCTGCTAAAAGCAGAATTTTATTTGCAGAGAATGGAACAGAAAAACTAATTAGTATAGAAAAAACACTAAAAAAATATGGTAGTTTGTCTGCTACTGATTTAGTAGATTTAACACATAAAGATAATTCTCCTTGGTCCAAAAGTTTCAAAGGACTTGGAAAATTATATTCTTCTATGAAATTAGATACAATAAAAAAATATCATCAATATGAAGAGTTATAATATCATTACTAAAAATCAATAAAAACTTACTCTAATTTAGATCTTTTTGAATTAGAGTAAGTTTTTATTGTATAATAAATATTATAAAATATTTGATATCAAAGTGGTCAACATACAAAGAACCATCCCGCAAACAGTTGGAATTAAGAGACTAATAAATGTCCATTTCCAACTACCAGTTTCCTTCTTAATTGTAAGTAATGTTGTAGCACAAGGAAAATGAAATACAGTAAATAACATTACATTAATTGCTGTTAAAATCGTCCAACCATTTTGTCTTAAAATTTCTCCTATAGCAAATGTGTCTTCCATATTTACCAATGAAGTTCCTTGCATATAACACATAAGAATAATTGGAAGTACAATTTCATTTGCAGGAATTCCCAATATAAAAGCTGTTAAAATATAACCATCTAATCCCATAAGATTTGCCAAAGGTTCTAAAAAGTTTGCAATAATAGTTAGTAGACTTTGCCCTTGCACTCCAATATTGGCAAATAACCATATGACAAGTCCTGCTGGCATTGCAACTGCAATCGCTCTTCCCAATATAAATATTGTTCTATCAAATATAGACCTAACTAATACTTTTAAAAATTGTGGTTTTCTATATGGTGGTAATTCTAATACAAAAGAAGATAGCATCCCTTTTAGTATAGTTTTAGATAAAATCTTAGATATTATTAGTGTCATTATAATTCCTAATATAATAACTAAGATTACTGATAAAGTAGATAGGATTGATGCTCCTATTCCCCCTATTGTTCCCGCTATAAATATACTTGCAATTGTAATTAAAAACGGGAATCTTCCATTGCATGGTACTAAATTATTTGTTAAAATCGCAATTAGCCTTTCTCTTGGAGAATCTATAATCCTACATCCTGTTACACCACAACTATTGCAACCAAATCCCATGCACATGGTGATGACAATATTGTAGTTTAAAAAAATGTTAATAAATATAGTGTTATTTGTGAAATAGACAAAATACGTGGTAATAACTGCATTAAGAATTAAAATTTCTAGAAAAAAGGATATTCTTTTATGAATGAACAGGTAGTTTCAAAATTTGCATCAACCACTAAATATAGTAATATATTAAGATAAGTGAAGAAAGTTAGAGATAATTTATTAATTTATAAAGATATGAAAAATTATAATATTTTGTACTAGATTTTTTTATAATTTTAAAAAAAGTGTCCCCCGAAGAACGGGGGGCAATTCTAAAGTAATTTAATTTTGTACTGATATTCTTCCTCCTTTACTGTTGTGAAATTGACTCTGCGAATTTTTGCCCCGAACTTGGTGAGTAAAAAACTCGCCAAAATGGCTTCTGGATCTATGTCAAGTTTTTAGACACATTTTTCTACGAATTTAGATATTTTTTCAAGCTTCGCTTGAGCAGTTGATA
>CALXJV010000040.1 GCA_944388715.1 uncultured Clostridia bacterium
ATAAACATTGGTATACTTCCAACAATATATAATAACCCGTCAAAGTTAATCATCTTTTTATTTTCTTTTGCTGCAATTACTAAGTCTTTAGTATATTTTTGTATACATTGTATATGTCCAACTGTCCATCTACTTCTTTGTGACCAACTTTGTCTAAATCCTGTAGGTTGTTCATCATATACTATTGCATCTGTTGCCCAACCTAATTTTTTTCCTTTTATTATTCTTTTTAATGAAAATTCTATATCTTCTGTTAATGTTTCTGTATCCCATCCTTGTGGTTTTATAACATCAAATCTTACCATAAATCCTGTACCATTTAATAATGGTGATAATCCTAAATTATATCTAGCTAAGTGGTAAAATCTGTGCATTTGCCAATAAAAGATAGCATATCCTGCTGTTATCCAGTTATCAGATGGATTTTTGATATCTCTGTATCCTTGTACTACATCTTCTCCTTGACATAGTTTTTTATTCATATTTTTTATGAAGTTCTTATCTACTATATTATCTGCATCAAATACAAAGAATGCATCATATGGAGCATCTTCTGCAATTTTTTGTTGCAAAAACCAATTTAAGGCATATCCTTTTGTTTTCTTTGTTTCATCAAATCTTTCATATACAATAGCTCCTGCTTCTTTTGCTATTTTTGCTGTGTTATCTGTACAGTTATCTGCTATTACATAAATATCATATAAATCTTTGTTATATGTTTGATTTTTTAAACTTTCTATTAAATTTCCTACTACGGCTTCTTCATTGTGTGCTGGTATAATTGCCATAAATCTGTGTTCTTTGTTTACTTTTAATGGTTTATCTTTTAATTTGATTAGTGAGCATAAACTTACTAATACTTGATATAGCCAAAATATTGTTACAGTCCATGATAAAGCTTCTCTTAGTATATATAAATAATCCATCTTTTTACCTCTCTTTTCAATAATACTTTCTATATAATTATTATGCTACCTTTTATATTATACTATTATTAGGAAAATATTGCAACTTTTTTGCGTAAAATTTAATAAAAATTTAATAAAATTTGTTACAATTCACAGCTTAAAGGTACTATTAATAAGAATGTATATATATTAATATTTCATAAATTTCTCGGCTCAATACGTGCATTAGAGTTTCTAAATCTAAAAGGAACGAGCCTCTCGCTGTATCGCGCTTCCTCATTCCTTTTAGATTAAGAAACTCTACAAGCACTCCAATCACATTCAAAATTTATTCAATATTAATATATATACATTCTCTAAAATAAATATAAGGCTGTGAATTGTAACTAAAATTTTTTTACAATTTATATCCTCAAATTTATTTTATAAGCTATGAATTGTAACATAATGTTGTCAGATTGTGAATAATAAACCTTATTGTCTTTCTCCTCTCATGTATTGTGCATCAGTTTCGATATCTTCTTCAACTCTTTCTCTAAAATTATCTAGTGTTTCATCATCATTTTTTTGATTCCATTCTCTTTCTACTCTTTCTCTAACTTCTCTTTCCGTAAACTTTTCGCTTATTTCATTATTTCCCATTAACTCACTTACTATATCATCTATGTGATTATGTGTTGAAGTATTTGGATTCCCATCTATATCCTCTGATTCTAATTCTTCACAAGGTTCCTCTTGTGCATTTTCATGTTCTTTAGCTTCTTGATATGAACTTTCTACTGCACGATATCCATCTTGATATTCTTGTGATAATTTTTGTGTATCTTCATCCATTCCTTCAACTGCATTTTTAGAATCTGATGTTTCTAGTTGTTTATCCAAACTTTGATTTCCTTCTACTCCTTGTCCTCCAATAGTTTTATCTGATGAATGATATACTTCAACCTCTCCATATTGTCCATTCTCTATTCCTATTGTCTCTTGTCCTTGAATTTTTAGCCTTGTTAAAACATCTCCCTTTTCTACATTTTCATTTTTATTTTGTTTTACCTGATAATTCCTTTCTGTTGGATTTGTTCCTTCTTGAGTATCATTTTCTAAATCTAATGCTCTTACAATTGGTCTTCCATCTTTTCCTGTTTTATTTGTTATAACAACAGTTTCATATCTTGATGAATGACCTTCAAGCTTTTCTCCATTTTCATCTCTTAAATTGTCTAATTCATCAGATTCTACTATTCCCAATTTACCGTCTTTTTCATCTGCTCCCTTAATTTTACCTGCTTTTTCTAATTTTTCTCCTAAAGAATCAAAATCAGTTGCCATTGTATCCATATCAACTTCTTGTTTTATATTGATATCTGCTGTTGTATTTTCTGGTTTTTCCTCTGATTTTGTATCTGTTTCTTTTTCTTTATTTTTGTCTTTATCTAAATTCTTTGGCTTTTTTTCTTGCATTTTATTTTTGTCTTCTCCAATAGCTTCTTCATAGCCTTTTTGTTTGTCATAGATTATTTCGTCTTGTTCTCTTTCTTCTGTTGTTTTCATTATTTCGTCTTTTCCTGCTCTTTCTATTGTTTGCGTTATCTCATCTTTTATTTCTGCAGAAAGCTCATTCTCTATTGTATTTTCTTTAAATGCAATTAAACTATCAGCCATATGTTCTGGTGCATATGCTCCTATTACTTCATTACCTAAATAATATTTGTATAAATCCCCTTCTTTTGTAACTGATAATTCTTTTTCTTCACCATTTACACTAATTTTTCCTAATATTTTCATAATAAAATCCATCCTTTCTCACTTTACTCAAAGGCATACATAGTTATAAATTAATTTTTTCAAACTATTCTTATATTTATGAAAATTATATACGCATTTCACATTTTTTACCAGAATATCAATAATGTAATTGCTGTTGCTAATATAATTTCAGATGTTGTCCATCCTTCTGGAAGAATTTCTATCTCTTCTGTTTCTGGTTTTTCATCTAACACACTTACTGTATAATAACTTACATCTTCTAACTTAAATAAAATCTCAAAATTTTGTGTTTCATTTTCTTGCAAATCATTAATGTCTATAAATTTTCTTCCAAGGAAAACATCTCTTTTTGAGTAGAAATCAAATTCCAAATATTTATTACTTAAATTATCTGGTTGTGAGTTTGTAATTAATCCTCTTATTCTTCCATTTACTAGAGTTGCTTCTGCTTGATATATGTTTACTTGTGATATATTATCTCTTCGTTCTATTGGTTTATATGTTGAATTTAGTCCTACATTTATTATAAATTCAGAAAATACTATAAATAATACTACCCATAAGGCATATTTAAAAAATGTTTTTACTCTATCCATTTTTATACATCCCTTCACAAATTTTAACAAATACTAATTTCTACTACATTATCGCATATTCCCCTTATTTATGTCAAGTAATTTATATACATTAGTTCATGGTTAGTTACTTATATAGCCAAAAGTTATAATATAACTTTTGGCTTTCATAGATTTAACTATGAATAAATTTCTTTTCCCAAATATACTGAATAGATATATGTTTTTTTAACTTTTTTATTTAAACTTTCTTCTAATGCTTTTTTATACAATTCTAATTGCAAATTATATTTTTCCACCAAATCATTTTCTTTTCCATTTTCTACATAATCAGTTTTATAATCTACTAAAACAATATCTCCATTCTCATCTTCATAATACAAATCTATAATTCCCTGAACCAAAATTTCTTCTTCTAAGTCCTGATTATATATTTCCTTTGCAGGTATATTTATAAAAAATGGTCTTTCTCTATACACTTTCTTAGCCTTTTTTAATTCTTTCCAAATATTAGATTTTGTAAATTCCAATATTTTATATGGATTTATATTTTGAGCTTCTATATCTGTTATAATTTCTCTTGTCACTAAATCATTTATTAGTTCTTTTATCTTTCCTAAATCATATTCTATTTGTTCATCCAATCTCTGCATACATAAATGTACTAATGTTCCTTTTTGAGCTCCTGTCAATTTTTCCTTTTCATCTTTTCTTAGGAATTTAGGTTTATTAAAAATTGTAGTATTTTCTGATTTTTCTTCTATTTTTTCATTTATATTTGATTTTTCCACATTGTCTTTTACTTCATTTTCTGTAATTGATTGATGTACATTTTCTATGTTATTTGTATATTCTGTTGTTTCTTGATTTATCTTTGTTTTTATTGTCTTATTATTATCTGTTTCTTTATTATTTTTTTGTTCTTCTTTCATTTGCTTTATTTTTGTAACTGAAGTCATTGTTGGAATTGTTGTTGCTAGTTTATATTTATATTCATATTCTAATAATTTATTAAGTTTGTCTATTTCCTTTTTTTCTATTTTCACATTATTTAAAATTTCTTCGACATCTATTTCCTCTTCTTTTGGTTTTGCAAATGTCTTTAATAAATCTTGTTTATTAAAAACATTTAGTTTTAGCAAAGTATCTACATTATCTTTTTCATATAAATATACTAACAATATCCAGTCTAGATATTTTTTATATTTTTTTACCAAGATATAATTTATCTTGTCATTTGTCTTATTATATCTATTTACTTGGTTTTGCATTTTCTCTATTTCTTTATTATAATCTTTTTTTAGACCTGTAATATATAGTTTTTCCTTTGCTCTTGTTAATGCAACATATAATATTCTCATTTCTTCTGATAATGTCTCCGTAAAAATTTTATTTCTTATAGCTTCTTTTGTTAATGTATCATATTGTACTTGTTTTTCATAGTCTATATATTTCACACCAATTCCTAGTTCTTGATGCAATAATATACTTTGATTTAAGTCCATAAGATTGAATTGCTTTCCTGTTGCTGATAAAAATACAACTGGAAATTCTAGTCCTTTACTTTTATGTATGCTCATTATTCTTATAACATCATCATTTTCACCAATTAATTTTGCACTACCTAAATCTCCACTTCCTAGATGTAGTCTTTCAATAAAGTTTATAAAATTATATAATCCTTTAAAACTTGCTGTTTCATATTGTTTGGCTCTTTCGAATAACATTTTCAAATTAGCCTGTCTTAAATCTCCATTTGGCATCATTCCTACATATGTATAATAATGTGTATCTGAATATAATTTCCAAATAAATTCGTCTAATGCTAAATATTCTTTATCTTTTCTCCATGTTTCTAAATTTTCAAAAAATTTGTCTATCTTTTCTTTTGATTCTTTGCTAACATTTATTTTTGCTTTTTGCATAGCTGTATAAAAATTATCATATTTGTCTGATAATCTGATTTGTACTAGTTCATCATCTGTAAAATTACCAATATGTGACCTTAAAACTGCAACTAGTGGAATATCTTGTATTGGGTTATCTATTATTTTTAATAAATTCATTATTGTTTGAATTTCTACAGAGTCTAGATATTCTTGCGAACTTTCTGAAAATACTGGCATATCTAAATTTACTATTTCTTCTTCAAATATTGATGCATTTATCTTTGTAGACCTTAATAAAATTACTATATCTTTATATTTTATATCCCTAAAACTATTTGTTTTTCTATCAAATACTTGAAATTTATTATCTACTAATTCTTTTATTTTATTTGCTACAAACCTAGCTTCAATTTGTATATCTTCTATTTTTTCTAACTCTTCTGCATTTTCTGCTTCTTCATCTATATCTATTTCTTCTTCATTTTCTTTTAAATCTATGATATCTATTTCTGTTTCTAAGTCTTGATTAATTTTGCCATAATCTGCACCTAAATTTAAATATTCCTCTTCATTATATTTTATATCTCCAAGATTTTCACTCATGATGTCTTGAAATATCAAATTTGTAAAATCCAATACATTTTCTCTACTTCTAAAATTTTTAAATAACTGTATTTTTAAATTATCATTTTGAGCTTTTTCTGCCTTTAGCTTATACTCTCTGTATTTTGACAAAAATAACTCTGGCATTGCTTGTCTGAACTTATATATACTTTGCTTTACATCTCCTACCATAAATATATTGTTATTGTTAGAAATTGCTGTTAATATATATTCTTGAACCATATTGCTGTCTTGATATTCATCTATTGCAATCTCTACAAATTTTTCTTTATACTTTTTGGCAGTTTCAGTAATTTCTATCTTTCCATTTTCATTTTTTAACAAAATATCTAATGCAAAATGTTCTATATCATTAAAATCTACAATATTTTTATTTCTCTTTCTTTTGGAAAATTCCTCTCCAAATTCTAATATGATATTTTCTAATTTTAATAAAATTTCATACATATCATATATATCTTGATTTGCTTCTTCTGAGTTATATATTAATATTTTGTTTAGCTTATTTGAAAATTTCTTTTTTATATCATCTCTTATTGTTTTAGCTCTGTCCTTTATTTCTGAATCTATCTTTTTTCTTGGCCAAGTTGCAAATACAAAATTGACATATATTTCATATTCTTTGTCCCAACTATCTAAATTCACTTTTAACATTTCTAATTTATCAATGTCATCAGCTATTGTTTCTGCAAATTTTTCTAATTCTGAATCTTTCCTTAAATTTTTTTCTACTTCTGCTAATGTATTTATATCATCAATTATTTCTTCTTCAACTTCTTTTAAAAGTATCTCTCCCCATGGATTTTTGCTAAAGTCTTTTTCTAATTCATTTATGTTGAACATTTCTATTTTTTCTTTTAACCATTCTTTGGGAAATGGATTACTTTGTATATATGTATATATTTTTAATATTAATTCCTTTAGTGGTGTGTCATCTCTATAACTTGTATATGTATTTATCAATTTTGCAAAATCTTCATCTTGTTTTTCGTATTTTTCCTCAAACATGTCTTCTAAAACTTCTTGTTTTAATAGTTCTATCTCTGTTGTATCTGCAATTCTAAAGTTTGGAGATATGTTTTCTAATTCGTAAAAGTTATTTCTTACTACATCTAAACAAAATGAATCTATTGTACAAATACTTGCCTTATTTAATAATGTAATCTGCCTTTGCAAATTTTCATTTTCTGGATCTTCATCTAATTTTTTATATATTGCTTCTAAAACTCTTTCTCTCATCTCTCCTGCCGCTGCATTTGTAAATGTAACTACTAGTAATTTATCTATATCTATTTTTTCATTTATTATTTTATTTATTATTCTTTCAACTAAAACCGCAGTTTTTCCACTACCTGCACCTGCTGCTACTAAGATATTGCTTCCTTTTTCTGTTATTGCTTGTAGTTGTTCATTTGTCCATTTAACCATGTTTTTTTCTCCTTTAGATTATTACTAAATAATTTGAATAATTCCTATCTGTTTATTTTTATTGTATTATAGCATATTGCAAACTCTTGTGGTATTATGTTCCTTATTATATGGAATAAGTTACTTGTTGGAAATTTTTTTAATAGTATATTTTAATTGTTCTTATTATAAATCTCTGATCTCAACTGAGGTCAGAGATTTCTTTATTGAATAGTAAAAATCATCACATATTATTTAACAAATCTTGCAATGCTAATTTTCTATGGCTTATCTTATTTTTTTCTTCTGCACTTAATTCTGCAAAAGTTCTACCATCTTCTAATTCGAATATCTCATCAAATCCAAATCCATTTGTTCCTCTTGGATTTCTTGCAATTTTTCCTTTTATTTCACCTTTTCCTACTATATATTTTTCTTCTTTACCTTCATTATCGTAATATACTACACAACATTCTACTCTTGCTTTTCTTTCATTTCCTTCTAAGTTTTTCATTTTCTCAAGGACATATTCATTTCTTTGTTTTGATGTTGAATTTTCTCCTAAAAACCTTGCTGTGTGTACTCCTGGCCATCCATCATATTTGTCTATACATAGCCCACTATCATCTGCTATACATGGCATATTTACTTTTTCTGATATTTCTTTTGCTTTCTTTTTAGCATTTCCTTCAAAAGTATTTTTGTCTTCGTCTACTTCTATATTGCAATTTATGTCTTTTAAAGATACTAACTGATAATTTTTTAGTATTTCTCTTATTTCTTTTAATTTTCCTTCATTATTTGTTGCTACTACTATTTTTTTCATTAAAATTACCTTTCTATTTCTTCTTTTTTATAAGTACCTAACACAATATCCATATCTTCTCTTTTAGAAATGGTTCTGCATATTTCTTTTATATTACTTTTACTCTCATCATATTCTCTATCTATATAATCTAAAAGTTCTTTATATCTTACTCTTTCTATTCTATCATGTTCTGACATCATTGCTAAATGTCTTTGTTCTCTTACTCTTTGTAAATATGTTATTAAATTCTCTAATTTTACACGCACGCCTTGTTTATTTTCATTAAATGCTCTACGTGATAAGATTTTAATTGATGTTATCACATCATCATATTTTTTTTCTGGACTAATTTTGCTCATTTTTAATCTCATTCCTTCCTAAAGCATAAATACCTTAATTAATATAACAGATTTTTTTCTAATTTTCAAGTCCAAAAAGGGATTGAGGGACACTCCTTGGAAAAAGGGAATTGAGGGACGGTCCTTGAATTCCTGTTTTTAAATAGTAAGAAAACAAATCTTAAAATATTTAAAAAACAGGGATTCAAGGACCGTCCCTCAATTCCCTTTTTCCATTTTAAATTTTTTGATATTTTTTATATAGAAAGTATGAACCTCCTGTTATTACTATTAATACTACTGCTCCTATAATGATTCCTTTTCCTAATCCTGCATCTGGTAATTTTGATTTTGATGTTCCTCCTGAAGATCCAGCACCATTGCTACTATTTCCTCTTATACTATTAATGCCATTATTTCTAACTCCATTATCATCATTATTTCCACCTTGAGTTCCATTTCCTCCTGTTCCATTAGGATCTTCTGGTTCTTCTTCATCTGAAACTGTGAATGTTAAAGATATATCTTCACTATCTGCTTCATCTGTAATATTAGATGTAGATAGTCCTGTAAATCTTACTGTCGAACTTCCACTTGCAGTATCACTTATTTTAAACTCTATAACAGTAAATTGTCCATCTTCAGTTAATCCTGCCCCATCATCTGAATCTAAAAGAAATCCATTTGGTCCTATCTCTCCAACTCCTATGTCTTCAAAGAAATTTTCGTCATATTCAACCATTCCTCCTAAAAGGTTAATGCCATCTGGATTTCCATCCTCATCTACTGCATTTTGTACATTAGTTAAATTAACTACAACTTCTATAGTTTCACCTGGTTGTACTGTTGTTTTTTCTGGTACCATTTCTATTTGGGCTGAATGTACAGCCTTTACTGTAGTTGTTAACATTCCTAAAACTAGCAGCATAGAAATTAATATTATTAATAATGTTTTTGATTTCATTTTTACCCTCCTAAATTATATTAATATATTTTTTAATTTATTATAATCCTATATAAACTCTTTTAATTCTTGATATATCTACCATTGTAACTTGTTCATCATTATTCATGTCTGAAGCTTTTTTATAATTATCGTCTAAAGTTAGTGTCCCTAAATATAATCTTTTCATTCTTGATATATCTGTCATAGTAATTTTTCCATCACTATTCAAGTCACCTGTTACTACTAAAGTATACTCTTTTCCGCTATCTGTTGTCAATTTATATCCTGTTCCAACTAAATCTGTATCTTCAATTTCATTTCCTGATGTATCTGTTACTTTATATCCTATTTCAGTAGAAATATTATTTTTAAATGTTGATAAAGTTGTATCATGAGATATCTTATCTATCAATCCTGCTTCTGAATCAACTGTATATTCTGATGATGTTATTGTATCATCTAATTGAGTTTTAGCTATTGTAAATTCTACGCTTTCTTCATTTCCTGCCTTATCTCTTGCTGTTAATACATATTGACCATTTGCTGTAATCGCTTGTCCACTTGTATAATTGCTAACTGGTGTTCCATCTTTTGTTAATGTAACTGTATCTAAATTATCATCTGTTATATTTGGTGTTACAGATTGTTCATATGTTTTACCATTTTCTACTCCTGTAATTGTAGGTGCTGCTTTGTCTATATTTTTAATAGATACTGTTACTTCTGTATTATTTCCTAATTCATCTTGTATATTTACTTTTTCTTCAGTATTTGAAGAATATGTTTTCTTCATTGCTGTTTGATTTATATCAGTAAATGCCCAACCTTCTACTTGATTATTTATTTTTTCGTCGGCTGTTATTGTTACTTCTACATTTTGATTTGTTATTTCTTCTATGCTATAACTTACTGTTGCTTGAGGTCCTTTATTATCAATCCAATCTACTGCAGCTGTCATTTCTCCACTAAATCCATATTCATCTTGATATATGAATTTGAAGTCACCATTTTGTGTAAATGTATATGTATTTCCTTCATTATTTAATACTGTAGCATTTCTGTTAAATGAAATTGTTGCAGTTACATTTTCTTTTGTCTTTCCATTTTCTTTTGGAGGATTATAAGTTATATTTGCTTTTAATCCATCTACTACTGAAAATGTTGTATCATTTGCATTTCCACCAACAATCGTTATTCTTGCAACCTTATCGCCTAATTCATCAGTATTTATTTGTATTGAATTTCCATCTCCTGTAAGTGTACAGTTTTCAAGTCTAAAATCTGTAGCAGTATATACTTTACTACTTGTATTTTTAGCAGATTTAAAAATTTCTGGTAATGGAATTTCTATTGTACCTTCTGTACTATCATCCAAAATTTTAGCTATTTTCTGTCTTTTTACTTCTAGTCCACCTTTTAAATTTATACTTTCTATACTATTTATGTCTGATATTTTATTATCATTCATATATAAATACTCAAGTCCTGATTGATTTCCAAGAGGTGTTATATCTTCAATTATATTTCCTGATATATCTAGTGTTGTCAATGATAAATTTGATAATGCATCAATGTTTTTTAATATTCCACAACTAGACATATTCAATGTTTTTATATTTCTTAAACTACTTAATACAGATATATCTTCTATATTATTTCCTGATATATTTAAATTATTCAAATTAACATTATTACCAATATAACTTATATTTTCTATATCATTACTTGATATATTTAATACTTGTAATGTTGATAATTTTTCTAGTGTCTGTATATCTGATATTTTATTATTTGCCAAAGTTAAATTTGTAAGTTCTGATTCATCTCTTTCTGCTTCCAAATTTGCAAGATAATTATTTAAACTATTTAAGTCTTGTATATTATTTCCTGATAAATCCAAATTAACTAATTTCAATAGTTTTTCAATTGATGAGTAGTGGTTGTTAAGTTGATTATTAGCAAAATTTAAAGTTTCCAACTTTGTTAGATATTTTATTTCTGAATCGTCAGAAATTTTATTATTTGATATATTTAATGTTACTAATTCAGAAAAATTGCTAAGTCCTTTTAAGTTTTGAATTTCTGAACTAGACAAATCTAGCTCTTTTGTTTCTTTTATCTCTCTTTGTGTAATATTAATTATCTTTGGTGCTCTTGCAATATAAGAATCTGATTCTTCTTCTATTAATTTTCTATATAAATATTCATATATTGCATTATCTAAATTTGGATCTTCAAATAACAATGTTTCTACTGCACTTGAACTTGAACTAATTCCAAATGTTATTTTTGAGCCATCTGCTACTCCTCCATGTAGAGTTATTGATAAAGTATCATCTTTTGTTTTATCTGGAGTTACTATAACATTATAATAAGGTGATTGGTTATATATTTCTTCTTCATTTAATGTTACTCCTTCTGTCGTAAAATAAGCATTTTCATCATATACTTCACTATCTGGCTCTTTTGCACTTTGCATTATATCATATAATATAACATAATGATTTTCATTGTTTTTCTTCTCAAATATTGACATTTGTATTGTTTGATTTCTTAAATTAAGTTTTGATTGTCCAAAATCAAATTTTTCTATTGCACTTACATTTGCTATTTGATTTCCTTCCAAGTTCAAATAATCTATTTGAGATAAATATCCTAATACAGAAATATCTGAAATTTGGTTATTAGCAAGTGATATTTCAGTAGCCTTTATTAACTCTATTACTTTTTCTCCATTTTTAGTTGTTTCTTCCCTGAAATAACTTATGTCTTTTATTGCATTTTCATTTAGATTTACATACTCTAATTTTTCTAAATCTACTATATTTCTAACATTTGATATTCCATTTCCTTGTGCATAAAGTTCTCTTAATTCTGTTATACCTGCAAGATTTGAAAAAGAAAATCCTGTTTTTGTTGTATAACTAATATCTAATTTTTCAATTCCTCTTAATTTACAGACATCCTCATTTGCAACTTCTTCCTCTTCAAACAAAGGCGCCAAAGTTGTTATTTGATTATTACTCAAAGTTAGTTGTCTAAGATTTCCATAATTTTCTATTCCTGATATATCCGTAATTGCTGTACTATCAACATCCAATACTTCTAGTTGACTCATTAAAACATCACTTAGATTTGCTAAACTTGAATTTGAAGATATATCTAATGAAGTTAAATTTCTTAATGATTGCACTGCTTTCGCATCACTTATAGCATTATTTGACAAGTCCAAAGTTTGTAATTGTGTTAAACTTCTTATTGGCTCAATATTACTTATTCTATTTGAACTAATTTTTAAAGTTGTCAATGATGTTAAATTACTAATATCATTCATACTAGACAATGTATTATTTCCTAAATCCAAATCTGTTAAGCTTTTTAAAGCTGTCAATTCAGAAATATCTGAAATAGAATTTCGCGATAAATTCAATGATGTTAAACCTGTAAAATATTCAATACCTGATAAATTTGATATTGAACTACCACTTAAATCAAGTTGTGTAATTGTGGTAAATGAATCATTTGCTATGCTTAAAGTTTTAGTATTATCATTACTGCTAGTTACGGCAGATGAAGGTAATCTTTCTTTTAGACTTTTATATAAATTTGCATCTTCAAATATTATATCTGTAGATGGAGTGGTAGTCGCTCTTACCATCATTCCTCCATAATATATGACAACTATTGCTAAAATAAAGCATAATATTTTTTTCAATGAAATTTTTATAGTTTTCTTTTTCATAATATCCCCCTTACAGAACTGTTATTATTCATCTCTTAAATTATATCACATCTACTTTTTTGGTCAATATATGTATTTTTCCATTATTTCGAAACTTTTAAAAAAAATTGTACATTTTTATTGATATTTCAACATTTTTTTCTACGCCTTTTTGTTTTTAACATTTTTTTTACATTTTTATTACAAAAATATTACATTTTATATAGAACAATAGCAACATTATTTCAATACTTTACATTTCAAAGCCTACGTCATTGTTCGGCGCCAAGTTTTACGCTAGTAAAATTTGTGTGCAATCACTAGAGCGAAGCGACGTTCTTGTATAGGAAAAACCTAAGACTAGTAATACATAAAAATATTACTAGTCTTAGGTTAACCACATATCTAATTTAATTTTCACTTGTACCTGTTCCTTCAAAAGGAATAAATTTATTTACTACACTTTCTGTTGATACATCTTCTGCTCTAAACATTTTAAATGATGTATTAATTTTATTTTCTACAAGTTGTTCAACCTCTTCTTGTGTCGCATGTTCTGCTAAAACTAATTCACTAACTAAAATTTGTTTTGCATTGTTTAGCATCTTTTTCTCCCCTGTTGAAAGTCCTTTTTCTTTTTGTTTAAAACTTAAGTTTCTAACCACGTCAGCTATTTCGTAAATATCTCCGCTCTTCATCTTTTCCATATTATCTCTATAACGTTTATTCCAATTTTTATCCATAGCTGTTTCGTCTTGTTCTAAAACTCCAAATACTTTATCTGCTGATTCTTTATTAATTATATTTCTAACCCCAACTTCTTCTGCTTTTGCAGTTGGTACCATTACTTTAACTTCACCTGGCATTTTTAAAATATAATATGATTGTTTTTGCCCTAAGATGTCCTTTTCTTCTATTGCATCTATTGTTCCTGCCCCGTGCATTGGGTATACAATTTTGTCTCCTACATTGAACATGTAAGTCACTCCTTTCAGCATTTTTATTTATTTGGCAGAAAAAATATAATAAAGTTATGTCAATACCATTCTATAACTTTATTGGATTTTTTAACCATATTTATTATACACCAAAAAACGGTAAAAGTCAAAGCCACTACCGTCATTTTTTGTATATATTTTCACTGTATCCCTTACTGCTCTAAGGATAATTTTTTTTAATTTTTCTACTATTATCACTTCTTGCTTTTTGTTAAAAAATACATTTTAGACATTAAAATTCGCAGTCTCAAATCCAATTTATAGAATATATATATACATTCTTATTAAAACTATTTAGAGTGTGAATTGCAACACTTATTTAGTTGTTGAACCAAATCCTCCAACTCTTTCTCCTTCTGCTATATCATCATCTGTAACTAAATACTTTTGGAAAATAGCTTGTCCAATTGCCTCTCCTTTTTTTATTGTAATATCTTCTTCTTTTATATTATAAAAAGCAAACATAATATGACCATCATTATCAGGATTTCCATAATAGTCTTTATCTACTACACCTACACTATTTGCTAGTATCAAACCTTTCTTTTTTGGGTTAGAACTACGATTATATAATAATAGCACTTCATCATCTTGCATATATGCTTTCACTCCAGTTTTTATTAGAGTTGGATTCATTCCTTTTTTAAAACTTGGTATAACTGTATCTTCTGCTGATTCAATGTCATATCCTGCACTATATTTTGTTTTTCTTATTGGAAGATTTATATTTTTATCTTCAAAACCTTTTGCTATTTCAAATCCTCTCTTTTTTTCCATCTTTTACTCATTCCTTTCATGTTTTTATTTATCTTTTGTATTTTTTCACAATATTTTATAATTGTCAAGAAAAATTTTTAAAACTTTCGATTCGTAATAAAATTGGAAGTTACAATTCACAGCCTTATATTTATTTTAGAGAATGTATATATATTAATATTGAATAAATTTTGAATGTGATTGG
>CALXJV010000041.1 GCA_944388715.1 uncultured Clostridia bacterium
ATTCCTGTATTATCTTAAATTCAAGCATTAAAAATGTCCTCCTTTCCAGAAAGAGAACATTTTTTGTTTATAAAAAACAACCTACAAACTTTATAGTTCGTAAGTTGTTATAAATTGGAGCCAATAAGCAGAATCGAACTGCTGACCTACGGGTTACGAATCCGTTGCTCTACCAACTGAGCTATATTGGCATATTATATGATACGATTTTTATCGTATCATAATATTATCTTTCTGAAACTTCCTCTGGCATATTTTCATATAATGGAATTATAAAATTCATAGCTGAATCTACTGTATTAGATGTCTCGTATATTTCTAGCATATTTCTAGCTTCTGATTGAGGTGCTAACAAATTTTGCATATATTGATTAACATATAATTCGCCATCTTGGTCTACAATATCAAATTTTTGTAAATACAATGTATTTTGTCCTACATTTATATATCCTTCTTTTATAAATTCTACTCCCCCTATCAGAGCCTTTTCCAAAGTATCCCATCCCTGTTCATATGCATATTGACTTGCATTTTGAATTATTTCTTCTTGTGAATTTCCTCTAGCATTTATATTAAATGGATTATATATCACAGTATCATTATATTCACAGCCTCTAGACAATGTAGTACCATCTCTTCCCTGTTCTTGAATTAATCTTGAAGCTATAAAGTATGGATCCACATTAGCATTTTTTCCAGCTTGTATTAAAGCTTCTGAAATACTATCACCTTCCAAAAAAGAACCTTCTGTTATAGAGTTTAAACCTTCTTTAGCTTGGGCTCCTTCTACATATTTTAATTCTGCAAATTGAAATATATTGTCATCATTTAATATATTTCTAGGGTCCATTTGATATTTAATTGCTTTGTCAGATGCACATAGCCATGTTCCATTGTCAAACGTTTTTCCTTTATCTATTTCACATTCCCAATCTTCTGGATATTCTGAAGAGTCCGGAATTAAATTTAATGGATATTTTACATTATCTTTATGCCCTTCATTTGAGATTACTTCTTCCCAATCTAATTTAGTATAAAATAGCGTAAATGTCCAATTAGGATGCTCTTCTTTTATTTTATCTATTAATTCTTTATATCCTGGATATTTGCTTTCTTTTAAGTTTTCTCCATCATATTCCACGTATTTTTGTTTTTGACTTTCTTTAATAGCTATGATAATTCCCCAACAAATTAATGCTAAAATTATTATTGCTACAAAAATTATTTTTACTTTTAAGGGAATATTTTTGATTATTCTTCTAATATTTATTATTAAATTATTTAATACATTTTTAAAATTATTACTGTTCATGTTTTTTATTATAACATAATTTAAATCTTTTTTTCAATGAAATTGAAAAAATTTTTCTTTTGATTCAGTTATAAAAATTACTATTTCCAAGTAAATTAAAAACCTAATAATATAAATATTACTAGGTTTAAATATATTTCAAAAGAAAACACTAATATTATAATCAATATTGCAAATTCAATTTTATTTAAATCTTTTTCCTTTTTTTCTTCCTCTTCTTGGTTTTTCTTCTTCAAAATAGTCATCATCTACAGAATCATATCCTCTAAGAAATTCTCTTTTAGCTCTTTCTTTTTCTTCTTTTTCTTTGCTATTATCTATTCTTGCATTTAAATTTTCTTCTTGTATTTTAATGTCTTTTGCATTACTTTCATCATTTAAAGCTTTATTTTCCTCTGTATCTAAATTAAATTTATCCTCGCCATTTAGTTGATTTTCTTCTGATGATAAATCATTTTTTCCTTTTATATTGTCATTATTATTGTAATCATCATAATAATTACTACTACTTCCATAGTCATTATAATAATCATCATCGTCATTCATACCTGCAAATGGTACTCCTGAAAATTCTTCCGCATATGCTCTATTTCTTCTACGTTTTACTATTATCACAATAACTATGATAACTATAAGTGCAATAACTCCTCCTGCAATCATAAACATTTTTCTTTGTTCTTCTTTTTGCTTTTCTTCCTCTTCTCTTGCTAAAGCTTCTTCATCTACAAGTGTTTTGTTTACTGTAACTTGATATGTAGCAACATTATTTCCTTCACTATCTGAAACTAATATGGTAATTATATTTTCTCCTTCTTTTAGTTCCTCATTTCCCAATACTTCTACTGTATAATTTGGATCTGTTGCTACTGCTTGTATATCTAATGATGTGTCTTCTCCAACATATTTTACTGTATATTCATAGACGTTTGTATCAAATAAAGGACTTAATTCTAAATTTGCAATACTTATATTTGATAATCCATTTTTTACTTCTTCTGCACTTTCTTCTGGTTGCTCTTCTTCTGTTTCTTCTTCGCCTTCTCTTGTTACATTTATTGTATATGTTTTGGTTGTTCCGTCCTCTGCTGTAACAACTACATTCAAAGCATTTGCTCCTTTTTGAAGTGTTTTTGTCCCTGTTCCTGATATAGTTGCTCCTGAATCTTGGGCTGTTGCATATACTTCTACACTTTCTACATCTTCTGGTACTGTAGCATTATATGTTGTTGTTCCTGGTTTGAATCCTGAAAAATCATTTGGTCTTATACCTAAATTACTTAAATTTGCATTACTTGATTCTTCTGATGTTGTAGAAGTTCTTGATGTACTTCCATTAGAAGAACTACTTGATGATGCTCCTACTGATGAATTTCCTGTACTAGAAGCTGTACTACTTACAACTACATTAGATTTTACTGGTATTCCGTTTACATTAAACGTTACTGTATATGTCCCAGGTGTATTTGGTGTACTAAATGTATATGTTGCTAAATTTGTTACACTTGAACCTAATCCAGCATATGATACGCTTCCTTCATTACTAATTCCCGATGTAGAAACAGAAGAAAAATTTAAACCTCCTGAATCCGATATAAAAATATCAAAATTTTGTACTCCTTCTGTAGATACTATTGGAATAGACACACTTGCTCCTACTGTAGTATTTGCATCACTTGCAGAATACCCTGCCATAGATATATTAGTATTTATTAATAGTATTAACATACTAATTATTGTTATAATTCCTACCTTATAAATCATTCTTAACACTTTATCCATATAAAATTCCCTCACTATTAATTAAAATTGTATTAAACCAACACTATATTGTAATATCATTAATGCATCTTTTGAATTAACAACTCCATCTTTGCTAACATCTCCCAAATTCTTATCTAATGTTGACAGTCCGACGCTATATTGCAATACTATTAGCGCATCTGATGAATTAATCCTTCCATCTTTATTAACATCTCCTAAATTGTAATTACTATCTGGAGTTTCTATGTCATTATCATTATTTCCTGTATTATTACCTGCATTTCCTGTGTCTGTTGTATTGTCAGAACTTCCAGTATTACTACTTCCATCATCACCTAATGGTAATAAATACAATTTATATTGTGATTCATTATCATAAGTTTCTCTTGCTACATATCCTTCTTCACCATTTGCTCTTCTTATTTTATCCCAATATGTTCCTGCTACTTTTGAAGTTGCCTTTTCAATTCTAGTAACAATTTCTCCACTTGCTACTGCTCCTATTTTTGTACCATTTGGTGCATTTCTTAAATTTAGTCCTGTTGTTGAATTTACTTTTACTATATCTCCTGATACTGTTGCATCACTACTTCCATTTGGTCTACCACAAGCTGTAGCTGGCATATTTTTATATAATGGTATTATAAATGTATGTGATGAACTAATAGAATTTGTACTTGAATATGTATTTCTTAATGTAGTACCTTCACTTTGTGCTGCCATTAAATTTTGCATATATTGATGCCAATATAGTCCATTATAGTTGTTTTCTACATCAAATTTTTGTAGATATAGTGTATTTTGTCCTTGTTTTATATAGCTACTTGCTATAAAATTAATTCCTCCTGTTATTCCTTTTTCTAATGTATTCCATCCTTTGTTTCTTGCATAATTAATTGCATTTTCAATAACTTCTGCATCTGAATTTCCTGTTGCTCCTATATTAAATGGATTATAATAACCACTTGCTCCTGAAGATGTTGCAGAACCATTTCTTCCTTGCTCTTGAATTAATCTTGCAATTATATAATATGGATTTATTCCTGTATTATTTGCAGAATTTGCAATTTCATTTGCATGTCCAGCTAAAAATGTGCCATTTATCATAGAATTTATTGCATTTATATCACAACCATTTATTGTTAATTCTTCAAATTGGAAAATGTCAGAAGAATTTAATGAATTTCTTGGGTCCATCATATATTCTATTGCTGATTGTGATGCACATCTCCAACTACCATTTGAGTATGTACAAATTGGACATATCCATTGTCCTTGATAATTGCTTGTTGCTTGTATCATATTTCTTGGTCCAGTATTATGTCCTGTATATTCATTTGATATTACATCACTCCAATTTAAATCTGTATATAAAACTTTAAAAGTCCAATTTGGATATTGTGCTTGTAAGCTCTTTATTTTTTCTTTAAAACCTGGATATAAAGATTCATTAATTCCATCAATATCAGAACTAATCGTTTGCGAAACAGCATATGTTTCATTATTAAATAATGATATTAAACTATATGCTAATAATGTAAAAATTAATACAATTGAAATAACCTTTCTTAATTTTACTTTATTCATAGTTTTTCTCCTTTTACATTCTTTAGTTTATCTACTTTGTTATCTTTTTACAATTTTGTATATTTTTAGACATTTATATTATACCATTAGCATATTTTTTAGTCAATAATTTTATTATTTTTCTTGAGTTCCTTGGAAAAGGGGATTGAGGAACGTCCCCAACAATCCATTAAAATAATCTTAAGATATCATTATATGAAACATATATTGATAATGCAATTAATATAGAAAAACCTAAAAGTTGTATATTTATTTCATTTTCTTTTTTCATTGGCTTTCTTCTTATCGCTTCTATAATTAATATTAATATTTTACCTCCATCTAATGCTGGAATTGGAAGTAAATTTGTCACTCCTAAAGATATTGATATTAAAGCCATCAAATATATAAATTCTTTTACTCCATTTGTTTTTGATACCATTTCGCCAATTCCAATAGGTCCTGTCATTTGCTCTACTCCAACTTTTCCAGTAACTAATTGTTTTACATTATCTACAATTGAAAAAGCAAATTCTTTAGTTTCTACTAATCCATAAAAACATCTATTTAAAAAGGTATCTGGTGCCATTTTCATATTAACACCTAGATAATATGATGATACATAATCTGGTGTAAATTCTATGTTTATCTCTGCCTTTCCTCTTTTTAGTGTTAATAATATTGTATCTATATTCTCATCTTGTAATGCTTCTATCATTTTATTTGCATCACCATTGATTTCTTGATTATTAACTTTTGTTATTACATCATTTGCCTGTATTCCTTGTTTTTCTGCACTACTTCCTTTTTCTACCATAATTACTTTGCATTTTTCATCTAAATAAATTCCAGTTACTTTTGATTTTACTTCTGTAGGCTTAATATTATATTCTAAGGTTTGACCATTTCTATCAACTTTTACTAAAATCTCTTCACCATTTGATTTTTCCATTACATCATCTAAATCATATTTATTATTAACTTTTTTCCCATCTATTTCTATAATTTTATCTCCGCTCTGAATTCCTACTTGCTCAGCAGAATATCCCTCCATAGTTGTGTCTACTTCATTAGATATATATACTCCTGATACTGCCATTACAATAAAAAATACTATCAAAGCAAATATAATGTTTACTATTGCTCCTGCTGAACATATTGCTATTCTTTTTGGTATACTGGCTTTAGAAAATGAACGCTCATCTTCTGAATTTTCATCTTCTCCTTCCATGCTGACATATCCCCCGTAATGGGATTGCTCTTAATGAATATTTGGTTTCTTTTCCTTGCTTATTCCAAATTCCTGGTCCGAATCCGATAGAAAATTCATTTACTTTTACCTTGCAAAGTTTGGCCACTAAAAAGTGACCAAGCTCATGTATCAATATTAAAAAACCTAATAATACTATTATTTTTATTGCTGATATAATAAAAGTTATCAAATTTTTCCTCCTTACTTTTTTGTCCAATTGGGGACGTTTCTATTTTGGACATTTTTAAAAATGTCCAAAATGGAAACGTCCCCAATTGGACAATTATATAAACATGAATAATACATATGCAAATGGTGCTAAAAATATTAGGCTATCTATTCTGTCTAGCATCCCGCCATGTCCTGGAATTAAATTACTATAATCTTTAATATCTACATATCTTTTTATACTAGATGCTGCAAAGTCTCCTATTTGTCCTATTACACTTAAAACAAAACTGATTATTCCTATTGTTAAATATGAATAGCTCATTCCCCAGAATGTATTTGCTACATAAGTATATATCATCATAATCACTATTGCTCCAATAGTTCCTGCTATACAACCTTCTATTGATTTTTTAGGACTGATTTTACTAAATTTGTGTTTTCCAAAGTATTTTCCTATAAAATATGCGAATATATCTGTCCCCCATGCTGAAAATATAACATACCAAATTAATATATTACCGTTTTCCATTCCGTTTATTTTAGCAAAAAACATTATTAACATTACTACATACATTATTCCGAAAAAGGTATATGCAATATCTTTAAAATTAGTTTTCATTTCTGTTGCTATTACTTGTGCAAATAATATTAATAATAATGTTGGAATTGCTAAAATAGATGCTATTACTAAATATTCTTCTGGTATCATATGGATAAGTGCTATACTTATGCAACTAACATATCCTATCCATCTTACTGGTTTTGAAATTTTAGAAATTGCATTAAAATATTCATCTATTGCTAATATAGCAATTATTGCTAATGCTATATCTACAACATATTTATTTCCTATTATTAATACTATTAATACTAATGGAAATCCTAATAGACCTGATGTTATTCTTTTTATATCCATATCTACTCCTCTTCTTTTATCTTAATTTGCTCCAAATTTTCTTGTTCTTTTTTGATATTCTTCTATTGCCTTGTCTAAATCTTCTTCTGTAAAGTCTGGCCAATTTTTGTCTATAAATAAAAATTCACTATATACTAATTGCCATGGTAAAAAATTGCTTAATCTTAACTCTCCACTTGTTCTAATCATCAAGTCTGGATCTGGTTCATCTTTTGTATATAAGTTATTTGAAACCATTTCTTCTGTTATATCTTCTACATCTATTTTCCCATCTTTTACTTCTTTTGCTATCTGTTTTATAGCTTTTATTATTTCATCTCTTCCGCCATAATTTAATGCTATATTAAATGTTACTCCAGTATTATCTTTTGTTCTTTCCATACATTTATTTATACTTTTTTGCATTCCTGGTGTTAGAGCTGATATATCTCCTAATACTTTTACTCTTATATTTTCTGTATCAGCTCTTTTAGAATAGTCATCTAAATAACTTTGCAAAAGCATCATTAGTGCTTTTACTTCTTCTTCTGCTCTTTTCCAATTTTCTGTAGAAAAAGCATATACTGTTATATATTCTAAACCAATTTTATTAGCATATCTTACTATTTTCTCTAGGGTTTTTGCTCCTTCTTTATGACCATAACTTGCAGATTTTCCTTGTGCTTTTGCCCATCTTCTATTTCCATCCATTATTATTGCAATATGTCTAGGCATATATTCTTTATTAAACATTTTTATTAATTCCTTTCTTGCGTATTTTAAATCTTCTTACTTGTTACGCTCTTTTATATATTTAGCTAACTCTATTAAGAATTCTGCCTTTTCATCATATCTACTTAATTCTTCAATTGCTTCTTTTGTTACTTTTTCTAATATTTCTTTTGCTCCTTCTAAACCATATTTTGAAACATATGTACATTTTTCTAATAATTTATCATTTCCTACTGGTTTTCCTAAGATTTTTTCGTCTCCCTCTTCTGATAATATATCATCTTTTATTTGGAAGGCTAATCCTATTTTTTCTGCATATGATGTTAATCTGTTTAAATCTTCTTGAGGCGCATCCGCTAGTATTGCTCCCATCCTAACACATAGTTTTAATAATGCTCCTGTTTTATTTTTATGAATATATTCCAAATATTCTTCTGAAATCTTTTTTCCTTCAAATTCTGTGTCTATATATTCTCCTGCAATCATTCTGTCAATAGCTTTAGCAAATTCTTTAAACACTTTTATTTTCTTTAATAATTCATCAGATTTAGATTTTTCTAAATCATCACTGATTACTATATATGCATTATTTAATAATCCGTCTCCAGCTAATATTGCTGTTGCTTCATTAAATTTCTTATGATTTGTTGGTTTTCCATGTCTAAAATCATCATTATCTATTCCTGGTAAATCATCATGAATCAAAGAAAAATTATGAACCATTTCGATTGCTACTGCATATGGCATACATTTTTCTATATCTTCTTTAAATAATTGATATACTGCTACTACTAGTATTGGTCTTAAACGCTTTCCTCCTGCCATTAAACTATATTCCATAGAATTATTTAAGACTTCTTCTGGACATTTATCTCTTCTTATGTATTTTGATAATTCATCATTTATCAATTCTTGATATTTTTGCAATTCTTCTTTAAAATTCATTTTGATTTTCCCCTTCTACAAAATTTTTCTATATATTTATAGAATTTTCTTTTTTAAATATTGCATTATACACTCATTATTTCTTTTTCTTTCTTATTTAATATTTCATCAATTTCTCCTACACTCTTGTCTGTAATTTTTTGTATTTCATTTTCTGCTTGTTTTAATTCATCTTCTGTTATAATTCCTTCTTTTTGCTCTGATTTTGCTTCTTCTATTCCATCTCTTCTTACTGCTCTTACTGCAACTTTAGCTTCTTCTGCCATTTTCTTAACATCTTTTACTAATTCTTTTCTTCTCTCTTCATTTAATTCAGGAAAAGCTAGTCTTATTACTTTTCCATCATTATTTGGATTTATTCCTATGTCTGATGCTAATATTGCTTTTTCTATTTCTTTTAATACACTTAAATCCCATGGTTGTATTACTATTAATCTTGCTTCTGGAACTGAAATTCCAGCTACTTGATTAATTGGTGTTGGTGTTCCATAATAATCTATTTTTACTTTATTTAATATTGCAGGATTTGCTCTACCTGCTCTTACCTCTGCTAATTTCTCAGCAAAATTGTTAATTGTTTTTCCCATTCTTTCTTTTAAATCTGTATATTCCATTTTTATTGTCCTCCTCTTTTTTGACTTTTATTTAAGTCTATATTTTTTCAAAATTCTTGATTTCATCATAAAAATTATATCACTAAAATTATTCTTACAATTCTATTTTTTATTAATCATTAAATTCACATTTACTTCTTTAATTAATTCAATCATTTTAAATAATATAATTCCTTATATTTTTTAACTCACTATAGTTCCTATTTTTTCACCTTTTACAGCTCTTACTATATTTTCTGGGTCTGCTATTCCAAATACTAATAATGGTATATTGTTGTCTCTACACATTGCTGTCGCTGTTGAATCCATTACTTTTAAATCTTTGTTTAATACATCTAAATATGATATTTCTTCAAATCTAATTGCATCTGGTTTTACTTTTGGATCTGCTGAATATACTGCATCAATTGCTTTTCCTAATAAAATTATATCTGCTTTTATTTCTGTGGCTCTTAATACTGCTGCTGTATCTGTTGTAAAATATGGATGTCCTGTACCACATGCAAATATTACTACTCTTCCTTTTTCTAAATGTTTCTCCGCCTTTCTTTGTATAAATGGTTCTGCTATTTCTCTCATTTCTATTGCTGTTTGAAGTCTTGAATATATCCCTCTAGCTTCTAGTGCATCTTGCAATGCTAATCCATTCATCGCTGTTGCTAACATTCCCATATAGTCTGCTGTTGTTCTTTCCATTTGATGTCCATTTCTTCCCCTCCAGAAGTTTCCTCCTCCTACAACAATCGCTACTTGTACTCCCATTTCTACTACCTCTTTTATTTTGTCACATATCTTTCCTACAGTTTCTGCATCTACTCCTGTCTTTTGTTCTCCTGCTAAAGCCTCTCCACTTAATTTTAATAGTATCCTTTTATACTTTGCCAATGTTTCCACTCTCCTTATATATTCTTATCAGAGATATTCTATCATATATTTTGAAAAAATACACTATTTTTAGTAAATTTATTAATTTTTTCTTAATTTATAGTTACTATTTACAGTCTCAAATCTATTTCAGAGAATGTATATATATAATATAATTATTAAGGAGTACTTTTCAATAAATGCCCTTATTGAAAGTACTCCTTATTCAAGTTCCTTTATTTTAATTGATTCATAACTTCTTCTGCGAAGTTTTCTTCTTTTTTCTCTATTCCTTCACCTTTTTCAAATCTTGCAAATTCAGCTATTTCTGCATCTTTTTGTTTTAATAATTCAGATACTTTCATATTTGAATCTTTTACAAATACTTGGTCAACTAAACAAATTTCTTCAAAGAATTTTCTAATTCTTCCTTGTACAATTTTTTCTGCTATTTGTTCTGGTTTTCCTTCATTCATTGTTTGTACTTTTAAGATTTCTTTTTCTTTTTCTACTCTTTCTGCTGGAACTGATTGTTCATTTAAATATTCAGGTCTAGCTGCTGCAATTTGCATACATAAGTCTTTTGCTAATTCTTTTTCACCTTTTGTCATGTTAATTAAAACAGCAATTTTTCCATCTCCATGGATATATGATTCTAATAATCCTTTTGATTCAAATCTTGCAAATCTTCTTATACTTAGATTTTCACCAATTGTTGCTATTTTTCCTACTAATGCTTCATTTACTGTTTTTCCTGCTTCAAATATAGCTTCTTGATTTAATAATTCTTCTACATCTTTAGGATTTTTTTCAACAACTTGTTTTGCTACATTCATTACAAATGTTTTAAATTCATCATTTTTAGCTACAAAGTCTGTTTCTGAATTTACTTCTACAATTGCTCCAACTTTTCCGTCTTCTGAAATATATGCTTCAACTAATCCTTCTGCTGCCACTCTTCCTGATTTTTTAGCTGCTTTTGCAATTCCTCTTTCTCTTAATAATTCAATTGCTTTCTCCATGTCTCCATCTGTCTCTGTTAAAACTTTTTTACAGTCCATCATTCCTGCACCTGTTTTTTCTCTTAACTCTTTTACTAAGCTAGCTGTTACCATTATAAATTCCTCCTTTTTATATTAAAAGAGTAGAGCAGAAAAGCTCTACTCTTCTTTATTAATTTTATTATTCTTTATCTTCACTTTTAGCTTCTTCTTCATTAGCTACAACTTCTTCTATGCTTGGATTTTCTTCTGATACTGTTTCTTCTTGTTGTTCTTCTACTGGTTCAAAGCTTTCTCCTTGTTTTCCTTCTATAACTGCATTTGCCATAACATCAGCTATTAATTTAACTGCTCTTATTGCGTCATCATTACCTGGAATTGGGTAATCTAATTCTTCTGGATTACAGTTTGTATCTACTAATCCTATTACTGGTATATTTAGTTTTTTTGCTTCTAATACTGCTATTCTTTCTTTTTTAGGATCTACTAAGAAGATAACGCCTGGTAGTTTGTCCATTTCTTTTATTCCACCTAAGTTTCTTTCTAATTTTTCCATTTCTTTCTTCAATAGAATAACTTCTTTTTTTGGTAATACTTCAAATGTACCATCTTGTTCCATTGCTTCTAATTCTTTTAATCTTTGAATTCTTTTTTGAATTGTATCAAAGTTTGTTAGCATTCCTCCTAACCATCTTTGATCAACATAGTACATTCCACATTTTAATGCTGCTTCTTTCATACATTCTTGTGCTTGTTTTTTTGTTCCTACAAATAGAACTGTTTTTCCTTCTTCAACTTGTTCTTTTAAGAAAGTATAAGCTTCATCAAGTTTTTTAGAAGTTTTTTGTAAATCAATGATGTGAATTCCATTTCTGGCTTGGAATATATATTCTGCCATTTTAGGATCCCATCTTCTTGTTTGATGTCCAAAGTGAACACCTGCTTCAAGTAATTGTTTCATTGCAACTACTGCCATTTTAAATTCCTCCCTTTTTGTTATTTCTTCCATAAAGTTCTTTGTTTCTTCGGACCATATTGGCACACCCTTTGAAACTCACTTTATGTGTTTAATACGGTAAATATTGTACCATGTTTTACCAAAAAAATCAAGTGTTTTTCAGCAAAAAAATGTCCATTGGGGACGTTTCCTTTTGGACATTTTTTAACTTTCGTCTATATTATCCATTAAATCTCTTGCTTCTTTCCAACTTACTACTTTTAAACATTCATATTCTTTTGATAATTTCTTTGAAATTTCTTTTGTATTATCTGTAGATTCTAAATCTGCCACAATAATATTTCTAAAATAATCTTCTCTACCATATAAAATTTTAAATAAAATTGACCTTAGAAATCCTTCAATTACTCCTTCTTGATTTTTTACCCCAATGATTAAATATATACCTTTACTTTTGAATTTTGTATATGTATTTATGTATATGATATTTTTAATAATTTCATATAGACCATATAAGGCTAATGTCCAAAAGATTGTATTTAATATAAATTCCATATCATTGCCTCCTATGGTTTATTATATGTAAATTCTATTTTTTTGTGCTTTTAATAAAAAAATAATCCTCTCCAGTTTTGGACAAGGATTAATTTTTTTATTCATTATATTAATTGTAATATAGCAACTTCTGCTCCGTCTCCTCTTCTTGGACCTACTCTTAATATTCTAGTATATCCTCCTACATTTTTACCTGCATATTTTGGAGCAATTTCATTAAATAGTTTTGCTGGTAAGTCTACATTATTACCTTCACTATCTGTTACTTTATTTATTTTTTTCATTATTTTTCTTCTAGCATTTAATCTTGATGGCATATCTTTTTGTCTTTTTTCAGTTGTTTCTTCTTTAACAACTTTTAAATATTCTTTGTCATTTTTGCTTTTTACTAATTCTGTTACTTTGTTACCTTTTGAATCTAATTTAGCTTTTACTACTTTAACTTCAACTTCTTCAAAATTGTCTTTTTCTTTTATTGCTAATGATATTATGCTATCAGCTATTGCTTTAACTTCTTTTGCTCTTGCTAAAGTTGTTTCTACTTTTCCATGCATAATTAGATCTGTTGTTAAAGTTTTTAACATTGCCATTCTAATATCTGTTGGTCTTCCTAATTTTCTATTTGTAGCCAATTTTTTCACCTTCCTTTTTTTATATGTCAGGGGACACACCTTACCCTTTGGTCACTTCCACTTGGTTTGAGGAATGTCCCCTCCCCTTATGAATGATTGTTGACCATTACTAAGATGTTCTCCTTTTCTTATTTTATTCTTCTTCTTTAGCAAAGTCTAATCCTAATGAATGTAATTTTGCTGTTACTTCATCAAATGATTTCTTTCCTAAATTTCTTACCTTCATCATATCTGTTTCTGAACGATTAATTAAGTCTTCTACTGTAGCAATACCTGCTCTTTTTAAACAATTGAATGATCTTACTGATAATTCTAATTCTTCAATTGACATTTCTAAGACTTTTTCTTTTTTAGATTCTTCTTTCTCAATCATTACTTGTGTATTTTTAGTTGCTTCTGATAAGTCTATAAATAATTCCAAATGTCCTGTCATTACTTTTGCTGCTAAACTTAATGCTTCATGAGCTTTTAAACTACCATCTGTCCATACTTCTATAACTAATTTGTCATAATCTACCGTTTGTCCTACTCTTGTATTTTCTACTTGGTAATTTACTTTTTTTACTGGTGTATAGATAGAATCTATTGGAAGTACAGATATATCTTGGTTTGGTTTTTTGTTCTTTTCAGATGAGTTATATCCTCTTCCTCTATCAGCAGTCATTTCTATTTTTAAATGTCCTCCTTCTGAAACAGTTGCTATATGTAATTCTGGATTTAATATTTCTACTGTTCCATCAGTTATAATATCTCCTGCTAATACTTCACCTTCACCTTTATAATCTATTCTTAGTATTTTTTCTTCATTTTCTGAGAATTTAAGTCTAACATTTTTTAAGTTAACTATAATTTCTGGTACATCCTCTACAACATTTGGTACTGTTGAAAATTCATGTAATACTCCATCAATTTTAGCACTTGTTATTGCACATCCTGGAAGTGATGAAAGTAGTATTCTTCTTAAAGAGTTTCCTATTGTTACTCCATAACCTCTTTCTAATGGTTCACATACAAATTTTGCATAGTTATTTGTATCATCTACCTCTAGACATTCAATATTTGGCTTTTCAAATTCTATCATTTTTACCTCCTAATAATTCGAGATTGAATCTCAAACTTTTTAAAAACTTCATAGGTTTCTTTAGTAAAATTATTACAGTTTTTATTAACCTTTTATAATTAATTCTTACTATTATTTTGAGTAAAGCTCTACTATTAAATGTTCTTCGATTGGAATATCAATATCTTCTCTAGCAGCTAATCTTATTACTTTACCACTCATTTTTTCATTATCTTTTTCTAACCATGCTGGAACTGGTCTTTTAGCTGATTCTTCAATATTTACTTTTATTGTTGAATTGTCTTTTCTGCTTTCTCTTACTGTGATTACATCTCCTGGTTTTACTAAGTAAGATGGTATATCTACTTTTTGACCATTTACTTCAAATTGTGCATGGTTAACAAATTGTCTTGCTTGTGCTCTTGATGTTCCAAATCCTAATCTATATACAACATTATCTAATCTACTTTCTAATAT